>CAZZKL010000016.1:0-26510 GCA_964655135.1 uncultured Roseovarius sp. | reverse complement strand
TCAAACTGCGCTTCCGAGCTGATGTCCTCAAAATAAATCGTACCCGGCCACGGCTGGGTGCGGTTTTTATACCCTGCTTTTGCAATCGCTATGGCCACATTTTTGATGGCATCCACATAGAGCGCCGCCGTTTGACCAATCTCGGACAGGGCCGCGCCCTTGTCGGCGATTGAATTGCGGTCAATCTGCGAGGCACCGATGCCGCAAAACAGGGGTACATTACGGGTAATCGCTTGTTTTTCATAGAAATCAACCGGCACGCGGTCATCGTCCAGCCGGATCACAAAATCACGGCAAACGCTGTGTTTCAGCTCGGTCAGCGCCTCGATGCTGAGGCTTTCAGAGCTGCCCGCGCGCGCCCGGCGACGCGAATTGCGGGCCTTCTTTTGTGCCTGCGTCACATAATCTCCGCGATAATTGGCATCATACACGCGGTGCCCCCAAGGGTTTTCATCGACCAGCCGTTTGATCGAGCGGATGGCCATGTTTTTGCAATTTCCCGGCCCAATAAAGAACGGCGAGCCGGAGGCATCCGACAGCTCAATCCACGCATTGGGGAAGCGGGCGACAAAATGATCAATCCACGGGCGCAGCACCCGGTCGACAATCAGATCCAGCATCTCATTGGCAAAATCAGGCGCGTGTACCAGCGCGGCCAATAGCGGCTCTTGCCCGTAAATATCCGCCGCAAGTGAGTAGGGGGCCGAGAGGTGCAAAATCGGCTCGGCCCCGGTCAGGCGGGTGTAACAGGCGGCAATTTCGCTGATCAAATTCGGAATGCCCGCGTTAAAATCCGGGGTTGGCATATCGCGCCATGTGTCACGATTGATCAGCATCTCGTCAGGGTCGGCACCGGGCGGAAACTTGTCGGGATACATCATCTTTTGCCCCATCGCCTCACAGCTAAAGGCATAGACCGGCCAAGAGATATAAAGCTTGTTCATGCCCAAAAGTCGCCGGGTGAATAGTGTCGCACGCACATAACGCTCGGCGTCGCCCTTATAAAACGCGGCCCCGTCGAGACCATAAAGATCATGCATGATGGTGAGCGTCAAAAGGTTGATTGAGCCGCCGATGTTGACCGCATTTTGCGGCGCGGGGATGGCAAAATTGGCGTCATAATCGCCGACAATCGCCGCGTCGAAAACCTGTTTCAAACGGGTCTTGGCCCCGGATTCACCGGCTTGATATTCTGACAGCAGGCGCAGGCCCGCAGGAAAGGTCAACTCATTGATCATGCTGAGGTTTCCAAGCGTTTGAAGGGGGGACTGTCGCGCGCGGCGGCGATGATAATTTCAATCATCTCAAACTGCGATTGCGCGCTGATGTCTTCAAAATAGATATGGCTGGGCCAGGGCTGCATGACAAAGTTATCGGCGGGCAGGGGGATGCTTTCACAGACGTCTTTAATCGCCGCAACATAATCGTGGGCGGTGCCCTGAATGGCGGTTTTGGCAAGGGCGATATTGCCCACAGAGTTGCCATCCACCTCGCCCGAGCCGATGCCAAGGGTCAGCGGCACGCCGCGCGCAATCGCCTGATCGCGGTAGAACGCAATCGGCACTTGGTCGGCCTCAAGCCGCATGATGAATTTGGGGCAGACGCTGTGTTTAAGCTCGGTCAGCTCGTGCAAATCAATGCCCGGTGCTGCCACATCCGAGCCACGCCGCGAGCGGCGGTTTTTCTTTTTCGCCTGAGTCACAAAATCGCCGCGATAATTGCAGTCAAACAGCCGCTCGGCCCAGGGCTTGCCTGCGATCATTCGCTGCATCGCGCGGATCGCCATGGTTTTGCAATTCTGCGGCCCGATGAAAAACGGCGAGCCGGAGGCGTCGGACAGCTCAATCCAGCCATTGGGGAATTTGCTTAGAAAATCCTCAATCCATGGGCACAGCACCTGATCGGCGAGGTGATCAAGCAGCGCGTTGACCTGATCGGGATTATGCACCACATCGGCCAACAGCGGCTCTTGCCCGTAAATATCTGCCGCCAGCGAGTAGGGGGCCGAGATTTGCAACAAGGGCGCGGCCCCGGTCAACTGCTCGGTGACGCGGGTGAAATCATTGATGATCTTGGGCACGCCGCTGTTGAAATCGGGCGTTGTGAGGGCGCGCCAGTTTTCGCTGTTGATCAACGGCTCATCGGGGTCAGAGCCGGGCGGAAACCGGTCGGGATACATCATCTTTTGCCCCAGCGCTTCACAGGTAAAGGCATAAAGCGCCCAGGTGGAATAGTATTTCTCGATCCCCAAAAGGCGGCTTGTGATCAGGTTGGCGCGGGCATAGCGCCAAGGATCGGTTTTGTAATAGCTGGCCGATTCAATGCCGTATAGATCATGCAAAAGGCCAAGCGCCAGCATATGAACCGAGCCGGAAATATGCACCCGATCCACCGGGGCAGGGCTGGCAAATCCGGCGTCACATTCCCCCGCTAAAGCCGCATCAAATATCTGCTTCAGCCGCTCTTTGGCATCATGATCGCCTGCCTGATAGCGTGTCAGCAAGCGCAGGCCATGGGGAAAGGTCAGGTCTTTGATCATGTGCATATCCTAGCTCTGTGCCGCATTTTAAGTGCCATTTGCGCAGGTTTGAAGGTACAGACACCCTAGTTTTGCGACACAAAACATCTGTCTTTTCGTCAATATTAATATGCCGATCCCGCATTTGATTTGATCTCATCTCCGATTTGGACTCAGATTACGTCGTCTTCGACCAGAGGGCGGATATTTTATTTGGTGTGGATCCTCCCCGGACATTAGTCGCATAATAAGTATTATGTTAATAATATATCCGAAAATATAGAATACCTTCTATACATTTCAACCACTTGAGTTGTGGCTTTAATCTGCGTACTAAACACAATATAGATATTAACACCCGCCATGACACGCCTGCCCTCGACAGGATAATGATACCTGTTTAGGAATGTATTCGAAGGAAAATAAAAGACATGGCATCGATCTTAATCCTTAATGGTCCAAACCTTAATCTGCTGGGACAGCGGCAGCCCGAGGTTTATGGCGCGACCACCCTGGCGGATATTGAACGCCTGTGTGAGGCCAAAGCTGATGAGCTGAACCTGACGATTGAGTTTGCCCAAAGCAATGACGAAGGCGCGATGATTGATCTGATCCATCAGGCCCGGGACCGCCATGACGGGATCATCCTCAATGCTGGTGCCTATACCCATACCTCGGTGGCGCTGATGGACGCGATCAGCTCGGTCGCGCTGCCGGTGATTGAGCTGCACCTGTCGAATATCCACGCCCGTGAGGAATTCCGCCACACATCTTATATCGCCAAAGTGGCGCTTGGGGTGATCTGTGGCTTTGGCGCGGCGGGTTATCCCATGGCGATTGCAGCGCTTAATGAGGCGCTGCAATGATCAAGACTGAAACAATGCTTGATCTGCTGAACGCCTCCGGCATTGAAGAGCTGTGGGATATGCACACCAGTTTGATGGCCGAGTATGGCTTTGACCGGCTGATTTATGGCTATACCCGCTACCGCACGGCCACGTCGCTGGGCGATCCTGATGATTTTGTCCTGCTGACCAATCACAAGCCCGATTATACCGATGTGTTTGTCGGCGAAGGCCTGTTTTTTCATGCCCCCATGGTGCGATGGGCGTTGGAAAATGATGGGGCCTGCTCGTGGTCGGTGATGCATGAAATGGCCAGCACCGGCACCCTTACCGGGCCGGAACGCAAAGTGCTTGAGTTCAACATCGCCAAAGGCGTGACGGCGGGCTATTCGATCAGTTTCAAATCGATCTCTCCGCGCACCAAAGGGGCCATCGCCCTCACCGGTCGTCCGGGGCTTTCTCAGGCCGAAATTGACGGCATCTGGGCCCGGCATGGCGATGACATTATTGTGCTTAATACCATCACCCATTTGCGTATCCTCTCCCTGCCCTACACCGCGCCGGGACAGTCGCTTACCAAGCGGCAGCGCGAGGTTCTGGGCTGGGTTGGCGACGGCAAGACCATTCAGGATATTGCCCTGTTGCTGGATCTGACATCGGCCACGGTTGAAAAACATCTGCGCCTGGCGCGTGATTCGCTTAATGTGGAAACCACAGCGCAAGCGGTGCTGAAAGCGGCCTTTCAGAATCAAATGTTCATTCTGGATACATGATTAGGGTTGTATTGGCCTTAATCCAGAGTTGTTTTTCAGAAAAATATGCCACTAAATCAAGGCCTCTACCCGGAGGTATGGTTTTCCCTACTTTTCATTTGTTACAGTTCATCGCAATATGGTGAGGTTCCGTGAGTGGTGGCTTTATTAGCCCGGGGACATCAGGTCTGAAACCTCTGCGATAACAGAGCTCTCGGATTTGCCGGTTTTTCCGGATGTCGGCCACTGGTTTTATTGATCAGATCAGTGGTCGGCGCTTCCAGGCTGCTGTTTCATCCCCATTTGACCGCAGTCATTTTTTACGGCATCGCCCTGCAAAGAGCGGTGCCGTATTTTATTGCCGCAGGTTTTATAGCCGCAGGGCTGGCCGTTCTGTCAAAGCATCCAGGCCTGTTGTTATTGACCACACTGAACTGGCCCTGACAGATGAATCAGGTTAGGTTGATAGGGGGCCCATGCAATCGCGGATTGTTAAAGGGTATTTCAAAAAGGCCAAAATGAAACACATATTGCAGCAATCGGGTTTGCTTCGAAATCTGGACGATAACCTGCTTGCTGAAATATTGCGGCAAACCACCCGTGAAACATGGATGCACAAGCGTTCTGTCCCGGCCGAGGATGTCAGTGACCGGGTTCACATCATCATTTCCGGCCGGTTACAGATCACCCAGATCAACCCCGATACCGGGCGTATAATTACCTTGTTTCTGTTGGCGCCGGGGGATGCGTTTGACATGTTGCAACTGCTGACCGGCAAGCCGTGCGATGGCATCATGCTGGCGCGCGACGATGTTGATCTGTTGACCATGCCGATGGATGACATGCGTGCTCTGATTACCGCCCACCCCGAGATCAACCGCAGTTTTTTGCCATATCTGGGGCAGCAGATGCGCAGCCTTGTTGATCTGGCGGGGGATCTGGCCTTGCATGACACAGAAACCCGGCTGGCGCATCTCATCATGCGTCATATCGACGACAAAGACCCCGAGCATCGCCACCTGACGCTTATCAATGATTTGTCGCATGAGGTGTTGGCGGAAATGATCGGCAGCGTTCGCGCGGTTGTCAATCGGCAGCTTCAGCACTGGCGCAAACAGGGCATCATCGGGCTTGATCACGGCCATATTCAGATCAAACGCTTGCAATCTCTGCTAGAGCGGGCAAAAACCCGGTCGTTGCCGCCGCCGTCAAACACTTCCTGAACAAGGACAATAGATGCATAAATCTGGTCAAACCGTCTCATTCTGGTCGGCTGTGGCGATGGGTATCGGGGCCATGGTTGGGGCCGGGATTTTTGCCCTGCTCGGACAGGCCAGCCTGATTGCCGGCAGCGCCGTTTGGTTGTCGTTTGTTGCCGGTGGCATAATCGCGCTGCTTTCGGGTTATTCAATCGGGAGGCTGGGGGCGCGGTTTCCCTCTAGCGGCGGGTTTGTTGAATATCTGGTGCAGGGTTACGGCGTGGGGGTGTTTTCGGGGGGCATCAGCGTGATGATGTATGTGACTTCGCTGGTATCAATCTCTTTGGTGGCCCGGACATTCGGCTCATACGCTTATGAATTATTGCCGCCGGGGTTTGCCCATCTATGGGTCGAGATCATTACCGCCGGAATTGTGCTGATCTTCATGTTGATCAACCTCAATGGCGCGGGCAGCATGGCGCGGGTTGAAAATATCGTTGTCTTTCTGAAAATGCTGGCGCTGGCGGTTTTTGCTGTCATCGGCATTGCAACGATGGATCCTGCTAAACTATCCCCGGCGGATTACCCGCCTGTCCGCTCGATTTTCTTTTCACTGGCGATCACGTTTTTCGCCTATGAGGGCTTTCGCATCATCACCAATGCGGCGGAAGACATGAAAGACCCGGCCCGCACCCTGCCCCGCGCCATCATGACCGCCATTGCCCTTGTCATGGTGCTTTATGTGGCGGTTGCTTTTGCGGTGTTTGGCAATCTGACGGCGCAAGAAGCGATCAAGGCCCAGGATTATGCCCTTGCCGAGGCCGCCCGGCCTATCTTTGGCGCTATGGGCTTTACCCTCATGGCTCTGGCTGCGCTGCTATCGACGTCCTCGGCGATCAACGCCAGCCTTTATGCCGCCACCAACGTCACCTATCAACTGGCACAAAAGGGCGAATTGCCCAACGCTTTTGGCAAGCCGATTGCGCATTCCCGTCAGGGGCTGGTGATCAGTTCTGCGATCATCATCCTGATGGCGGTGTTTTTTGATCTGTCATCCATCGCCGCCATCGGAGCGATTTCAACCTTGATGATCCATCTTATCGTTCATATCGGGCATTTGCGGCTGTTGGATAAAACCAAGGCCTCGCGGGTGATGATATGGGTGGCAATACTTGCCAATCTGGGGGCAATCATCCTTTCAGTGATTTATCTTAGCGGCACGCACCCGGGCAATCTATATTGGATTATCGGCTTCTTTGCCGCCGCGTTTGTGGCGGAACTGGCGTTTCGGGCTTTCACCGGGCGGATTGTTGGCAAACGTATTCACAATCACGGCGCGTAATTACCCATTCAGAATTTTTCAAAAACTGCTATCCAGGTAGCAGTCTTTCCCGCCTGAGATGACTATTGAGATGACCGATAACGTCATCGGTTGTTGAAAATGAGCGCGCACCCTACCCTTGTAAAACAAAGCTGCTGTCTGGCGGTGATGTCGGATCTGTCAACCGCGCGGCTGGCCCGTCTTGGGTTGCATCGGGGGGCCGCGCGCGATCTGGATATTTCGGTGCTAAGCAAACCCGAAATCAATCCCGGTTGCGGCGCAATCACCTGCCGGGGGCAGCTTGGGAAACACTTGCCTGCGCAAAGCAACGGCCTGTGGCAGGTGGGCGAGGTGCTTAATTTAATCGGCGTCCCGATGCATCACCGAGAAATATATGACCGGGCGCTGGAAACCGGTCTGGCGGTTCTGGTTCTGCAAGGGGATAGCAAAGCCTTGCGCCACGGCTGCCGGAAACTCGAAGACATATCACTTGGAAAGCCAGTTTTATATCTGGTTTAAAAACGAACAGGAGCTTGGAAGACAATGACACATGAAACAGAAATACCCGTACTGCACTTAAAATTTGACCATGCATTCGCAAAGCGGTTCAAAAAATTCAGCCTTATCACCGGCATCTTACTTATGATTGTCGGTCTTGCCGGGGCGATTGTGCCACAGCTCATGTCGCTGGTGATCACCGCATTTACCGGTTGGCTGCTGGTAACCGGCGGGATTTTGACCGCTTATCTGGCGTTTTTGGGCCGGGGCAAATCAATGATTGCCTTTCTCAAGCCGATCCTGCTGATCCTCACCGGGTCGATATTTATTTACGATCCGCTGGCCGGGCTGGCGGTGATTGCCCTGATGCTGACGTTTTATCTGTTGATGGATGCCTTTGGCGGCTTTGGCCTTGCCTATGATATGTATCCGATGCACGGCTGGGGTTGGATGGCGATAAATGGCCTGATGTCGTTTATTCTGGCGATGATCTTGTTTGTCGGCTGGCCCCTGACATCGCCTTTATTGGTGGGGTTGTTTGTGGGTGTAAGCCTGTTTTTTGATGGCATCGCGCTTGTGGTCATCGGGCTGATGGCGGGTAAGACCCAAATATAAATGCTGCAACAAAGCCGATAATCTGACAGGCTGGAGGCAAAGCCTGATCCTTTGGAAACACGAAAGTAAAACCTGGCATGAAATACAAAGACTATTACGCCGTTCTTGGGGTGGATAAAACCGCCACGGTAGATGAGATCAAGCGCGCCTATCGCAAATTGGCGCGCAAGTATCATCCCGACCTGAACAAGGACGCCAATGCCGAAGAAAAGTTCAAGGAAATAGGTCAGGCCAATGATGTTTTAAGTGATCCTGAGCAGCGCGCCGCCTATGATCAGATGGGGCAAAACTATCAGGCGGGGCAGGATTTCACCCCGCCACCGGGCTGGGATCAGGGTTTTGAATTCACCGGGCGGCCGGGGGATCAGCAGACCGGGCAAGAGGATTTCTCGGATTTCTTTTCCGATCTTTTCAACAAAGCCCGGCGCACGCAGCAAAGCGAGCACCGCCAGCCTGAATTCAACGCCAAAGGCCAGGATCACCACGCCCGCATCGCGATTGATCTTGAGGATAGCTTTACCAGTGCCAAACGCCGGATCACCCTTAAAATGCCCGAGCTTGACCCCAATGGTCATGTGGTCCTGAGGCAGAAAAATCTGGCTGTCCCCATTCCCAAAGGCGTGCGTGAGGGCCAAAATATCCGCCTCAAAAAACAAGGCGCACCGGGCTATGGCCGGGGCGAGGCGGGCGATTTGTTCCTTGAGATCGAATTCAAGCCGCACAAGCTTTATCATGCGCAAGGCTCGGACCTTTATCTTGATCTGCCGGTCACCCCGTGGGAGGCCGCATTGGGCGGCAAGGTCAAAGTGCCCACCCCCGGCGGGGTGGTTGATCTCAATATTCCGGCCAATTCAAAGCAAGGGCGCAAGATGCGTCTGAAAGGCCGCGGCATTCCGTCAAAACCGCCCGGCGATCTTTATGTCACATTGCAGATTGCCCTGCCCCCGGCGGATAATGCCAAGGCCAAGGAGCTGTATAAAACCATGGCCAAAGAGCTTAACTTCAATCCACGCCGCCACATGGCTCCGGGGCTTTAAAAGGGAATGATTTGATGACGGATGACCTTTTGAAAGAGCAAAAAAACCTGTCGCTGCAAGATATCTGCGATCAGTGCAACCTCAGCCGCGAGGTTGTCGTCGCCTATATTGAGGAAGGGCTGATTGAGGTGGCAGGCAGCACCGTGTCAAGCTGGCGGTTCTCGGAAATTCACCTGCTTCATATCCAAAAAGCCAACCGGCTTGAGCGCGATTTGCGGCTCAATCCTGCCGGCTCGGTTTTGGTTCTGGAACTGATGCAGGAGATCGAGACCTTGAAAAATCAAATCAAACGCCTGCACCGTCAGGATGATCAGGAACCGGACCAATGAAACCCGCAAAAGCAATCACTTATCTGGTGGCATTGGCCGCCATCGCGGGCCTTGTTTATGGCGCGGTTACCCTGCGGGGCGTGCGGGCCGAGCAACACTCTCAGGTTGCCCCCCCTGCCCCGGCCCCTTGGGCGCTTCATTCTGGGGACGTGACCCAACAGACGGTGACCACCGGCTTTATGGCGCTGGCGGTGAAAAAGGCGGATTCGGAAATTTCCATCGCGCCGCAAATATCCGGAACCATCCTCAGCATGGGCCCGCGTGAGGGCCAATCGTTTCAACCCGGCACCATTCTGGCACAGATTGATGCCACCGAAATTAAGGATGAAATTGCCGTGGTGCAGGCAAATCTCGACTCTGCGATCCAACAGGAAACCTTTCTCAAGGATGAACTGACCCGGCAACAGACATTGCTGGAAAAAGGCTTTACCACCCAGGAAAAAGCCGAAAATGCCCATGCGATTTTTATTGCCGCCCAGAAAAATGTGACGGCCCTGCGGCATCAGTTGGCACAGCTTAAAACCCGCCGTGGTTATACCGTGATCACCGCTGATAAAAGTGGAACCATCGCCGCCCGGCTGGCTGAACCGGGCGATCTTGCGGCGCCCGGCAGGCCGATTTACCTGTTGTCCGTGGCGGGCAAAACCCGGTTTTCCATCAAGGTGCCGCAATCGGTGCTGGTGCAGTTAGAGCCCGGCTCATTGGTTGAGATGACATCAGGCGGCACCAGCGTCACGGCCCGCCTGACCCGGATCAACCGGACCCTTGACAGCCTGTCGATGGGCAGCGTTGAAATTGACCTGACAGACGCGCCGTTCAACCTGCCCTCAGGCGCGCGGGTGCCGGCCCGGGTTATCACCGGACAGGTGAAGGATGCCCTGACGGTGCCGGTCACCGCGATTGCCCTGTCGGCGGATGGCATCAGCGGTTTTGTGGTCAAAATTGTCGGCGAGGATGACAATGCAACGCTGCAAAAAGTGCCGGTGAAAATTATCCGCGCCGCGTCTGAGCGGGCGGCGGTTTTGGGCGACCTCAAACTTGGCGACCGGGTGATCACCGCGCAACAGGCGGTCTTACTGAAGCTGAAAACCGGCGATGCGGCGATCATTGCAAAAGGCATGGCGCAATGAGTTTCATCAGTTGGGTTCTGGCCCGGCCTCATGCCATTCTGGCGCTGTTCGCCTTTGTCATTTTCGGCGGCATTATCAGCTTTAACGCCATGCCGCTCAATCTTTTCCCTGACAGTAACCGGCCAACGGTGTCGGTTGTCACCTCATGGCCCGGTGCCACTGCCAAAGATGTGGCGATTGAGGTCACCCACCCGATTGAGGTGCGCCTGTCGGCCATCGACGGGGTCCGGCGGGTGACATCCACTTCGCGCGATGAGGTCTCATCGGTGCAGGTGGAATTTGAATATGGCATTGATATTTCCACCGCCGCCACCGATGTCACCACCGAAATGCCCCGGGTGACCGGCCTGCTGCCCTCAGGTGTTGGCGCGCCGTTGATTTTCAAAATAACCGAAGCCGCCCGCCCGATTGTGGTTTTGGCGGCCACGGCGGCCAAGGGCTATGATCTTGATCTTGGCCAGATACGCCGCATCGTTGAAAACCCGGTGCGCGATGAATTGCTCAATATCCCCGGCGTTGCCGAGGTTGAAATTTTTGGCGGCGACAAGCGCGAGGTCAGTATTGAGCTTGACCGTGATAAGCTGGCATCCTTTGCCATTGGTCCCGAAACCGTCGCCCGCGCCCTTGTCGGCAGTAACATATCCAAACCCGCAGGCCTTATTCACCGCAACGGCTTTCGCCTGTTGCTGACGGCCAAGGCGCTGGCGCGATTGCCTGGTGACCTCGCTGAAATTCTGGTGCCCCTGCCCGGCGGCACGCATGTGAGGGTGGGCGATCTTGGCACGGTGAAATGGGGGGCATCCGATCCCACATCGCTCTATCATGGCAATGGCAGTCCGGCGGTTGCGGTGTCGCTGTTGCGCGGCGATAACGGCAATGCCTCGGTGGTGATTGCCACGATTGAAAAAGTGCTGCCGCGTATTGCGCGGGATTTTCCCATGCTGTCGCTTTCGATTGCCGATACCCAAGGGCGGATCATCCACCAAACCGTTGATAACATGCTGCAATCCCTGCGCGATGCGGTGATCATGACGCTGATTGTTATCCTGCTGTTTTTGAACAATACCCGCGCCGCTTTCATTACCGCGCTGTCAATTCCGCTGACGTATCTGCTGACTTTCGTCACCCTCAATCTGATGGGGTACGAGTTTGACATGATCACCCTCACGGCCATTGTGATTGCCGTTGGCCTGTTGGCGGATGATGCTGTGGTGGTGATTGAAAACATCGAACGGCGATTGCGAAAGGGCACGGAATCCCCGATGAGTGCCTCGATCAAGGGAACCGGTGAAATTCTGCTGGCGGATACGTCAGGCACCATCACCACCATCTCGGTTCTGTTGCCGATCATGTTCATTGGCGGCTTTGTGCAAACCATTCTGCGCCCCCTCACGGTCACATTATCCGTGGCGCTGGCGGCGTCGTTGATTGTGTCGGTGACAATTATTCCGCTGTTGGTGCCGATGATCATGCGCCCCGGCAGGCCCGATCCGCTGGCCTTTATTCTGCGCCCGTTTGATCGGTTTTTCATCACCCCGGTGCGCAATTTCTTTGTCCACACCACCGAAAAAGCCCTGAACCATCCCGGGTTGGTTGCGCTAAGCTTTCTGCTGATGTTCGCCGCGTCCGCGCCGCAAATCTCATTTCTGGGCCGTGAGATCATGCCGCTAATGGATACCGGCGTGATGATTGTGACATTTGAGGCCCAGCCCAATACCGATGCCGCCGAAATGCGCAAAATCGCCACCAAAGTTGATGATGCCGTGCGCGGCGCGATGCCCGAGGATTGGCTGCTCAACTCCTCGATGGTGATCGGGGCCGAGCCGGGGGTGAAATCCTTTGGTGCGGCCCGTACCCTGCAAACCGGGCGGCTGACCGTTAATATTGTCAATCGTTTCGGGCGGGATCAATCAATTTATGACATTGAAAAAACCATTCGCCAGCGTATCCGCGCGATACCCGGATTGATGTCTTCAAATGTGTCCGAGTTTGGTGCCACTGCCCTGTCGTCAATCCGCGGCGCGGTGGATGTGATGATCACCGGCCCCGACCCGGCAATTCTTGATCAGCTTGGCGATGAGGTCATGACCCGCCTTGGCACCGTCAAGGGCCTCACCGGGGTTGAGCGCACATGGCAAGGTCAGGCAGAGCAGCTTAACCTCAACGTCTCGCCGGTGCAGGCCCGGCTTTATGGGCTGACGGCCGAGGATGTGGCCGAGCAGGTCGCCGCCGCTGTTCAGGGCATTCCCGGTGGCCGGTTGCGGATTACCGGCGAAAATCCGATCCCGATCAAGCTGCGCCTGCAACCCGATCAACGCTCATCGCCCGAGGCCCTGAATGCGCTGCAGATACGCACGGCAAGCGGCGGGTTTGTGCCGCTTGCCGCCCTTGCCGATCCGACAACAACCTATGCCCCCACATCGGAAACCCATCAGGCGCTGTTGCCCACGCTTGATGTGGTTGGATACCGGCGCAATATCGCCATAACCAGCCTGCATGATAACGTCACCAAAGCCTTGCAGGGCCTCGCCCTCCCACGGGGCTATTCGATCGTTTATGAAGGCGAATTTAAACAAATGGGAGAATCCTTTACCCGGCTGCGAAACTCATTGCTGATCGGGCTGTCGCTGCTTTTTTTGATGCTGGTGATCACCTTCGGCTCGTTCCTTGATCCGATTGCCATCATGGCCTCTTTGCCGCTCGCCGTGATCGGCGCGGTTTGGGCGATGATGCTGGCGGATAAACACAGCTCAATGCCGTCTTTCATGGGGTTTATCCTACTTATGGGGATTGCGGTGAATAACGGTATCCTGTTGATTGATTTCACCAAAGAGGCGATGAAACAGGGCAAGCCCCTGAAAGACGCGCTGATTCAGGCGGTTGAACTGCGCACCCGCCCCATCCTGATGACGGCGACCGCCTCAAGCGTCGGCATGTTGCCGATTGCGCTGGAATGGTCGGTGGGGATCGAGCGCCTGTCGCCGCTGGCGGTGGTGGCCATTGGCGGGTTGATGGTGGGCACATTCCTGACCTTGGTGGCGGTGCCGGTGTTTTACTATCTGCTGCATCGCGGGCGCTCAAAAATCGCCGCCCTGTTTGGGTAAATATGGCTGCGGGTGGTCTGTTGCTTGATCTGACGCAGCAAAAATGAGGCGTGGCAGGGTCTTTTGGTTTTGTCGCGAATCCCCTATGGTGTGAATGCCGGCCACAGGGGAATGCCATGTCTCGTACAATCGATTACGGAAATCTGATGCATAAGGCCATGCGTAGCCTGATCCAGGAGGTGCTGACGGATGTGCGCGATCACGGCCTGCCCGGGGCGCATCACTTTTTCATCACCTTTGATACCACCCATCCCGACGCCCGCCTCGCCGATTGGCTGAAAGAGCGTTACCCCAATGAGATGACCGTGGTGATGCAGCATTGGTATGATGATCTTGAGGTCACGGATATGGGGTTTTCCGTGACGCTTAATTTTGGCGACGCGCCGGAAAACCTCTATGTGCCTTACGATTCGATTGAGACATTTGTCGATCCCTCGGTTGAGTTTGGCCTGCGGTTTGAAGCCCCCGAAGACGACGATGAAGCGGCGGGCGCTACCAGTGTTGAAGAGGCCCCAATCACCGAAGATGCGCCAGATGAGGCGGCTGATAAACCCGCCGCCGAGATCGTGAGCCTTGATAGTTTCCGCAAGTAATACCGAATAACAGTCAACAGGAATAGCAGACATGACCGCCACCCGCACCGAAACCGATAGTTTTGGCCCGCTTGAAGTGCCCGCAGATAAATATTGGGGGGCGCAGACGCAACGCTCACTGATCAATTTCCCCATCGGTTGGGAAAAACAGCCCATCGCCATTGTGCGTGCCTTGGGCGTGATCAAAAAGGCCTGTGCGCAGGCCAATATCAAGCTGGGCAAACTGGACGAGGCGCGCGGGCAAGCGATCATTGAGGCCGCCGGTGAGGTAATGAGCGGCAAGTTAGATGACAATTTTCCGCTGGTGGTGTGGCAGACCGGATCGGGCACGCAATCCAACATGAATGCCAATGAGGTGATTGCCAACCGCGCGATTGAAATTATGGGCGGGGTGATCGGCTCAAAAGATCCGGTGCATCCCAATGATCATTGCAATATGGGGCAATCCTCGAATGATACCTTCCCCACCGCGATGCATATTGCCTGCGCCATGAAAGCGCGCGATGTGTTGCTGCCGGGGCTTGAGAAATTGCACGCCGGTTTGGCGGCGAAGGTCAAGGCGTTTGACGGCATCATCAAAATCGGCCGCACCCATACCCAGGATGCCACGCCACTGACACTATCGCAGGAATTTTCTGGCTACACCCATCAGGTGGCCATGGGCATTCAGCGCGTCAAAGACGCCTTGGGCCGGATTTATGAGCTGGCACAGGGCGGCACCGCCGTGGGCACCGGCCTGAATACCACGGTGGGCTGGGATAAGATGGTGGCGGCAAATATGGCCAAGATCGTCGGCCTGCCCTTTATCACCGCGCCCAATAAGTTTGAGGCTCTGGCGGCGCATGACGCGCTTGTGGAAATCTCAGGCGCCCTGAAAACCGTGGCCGCGAGCCTGTTCAAGATTGCCAATGACATCCGGTTTCTTGGCTCCGGACCCCGCTGTGGTCTGGGGGAGCTGATCTTGCCGGAAAATGAGCCGGGCAGTTCGATCATGCCGGGCAAGGTCAACCCCACCCAATGCGAGGCCCTGACGCAGGTCTGTGTGCAGGTGATGGGCAATGACGCCGCCGTGGGCTTTGCCGGCTCGCAGGGGCATTTTGAACTCAATGTGTATAAGCCGATGATGGCCTATAACGTGTTGCAATCCATGCAGCTTTTGGGGGATGCTAGTGCGACATTCACCAAAAACCTGATTGACGGGCTGCAAGCGGATGAGGCGCGAATTGATAAGCTGATGCGCGAAAGCCTGATGCTGGTGACGGCGCTCGCGCCTGAGATTGGCTATGACAATGCCACCAAGGTGGCCAAGACTGCCCATAAGAACGGCACTACATTGAAAGAAGAGGCAGTGCGGCTGGGCTTTGTCGATGAAGAGACGTTTGATCGTGTTGTGCGCCCGGAAAATATGGTGGGGCCAAAGTAATGGCAGAGCCAGTTAACCTCAACCAGTATCAAAAGGCAAAGGCGCGGGTTGAGGCGGCGGCACGGGCCGATGAAAACGCTGTCAGACATGGGCGCAGCAAGGCCCGGATTAAGCTTGAAAAAGCACGCGAGAAGAAACGCATTGATGCCATTGATCAGCACGAATCAGAGCTATGAGCAAGCGCCCGGCCAAACATTCTCTTACCTTGCACGGGCATCGTACCAGCGTTTCTCTGGAGGATGATTTTTGGCAAGCATTTAGCCAAATAGCGACGGAATTAAATATGCCAATCAATGCATTAGCTGCTAAAATTGATGAAGAACGCGGCATGGATTCTGGCCTAGCTTCTGCTATCCGGCTGTACGTCCTCAAACGTTATCAAAAGTTCTGATACAAAAGTTTTTAAAAAACTTTTTGCAAATCTTTTTCTTAAAAGATTTAGGCACCAGTACGCGGGGTCATACTTAACCATATACCGTCCAACCCCCGCACCGTCAGATGCGCCACGGGCATGGCTTCTCGGCCCGCAACGCGCTCAAACCGACAGGCCTGTACCATCATTGACAGCA
Organism: uncultured Roseovarius sp.; assembly: GCA_964655135.1. Classification (GTDB taxonomy): domain Bacteria; phylum Pseudomonadota; class Alphaproteobacteria; order Rhodobacterales; family Rhodobacteraceae; genus Roseovarius. The sequence continues at coordinate 10,577 of CAZZKL010000016.1, read as the reverse complement.
AAAGCGGCCCCTCGATCATGGCAAATCCCGCCCCGGTACAAACCCGTTGCCCGGCGGAAAATGGAATATAGGCGTTGCGCAGGCATGATTTGCCATTCTCAGTTGCAAACCGCGCCGGGTCGAATTCATCCGGTCTTTCCCACAGACGTTCATGGCGGTGCAGATGCCATGGGCTGAGGACAATCTGCGCCCCTTTGGGTATTGCACGATCCCTGAAATTTTCCGGGCACGCGGCCTCACGAACCATCATCGGAACCGGCGGGTAAAGCCGCAGGGTTTCGCGAAACACATTACGCGATATTCTGAGTTTACCCACTTTTGAAAATTCAATCTCACCATCGCCAAACACTTTGCACGCCTCGGCTGCCAACCGCTCCTGCCATTCGGGATAAAGTGCCAGAAGATAGAGCGCCCAAGCCAGAGCCGAGGCGCTGGTTTCATGCCCGGCCAAAAAGAAAATAGCCACCTGATCCACCATCTCACCGGTATCAAACCGCTGGCCGGTAAGCGGATCAGATGTCGTCATGATTTTGGTGGCCAGATCATCAGGCGCGGTGCCGGCTTTGATCTCATGCATCCGATCAGATGTAAGCCGGGTAATCAGCCCGCGAATATCGCGCGCGGTCTGGCGGGTTTTACGGTTGTGAAAGCGCGGAAACCACTTTGGCAGGGGTAATAACGCGCCCAAATTGACAACCGGCTGGCTGCGTTGATGTGCCCTAAATTTGGAAAACACCTGATTGGCCACATCATGCTCAATCGGGATGGAAAAAAGCGTGCGAAAAATCACATCCGCCGCCAGATGACTGGTTTGTTCTTCGATCTCAACCGGCGCACCATCGGCCAGCGCCGTCAGCCGCGCCACAGCCCCCTGCCCGGCTACCAGCATTGAGGGAAATGTATCGCGCAAACGTCCGCCCTCAAACGCCGGGTCGATGATCCGGCGCTGGCGTTTCCATGTCTCGCCATTGGTGACAAATACCGAATTGCCCAGAAGCGGCGACAGCCCTTCACGAATACGCCGGGATTTTGGAAAATCATCGGGGCGCTGCTTGAGCACCAAATCAACCAGCTCGGGCTGATTGCACAGGTATGAGCGAAAAAACGGCGTGCGAAATTCGGCCATCCAGGCGCGATACAGCCGCGCCGGTTGCGCCGAGAGAATATCACGGCGAAATAGCTGTAGATAGCGCCAGAGCGAGACTTTGTTTTCGCGCGGTTTGGGTTTGGGTGGCAGTGTCATAATGCCATATCTTTAAAGCCGGATATTGGTATTTCAATGCGACTTTTTGACGGGGCGCGACCATGATAGCGCGCGGCCAGTGTCAAAGGCCCGGCGGTGATTTGGAAATAATCGTAATCGGCAGGCCGGTCAAAGGCACACATATATTGGAAATGCAGCTTGAAAAACCGCCACCGCATGGCTTTCCAACGCGCGGGGCTTAAGGTTTGTGAAAACGCCGCCGACAAGACCAGCGGCCAGCGTTTGCCCTCCGGGGCCACACCGGTAACCGCCACCGGATCACACAGGGCAAAACACGCACCATCGCCGGGGGCCGAGACATCCACCCATGTTAGCTCATCTCGGGTGCAAAGATAGGCCAGATCACGGCGTAAAACCTGCGCATTCTTGAGGAAAGAAACCATCGGCACGACCTGCCCTAGGGATAAAAACCCCAAAGCCGGGCCATTTGCGCGCGCCTCGCCCTCGCGGATCAAATCGGCCAAAACTGTAACCGCAAGATGCGCCCCAGAGGAATGGCCGACAACCAGAACTTCATCTGTATCCCCTTGTAATGCTTGCGTAATTTCATCCGCAAACTCTTTCATACGCGCCTTGAGTGCAGGCGGATAGGCCCCTTTGTAGCGCGCCGAATAGGCGTAATCATGCATCAAATAATAGGCGAAAAACCGGTTGTCATGCTTGCGAAACCATTCCAGCACAAAGGGAATGATGATCAACCCAGCCGGGCTAAGCCAAGGATGAATGAGCGCCAGCAAACGCCACACCCCCCAGGCCAGAAGCAGCGCGAAAATCAACTGCACCAGCAAAAATAAAACCGGATAAAGCGCCGTGATCACCGGCCCCTTGCGCAGCCGCATCAGCCGCAAAAGCGCGCCCGATGAGAGATAGACCCACGCGGTGCGCAACAGCAAAAGATAGGTGCCAAACACGCCTTTTCCCATGCTGTCGCGGACGATATCTGACCAGACAAGCACGTCAAAATCGGTCAGGGTTTTCTGCCCGTCAATCACGGCCTCAACATGCCAGCCAAACCGCCCTGCCCCTTGTTTGGCGCTTTGGGAAATCTCATAGCCGGAAATATCCGCCTGCTCGGCGCTTTGCTTGCGGTAAAGCTCGCGGTAGCGGCGCGGATGTATCGGATCATAGCCCGGGATATAAAAGACCTGCCTGCGGCGCACGGGGATGGTATCTGAACTGCTCATTTCAGCCGCAATTTAACGCAGGATTGGGGCAAGAGTAAGCCCAAAGCGTTTGATCGGTCTCATTGCTGCAAAACCGGTAGTACCCGGTGGACAGGCTGTTTGAAGCGGATTATCCCTTGGTCCATGAAAATATCCGAGACCATAGACGCCCGTGGGTTGCTGTGCCCCCTGCCGGTTCTGAAACTGCGCAAGCGGCTGAAAGCGCTGGCAACGGGGCAGTGTATTTTGTTATTGGCCGATGATCCCGCGGCGGTGGTTGATGTGCCGCATTTTTGCGCTGAATCCGGTCATGAATTGCTTGAGGTTGGCACAAGTGACGCGGCACAGACCTATACGGTCAAAAAATCCTGAGGCCCGCAGAATGAAAAATGCCGCGCTATAAACGCGGCATTTTCAAATAGTTACAAGGCAATCTTAACGTCCAGTAGACCACCATCCCCGGCGCTTTGTCTTGGGTTTTGGGGTGTCTTGCGGCAGCTCCTTCACCGGATTTACCGGGGCCTCGGCAACCGCAGGTTCCGCTGGTGCTGCAATGGCCTCGGCCACAGGCTCGGCAGCAGGCTCGGCCACAACCGGCGCGGCTTCTACCACAACCGGCGCGGCTTCTGGTGCCGCATTTACAGGCTCTGCAACCGGCTCAGCTTGGGGTGCTTTCTTACGGCTTCTGCGCGGTTTTTTAGGTTTGTCCTCAGCGGTTTCAGCAATCGCCTCGGTGGGGGCATCGGGATCAGTTTCTGCTGGTGTTACCGCTTCTTCTTTTGATGTTTCTTCCTTGGGTGCCCCGGCCTTCTTGCGCGGCCGGCGGGTGCGTTTGGGCTTGTCTTCTTTTACAGGCTCCTCAACATCAGCACTAACATCACCGGCAGCAGCACTAACATCAGCACTATCAGCATCAGCAGGCTCTGAAACCTCTTTCGCAACAGTGTCATCTGAGGGCGATGCATTGGTATTTTCCGCTCCGTCCGGGGCTTGGGCATCAGCGCCATTTTCCCGGTTGCCTTTTGACCGGCGACGGCGACGACGACGGCGCTTTTTAGGCTTGTCTTCGCCGTCTTCCGCCTCATGGGTGGCAGGCGCTTCGGCGGCGGGCGCTTCGGTGGTATCCGCCGCAGGAATGCCCTCATCAATCTCATCCATCAATGAGCTGTCAACCGAGACAACCGGCGTGGTGGCAACCGGCACTTTGCGCGTCGCGGTCTTGAATTTCTCAAGCACAAAATCGGGGCTGATCAGCATTGGATCGCCTTCAACGCGCACCGAAAGCCCATAGCGCAGCTCAATCTGCGCCACATGCTCACGCTTTTGGTTCATCAGGAAATTGGCAATCCCCACCGGGCATTTTATCAGCACCTCGCGCGAGCGGCGGCGCGTGCCCTCCTCTTCGATCTGGCGCAGAATACTAAGTGCCAGATTGTCGTCTGAGCGGATCAGGCCGGTGCCGTGGCAGGCGCCGCAGGGCTGTGTTGTGGCCTCGATCATGCCGGGGCGCAGGCGTTGGCGGCTCATTTCCATCAGGCCAAAACCGCTGATCCGGCCCACCTGAATGCGGGCGCGGTCGGTCTTCAGCCGGTCTTTCATGCGCTTTTCAACGGCGGTGTTATTGCGCCGCTCATCCATGTCGATGAAATCAATCACGATCAGCCCGGCAAGGTCACGCAGGCGCAACTGCCGCGCCACTTCTTCCGCCGCTTCAAGGTTGGTCTTGGTCGCGGTTTCCTCAATCGAGCCTTCCTTGGTGGCCCGGCCCGAGTTGACGTCAATCGCCACCAGTGCCTCGGTCACGCCGATCACGATATAGCCGCCGGATTTAAGCTGCACCGTCGGGTTGAACATGCCACTGAGATAGCTTTCCACCTGATGGCGGGCAAATAATGGCATCGATTCCTGATAATGCTTCACGTTTTTGGCGTGGCTTGGCATGATCATTTTCATGAAATCCTTGGCGATGCGATAGCCGCGCTCGCCCTCGACCAGAACCTCATCAATATCGCGGTTATAAAGATCGCGAATGGACCGCTTGATCAGGTCGCCCTCTTCATAAATCTTTGCGGGTGCGATGGATTTCAGTGTCAGTTCGCGGATTTGTTCCCACATGCGTTGCAGATATTCGTAATCGCGCTTGATCTCGGATTTGGTGCGTTTGGCCCCTGCCGTGCGCACAATCAGGCCCGCGCCCTGCGGCACTTCGATCTCGTTGGCGATCTCTTTGAGCTTCTTGCGGTCAATGGCATTGGTGATCTTGCGGCTGATGCCACCGCCGCGTGCGGTGTTGGGCATAAGCACGCAATAGCGGCCCGCAAGGCTGAGATAGGTGGTCAGGGCCGCACCCTTATTGCCGCGCTCTTCTTTGACGACCTGCACCAGAAGGATCTGGCGCATTTTGATGACTTCCTGAATTTTATAGCGGCGCGGACGCGGTTTGCGCGGTGGGCGGATGTCTTCGAGATCGTCCTCATCGGCCACCGATTCAATGGTTTCATCCTTGGCTGCGGCATCCGCTGCTTTGGCCTCATCATCCTCATCATCGGGCACTTCGGGGTGGGCGTCTGCATCATTATCTGCCGCAGGGGCCGCATCATTTTCCGCAGGCGCATCCTTGGCTTCAGCCTCAGGTTTGCCTTCTTCAACAGGCGTATCAACCGGCTCTTCAACCGGGGTTTCCGCAACCGTTTCCATCGGTGAGCTGCCTTCAGGCGTGGGCTCATTAGCGGGGGTGTCACCCGCAAGATCAATGGTTTCCATGCCGGAAATTTCGCTGTTTTCCACCTCGGTGCTGACGACCGCATCATCCGATGTGGTTTTGGCCGCTTTTGATTTGGAACGCGAGCGCGACCGGCGTTTGGGTTTTTTCTCTTCTTCCTCGTCGCGCGCCTTCATTGCCTCGGCATAGGCGCGCTCTTCTTCCATCAGCGCCTCGCGGTCGGCGATGGGAATCTGATAATAATCCGGATGAATTTCCGAGAACGCCAAAAAGCCATGACGATTGCCACCGTATTCAACGAATGCGGCCTGCAACGAGGGTTCTACCCGGGTAATTTTCGCCAGATATATATTGCCAGCTAGCTGGCGTTTGTTTTCGGATTCAAAGTCAAATTCCTCAACCTTGTTTCCATCCACCACCACAACGCGGGTCTCTTCCGCGTGGGTGGCGTCGATAAGCATTTTCTTAGCCATGTTGTCCAATTGCACCGCGGCAATCGTGCCCACCCCGGTGGGGCGGCGGATCGCAGGCGGTGTCTGATAAGGGCGATGGCGGGCACAAAACCCCAAAGGCCGCTGACGGCCCCTGCTGTGGTTTCATAATGTTGCGCGCGCTTCATCGCAGTTTTCTTCTCCGGCATCCCGGTTGGGAGGCCAATACAAAACCTGCACGCTCGTGATGTCACGGGGGGGCAGGTACATAACCGACCCTTGTCAAAAGGGCCTAATCGGTCTGTCTGGTCATGCCGGAATAGTTTCCATGCATAAACCCGAACAGCGAATCTCGTGTCGGCAGACGCATCAGGTGCGTTTTACCTTACAGTTACACTAAAGCCTCTGGTGGGTGAATTACAATGGTGAAAATGATCCATCCACTGGTTGTGCTGCCAAAATAATCACAACCTACAGGTAATCCGAGCGTTGCAGCCCGTATTTTGCCATCTTCTCATTTAACGTCCGGCGCGGCAGGCACAGCTCATCCATCACCGAGGCAATACTGCCCTTGTGGCGGCGCATGGTGTTGTCGATCAACATCCGCTCAAACGCCTCGACATATTCCTTGAGCGGCTTGCCTTCGGTGGTCATCACCGGCTGCATTTCCTGATGGTCCGACATCAGGAGCGAGGCAATGGTGCCGGTGCCCCGGCGCGCCTGTAGCACGGCGCGCTCGGAGACATTAAAAAGCTGCCGCACATTGCCCGGCCACGGGGCCTGTAAAAGCTGCGCGGCTTCTTGCGCGGTGACCTGCGGCGGCTCACAGCCGTAATCATCGGCAAACTGCTCACCAAAGCGGGTGAACAGCGTTAAAATATCCTCACCGCGCTGGCGCAGGGGCGGCACGGTAATGCGCATTGAGGCCAGACGGTAAAACAAATCCGGGCGCAGGGCATCTTCACAGGTGCGGTCCTGTTCTTGCATGTTGCAAATCGCCACGATGCGGGTTTCCGGCGGTGTGCCTTCCTCATTGATAAAGGTCAGCAGGCGCGCCTGCGCGGTATCGCTCAGCGCTTCAATATCTTCCAGCACAAGCGTGCCGCCCCGGGCCTCTTCTACGGCGGGCAGTTGGCTATCGTCCGGGTTCATCGGCCCAAACAGGCGGTTCACCAGCGCCTCTTCCTCAAAGGCCGAGCACGAGATCAGCATGAATTTTTTGCCCGCGCGCGACCCAACCGCGTGCAGCGCATGGGCGGCAAGGGTTTTACCGGTGCCGGTTTCACCTTCGATCAGCACATGACCATCGGCCTGCCCCAGATCCAGAATATCCTCTTTCAGGCGCGCCATTATCGGGCTGGCCCCGATCAGCTTTTTCATCAACTGGCCGCCATCGCTCAATTCACGCCTGAGCGCCCGGTTATCCAGCGTCAGCCGCCGGGCAAAGGTGGCCTTTTTGGCCAGCTCATTCATCCGGTCGGGGTTGAACGGCTTTTCCAGAAAATCATAAGCGCCAATGCGCATCGCCTCAACCGCCATCGGCACATCGCCATGGCCGGTAATCATGATCACCGGCAGGGTCGAATCCGTGCCCATCAGTTTCTTGAGGAATTTCATCCCCCCCATGCCGGGCATTTTTATGTCGGTCACCACAATGCCGGGGTAATCCGAGCCGATGGCCTTTAGCGCGTCTTCGGCGCTGGCAAAGGCCTCGGTGTCGTATCCCGAAAGCGCCAGCCATTGGCTGATGGATTGGCGCATGTCTTTTTCATCATCAATGATCGCGATTTTCATGGCACTTGGCATTGGCTTACTCCGCCGCTCGGGTTTCTTGAGTTATAATCGGTAACTGCATCTCAAATACAGCCCCGCCGCTTGACCCATTGCGCGCGGTGAGGCGTCCCCCAAGGTCGTTGACGATCCCCGATGAGATTGCAAGCCCCAGACCAACGCCGTCACCCGGCTGTTTGGTGGTGTAAAACGGCTCGAACAGGCTGTCTTGGTCGCTGATACCAGAGCCATTGTCGCGCACCGTCAGGGTGGCGGTTTCACCGGCGGACAGGATAATATCAATCCGCGCCTCATCAACCGCATCGGTGGCGTCGATGGCATTGCGCAAAAGGTTAACCATCACCTGTTCAATCCGCACCCGGTCGCCCATCACCAACACCGGTTCCTCGGGCAAAATCCGGTCAATGATAATCTCACGCTGGCGCAGTTGCGGCTCCATCATCGCCAGCGCCGAGGCCAGCGCATCGCCCATGTTTACAGGGGTAAAACTGTTGCCACTGTGGCGGGCATAGGATTTAAGCTGTTTGGTGATGGCCCCCATGCGCTCAATCAGATCATCAATCCGCTGAAACGATGACATGGTTTCAGTCGGCCGGTTTCGCGTCAGCAAAAGCCGCGCCCCGGCAAGATAGGTTTTCATCGCCGCCAGGGGCTGATTAAGCTCGTGACTGACGGCGGCTGACATCTCGCCCAATACTGCAAGTTTTGAGCTTTGCGCCAGGGTCTGCTCGGCCACGGCAAGGTTTTCCTCGGCCTTTTTACGCTCGGCGATTTCCCGCTGTAGGCGGGCGTTCAATGCGCGAAGCTCTGCCGATTCGCGTTGAAACACCGCCATGCGCACCGAGGTTTTGCGGTTGAGAAAGTAAAACGCCAGCGCCAGAAGAATCGCAAACACCATAATCTCAAGCGCCAAAGCGCCGTTCACCTTGTCGCGGATGCTGGCATATTTGGTAAAGCTGGCAATCCGCCAGCCGCGAAAGGCAACCCGGCCTTCCACCCGCATCACCGCCTCGCCCTTGAGATAGGCATCCGCCGGCAACAGCGTCCAATCGGCGGTGGCCTGAAACGCCCTGCGGATGGCGCTATCGACCGGCGTATGGGCCAGCGCGTCATCCTCATTCAACCCGCGCCAGCGCGGATCGGTGGCCAAAATAATCCGGCCTTCGCTGTTCATCACCAGCACCGCATCGGATATTCCCGCCCAGGCGCGCTCATATTTGGCCAGATCCACCTCAACCAAAATCACCCCGATCATTTGATTCTGGCTCTCAATGCGGCGCGAAAAATAAAACGAATTCAGCCCTGTTTCCTCTTCCAGCGCGACAAATACCGTATCGGATGAGCGTATCGCCTCGACAAAATATGGCCGTTGCCGGTGGGCCTCTCCGATTGAGTTTCGATCCGTCGAGGCCACGGTGCGGCCCTCCTTATCCAACAGCGTCAGCGAGGCGGCCCCCATTTCATCAAGGAATGAGATCAGCCGTTGGGTCGATTGACTGTAATCCTCTGAATTCAGGGCATTAATCAAGGCCGGGTCCCGCGCCAGAAGCTGTGGCACAATCGCGTTTTGGCGCAGCTCACTCAGCAGGTTGCCACTGTAAAGCGCCAGCCGCAATTCAGCCCGGTTGCGGGTGGTTTCGGTAAACCTATTGGTCAGCAAACGGTTGGTCGAAAGGATGATGGTGATGGCCACCGCCACAAAAACCAGCAGGGCAATCCGCACCCGCCAACTGGTGCTGAACTTAATCTCAATTCCACTATGGCCGGTTTTTGTGATCATGGGGCTAGAGTACGCAGCCGAGGCCCTAGGCTCAAGGCCTCAGGCATTTCAGGCGTTTGTCAGCTCTGAAATCAGTCCCGAAAACAATTTTGCCCCCGCCGTGCCGCCATGGGCAGGCTCGCTCATGCGTTCGGGATGCGGCATCATCCCCAAAACCCGGCGGTTTTGCGAAATAACCCCGGCAATATCGCCGATTGAGCCGTTGGGGTTGTCCACATAAGTAAAAGCCACCCGCCCTTCGGCCCGCAATTTGGTCAGGGTTTCGTCATCGACAAAATAATTGCCGTCGTGATGGGCAATCGGAATATGAAATTTTTCGCCTTTGGTGTACCCGCAGGTTAAGGCGCAATTATCGGCCTCAGCCCGCAGCTCAACAGTTTTGCAGATATATTTCAGCCCGGCATTGCGCAGCAGGACGCCCGGCAGCAGGCCGGTTTCCGTCAGCACCTGAAAGCCATTACAGACCCCCAGAACATAGCCGCCCTTCTGCGCATGGGCGACAACCGTTTTGCAAATCGGCGAATTGGCGGCAATCGCGCCGCAGCGCAGGTAATCGCCAAAGGAAAACCCGCCGGGAATGGCGATCAGATCAACATTTGCGGGCAAAGTCGTATCTTTGTGCCAGACCTGCGAAACCTTGGCCCCCGCGCGCTCCAGCGCCACCACCAGATCACGATCACAGTTTGAGCCGGGAAAGACAATAACGGCGGCGTGCATCAGATCAGCTCCACCTGGTAGCTTTCAATCACCGTATTCGCCAGCAGCTTTTCACACATCTCAGTGACGGTTTTTTGCGCCTTGCTGGCGTCGGTCTCGGCCAGTTCCAACTCAATCACCTTGCCTTGGCGCACGCCCGTCACGCCGTCAAAGCCAAGCGAGCCAAGCGCATGGCGCACCGCCTCGCCCTGCGGATCAAGAACCCCGTTTTTCAGCATGATATGAACCCGTGCCTTCATAAGGTCATTTCCTCTTTAATTTATCAATGTCGGCCGCGCCATCGGCGTGGCCCCTTTGGGCATCACCCCAAGCCGCTTGGCCACTTCAGTATAGGCATCCGTCAGACTGCCCAAATCGCGGCGGAACACATCTTTGTCCAGTTTTTGGCCGGTCTCAATATCCCACAGGCGGCAACTGTCGGGGCTGATCTCATCGGCCACGATCAGACGCTGAAAATCGCCGTCAAACACCCGCCCTACCTCAATCTTGAAATCCACCAGCTTGATGCCAACGCCGTAAAGCACGCCCGCCAGAAAATCATTCACCCGCAGGGCAAGGCTTAAAATATCGTCCATATCCTGCTGGCTGGCCCAGCCAAACGCGGCGATATGCTCTTCTGACACCAGCGGATCACCCAGTTTATCGTCCTTCAGGCAATATTCCACAATCGGGCGCGGCAGTTGCGTGCCCTCTTCCAGCCCCAGACGCT
>CAZZKL010000015.1:26015-29543 GCA_964655135.1 uncultured Roseovarius sp. | reverse complement strand
CCTGCGCCACATCCGCCAGTTCAGCCGCAAAAGCCGCGCGCATGATCTGGTGGCTGCCCTCCCAGATCACCAGCGGGCTTGCCCCGGTATCGCAGGCGCTCAGGGGCAGGCCCAGAATATAGGCATGGCGCTCTTTCAACATCCTTTGCCGGGCTGGTCCCACCGCCAGCAACCCGTCCACATGCGCCGCATCGCGCTTTAGCCGGTATTGAAAAGCCGTTTGGTTTTCGCCCTGACGCGGGCGGGGATAGCCCGGATAGGTCACCGAAACCTGCGCCGGGTGCAGCGGCAATTCCCCGTAAATCTGCCGCGCCATATCATACGCCGCCCCACAAAGCGGCCCGGAACCACCCACAGCGCCACCCGCGCCGTTGGGCAGGGTATCAACCCCCACAAACCATGTGCCTTCACATTGCAGCCATTTTTGTTGCTCGTCCGGCTTGGCGATGCATGTCAGCGCAACATCGCGCGCGGCCTCGGCCCATTTCAGCACCTCAGGCTCTGCCGGAAACACCGCCCAGCCTTTATCAGACAAGGCTTTCACCAGCCCAGCGCCTTGCGCAGCATATTGAGCGCCACCAGCGTCAGAAACACCGCAAATATCCGCCTAAGCGGCTTTGGGTCCATCGCATGGGCCAGTTTCACCCCAATGGGCGCGGTGATCAACGTCATCGCAATCACGATGAAAAACGCCACCAGATTGACCGCGCCAATGGTAAATGGCGGGCGCTGTTCAGGCGCGATGGTCAGCAGCAAGAACCCCATGACCGAGGGCACCGCGATGGTCATGCCAAAACCCGCAGCGGTGGCCACGGCGCGGTGAATGGGAATGTTGAATAATGTCATCAACGGCACGCCAAAACTGCCGCCACCAATGCCCATCAGCACCGACATAAAGCCCAAAACCGGCGACATCACCGCGCGGCGCAGCCCGCCGGGCATGGCCTGCCCCAAGCGCCAGTTGGAATTGCCAAAGCCCAGATAGGCCCCGATAATAATACCCAAGACGCCAAAAATACCCTGCAATAATGTCGAGCTGAGCCGGGCGGCGATGCTCACGCCGATGATGGCCCCTATGGCAATGCCTGGCGCCCAGGATTTTAAAATACCCCAATCCACCGCGCCTTTTTTGTTATGGCTCAGGACCGAGCGCAGCGATGTCACCATGATTGTCGCCAATGAGGTCGCCAGACACATCTGCATCAGTTGCGGACCGCCATAGCCAAGCGTCTGAAAGGTATAGAAAAAAGCGGGCACCAATACGATGCCGCCGCCGACGCCCAATAGCCCGGCCAGCAGCCCGGCGAAGGCTCCGATCACCAGCAGCAGCGCCAACATGCTCAGCAATAACGTCGTCTCAGGCATGATTTATCCTTTTTGCTCAGATAGAGCGGTTTTTAGCGTCACAAACAACCGGAATTTAGCCCGTGACATGCGCCAGTGCCGCCTCGACCAATTCCGTCCCTGCACCGTCCTGCACCGCGCCCTCCGACAGCGTGCGCCGCCACGCCCGTGCGCCGGGACGACCGGCAAAAAGCCCAAGCATATGCCGGGTGATCTGATGCAGGCGGCCCCCCTCGGCCAAATGCGCCTCGATATAGGGCAGCATCGCGCGCACAGCGTCTTCGGCAGTTGTATCGGGTGCGTCACAGCCATAAATCAGCCGGTCGGCGGCGCATAAAATATCCGCAGGCCGGTGATAGGCCGCCCGACCAAACATCACGCCATCAAGCCCCGCGTCCAGAAACGCCTTCGCCTGATCCAGCGTTTCAATCCCGCCATTGACCGACAGATGCAACGCCGGAAACTGCCCCTTCATCCGCTGCACCAGATCATAATCGAGCGGCGGCACATCACGGTTCTCCTTGGGGCTAAGCCCCTTCAGCCACGCCTTGCGCGCATGGATGATAAAGCGCCCGACCCCGGCGGCGCTGACCCGCGCCAGAAATTCCGGCAGCACCACCTGCGGCTCCTGATCATCCACGCCAATGCGGCATTTGACTGTGACCTCAACCGGGGCCGCTTCAATCATCGCCGCACAGCAGTCGGCCACCAGCCCCGGATCCTGCATCAACACCGCGCCAAATGTGCCTGATTGCACCCGGTCCGACGGACAGCCGACATTGAGGTTGATCTCATCATATCCGGCCATCGCGCCCAGTTTCGCGGCCTTGGCCAATTCTTCCGGGTCAGAGCCACCAAGTTGCAGCGCCACGGGATGCTCGGCGGGGGAAAACTCCAGCAAATGCAGCGCCTGACCGCGCACCAAGGCGGGGGCTGTGATCATCTCGGTATAAAGCAAGGCGCGTTTTGACAGCAGCCGGTGCAGCGCGCGGCAATGCCGGTCTGTCCAGTCCATCATCGGGGCCACTGAGATTTTTATGTTACGCTCCAATTGCTTATGCTGTCATTTTGAAAGTTGAGCAGGAAGTAGCACATGGCAAACCCAACACCAGCGCAACGGGTAATAGGGCCCATGCGCCTTGCGTGTCAAATCATAAACCACCCCCAGTTAAAGCTGGTGGGATTGAAGCAGTGGCCAACTAGAAATCTGCCTTTCTTAAGGAACATCTGAACAAGGTGTGGATTTTGAAAAAATGTCAGCCCTCGCCCGGGTAGGGGCATGAGGGCGGGTCAAGCATCGCGGGACATAGCAAAACTTTCTACGTTTTCAATAAACTGCAACGATGCAAAAGCCCCCGCCATGGGGCGACCTCTCATGGATTGCATTGCAATCCACTGCCGGTCCAGCGGGGCGGGGGCTGATATTTTTTCAAAATATCGAAGGGAGTTGTTCAGAGGTTCCTTAGACCAAAATATGAAACTGAAACATCCTTGATCTATTGCTATCGATCTGCTTATTGCCGCTTTGAGGCTTCCATCGCATCTGGAACTGATGCAAGCATAACTCTGAGACCGGCTCCTTATCTGCGAAAAGCAAATCATATGCTAAAATGTCTTTATTTTCCGATGGAAATCGCCGCGCGCGAGATGGATTCGCGGCTGCTGACGGCGCTTTATGCCGGCAAAAAAGGCGTGGATGTCGTTATGGGTCAGAAATGGCTGTTGCAACGCAATATCCCGCATTTGCCCAAAGGCGTGTGGATGTTCAAAACGCTGATGCCCGGCGATGCCATACCAATGCGAAAGGCAATGGAATTTGGCCACAAGGTGTGCGCCATTGACGAAGAAGTGCCCGGTTTGGGCGAGGGCTGTGGCGGGCTGCGTTGGGTCGCGCCTCAATCGATTGAAAATTGCGCCCGGCTGTTTTGCCTTGGTCAGGCCCACGGCGATGCGGTGGCGGCAAAATATCCCGAACAGGCGGATAAATGCGCCATAACCGGCAATCCACGCTGGGATTTGCTGCGCCCGGAATTGCGCGGCTATTACGCCAAGCAAGCGGATCAAATCCGGCAAAAGCATGGCCGTTTCATCCTTTACAATACCAATTCCGGTCTGGCCAATTCCGCCAACAAATCTACTGACAAGTTTATTGAGGGGATGTTCAGGGATGGCCGCCTTGACGCC
>CAZZKL010000015.1:19181-25915 GCA_964655135.1 uncultured Roseovarius sp. | reverse complement strand
ATCAGTTATGACGCCAGCCGCAATGTGATGAACGACGAATTCCTGCTGGCGGGCCGGGTCAGTTACCGCACCGACAATGTGGATGATCTGATTGACAGGGCCAAAGACCTGCTGAACGGAGAAAACGATCCGGCCCTGTGGCGCAGCGCAACAATGCTGGAAACCTTTCACCGTTTTTTCGCGGCGCAAGAAGGCCCGATGGCGGCTGAAAGGATTGCGGGTGAGGCGGCCAAACTTGCCCCCGACAATGATGTGGCGAAATGGAAACCCGCACTTCCCTTTCGCCGCTGGCGCTGGCGCAAGAAATTCCAAAAATCAATATTCCCTGATATGACAGCCAATGAATTGCAACAGCGCGTGGATAGCATTGCAAAACTGGCAGGCTTGCCATCGATGCAGGCACGGCGCATAGGCCGGGCGATGTATCACCTGAAGCCCTGAGCGCCCGAAAAGGAAAGAAACCATGAAAAATGTACTTGTGACCGGTGCGGACGGGTTTATCGGCTCGCATCTTGTTGAGCTTTTGCATCAGGAAGGCCTGAATGTTCGGGCGCTGGTGCAGTATAATTCCTTCAACAGTTGGGGATGGCTTGAGGATGCCGCCTGCCGCGATGATATTGAGATCATCAGTGGTGATGTCCGTGATCCCGCCTTTTGTCAGGAGATCGTCAAAGGCGTTGATGCGGTGTTTCATCTGGCCGCTTTGATAGCCATTCCTTATTCCTACGCCGCACCGGATAGTTATGTGGATACCAACATAAAAGGCACGCTGAACATTTGTCAGGCCGCGCGCAGCCATGGGGCGAAGGTCATCCACACCTCCACCAGTGAGGTTTACGGCACCGCGCAATATATTCCGATTGATGAAAAACACCCGCTCCAGCCGCAATCGCCCTATAGCGCCAGCAAAATTGCCGCCGACGCCATGGCCATGAGCTTTTTCAACAGCTTTGAAGTGCCGGTGGTGGTGGCAAGGCCGTTCAACACCTATGGCCCGCGCCAATCTGCCCGCGCTGTGATACCGACGATCATTACCCAGATTGCCAGTGGCACAAAAACCATCAAGCTGGGCGATGTGACGCCGACCCGTGATTTCAACTATGTCATCGACACCTGCCGGGG
Organism: uncultured Roseovarius sp.; assembly: GCA_964655135.1. Taxonomy (GTDB): domain Bacteria; phylum Pseudomonadota; class Alphaproteobacteria; order Rhodobacterales; family Rhodobacteraceae; genus Roseovarius. The sequence continues at coordinate 24,793 of CAZZKL010000015.1, read as the reverse complement.
CTTTCTGGCGCTGGCGCGATGTGACGCGGCGGATGGCAAGACGGTCAATATTGGCTCGGGCGGGGAAATATCCGTTGGCGACACGCTCAACCTCATCAAAGAGCTGATGGGCTCGGATGTAATATTCGAGACCGATGAACAACGCCTGCGCCCGGAAAAATCCGAGGTTTTCCGCCTGTGCTGTGACAATACGCTGATGACATCCCTGACCGGGTTCAGCCATGATTTTGACATCCGTCAGGGGCTGAAGCAAACCATTGACTGGATCACCCGCCCGGAAAACCTCATGCGCTACAAGGCGGGTATCTATAACGTCTGAGCCGCCCCCGGCCCTGCCCGCTTCCGCCCGGCTATTGCCTGTTGCGCACCCGGTCGCTATGCAGGCGGTGCCGTTTGTGAAGGAGACCGCATGACATCTCTGGCCGGGCAAATTGCCAGCGCCGTCGCTGAGATTACCGGCGGCAAAGCCCCCCTGCACGCCCCTGTCTTTGCGGGCAATGAAATGCGCTATGTGCAAGATACCATCAACAGCACGTTTGTTTCGTCTGTGGGCGAATATGTTGATCGGTTTGAGCAGGATCTGGCAGCATTCACCGGCGCGGGGAAGGCCGTTGCGGTGGTCAATGGCACCGCCGCCCTGCATATCGCGCTTTTGCTTGCCGGGGTGGCGCGCGGGGATGAGGTTATCGTGCCGGCGCTGACATTCATTGCCACGGTCAACGCCGTGTCCTATTGCGGCGCGGTGCCGCATTTTGCCGATAGCGAGGCTGATTTTGGCTGTCTTTGCCCGCAAAAACTGCGGCTTCATCTGGAAAAGACCTGCGAAATCCGCGATGGCACCTGCATCAACCGCGAAACCGGGCGCATTATCCGGGCGATGTTGCCGATGCATGTTTTTGGCCACCCGGCGCCAATGGACGAGCTGATGCAGCTTGCCGAGGAGTATCATCTGACGGTTGTCGAAGATGCCGCTGAATCGCTGGGCAGTTGGCGCAATAACCGCCATACCGGCACATTTGGCCTTGCCGGAACGCTAAGTTTTAATGGCAACAAGACCATCACCACCGGCGGTGGCGGGGCGATTTTGTTCAATGATGAGGCCCTTGCCCGCCGTGCCAAGCACCTAACGACGACCGCCAAAATGCCCCATGCGTGGGATTATTGCCATGATGAGATCGGCTATAATTACCGCTTGCCAAACATTAATGCGGCACTGGGTTGTGCTCAGTTGGAGCAACTGCCGGATATGCTGCGCTCCAAGCGGGGCCTGCATGGCCGTTACAAACAGGCCTTTACCGGTATCGACGGCATTGACTTGATGGGCGAGCCGAAAGGCTGCCAAAGCAATTTTTGGCTTCAGACCCTTGTGCTTGACGAGGGTCAGGAACATCAAAGAGATGTCATTTTACAAACACTTAACGACGCCGGGTTGATGTCTCGCCCAATCTGGGGGTTGATCAGCGATCAAAAGCCCTATCACGAGGCCCCGCGCGCGCCGCTGGATGTGGCGCATTCACTGGCGCGGCGGCTGATCAACATCCCCAGCAGCGCCTATCTGGGAGGGAATTGAATGACCCGGCGGAAAATCTGTGTGGTAACGGGATCACGGGCCGAATACGGATTGCTGCGGCCAGTGATCGAAGAGATTCGCGATGACCCGGCGTTGGAGCTGCAAATTGCGGTCACCGGGATGCATTTGTCGCCGGAATTTGGCCTGACATACCGCGAGATTGAGCAAGACGGCTTTGCCATTGATCAACGGGTTGAGATGCTTTTGTCGTCCGACAGCCGCGTGGCCGTGGCCAAATCCACCGGCCTTGGGGTGAGCGGCTTTGCCGATGCCTTTACCCGGCTTGGCCCGGATGTGGTTGTGGTTTTGGGCGACCGGTTTGAGATTTTCGCCGCCGTGCAGGCCGCGTTTTTTCTGGGGCTTGCCGTTGCCCATCTCAATGGCGGCGAGGTTACCGAGGGGGCGATGGACGATTCCCTGCGCCATTGCATCACCAAAATGGCGCGGGTGCATTTCACCGCCGCCGAGCCGTACCGCCAGCGCGTTATACAGCTTGGAGAACAGCCCGGCAGCGTCTTTAATGTGGGCGATACAGCCCTTGATAATATCGCCCGCCTGCCGCTTTTGGGAGCACAGGAAATCCGCCAAGACTGTGGCCTGCCGCCCGACAGCCCATATTTTCTGGTGACATACCATCCGGTGACGCTGGGCGGTCATGATGCCAAGGCCGATATGCAGGCACTTCTGGCGGCGTTGGACGATTTTCCCGACCATGCCATTCTGATCACCGAAGCAAACGCCGATATGGGCGGGCGGGCGATAAATCAACTGGCGCGGGCCTATGCCAAAGACAGCGATGGCCGGGCAAAATGCGTGACGTCGCTGGGCCATCTGCGCTATCTCAGTGCGATGAAGCATTGCGCCGCCGTCATCGGCAATTCCTCATCGGGGATTATTGAGGCGCCCGCAATGAAAGTGCCCACCCTCAATATCGGTCAACGTCAGGAAGGGCGGCTCAAGGCCACCTCGGTAATTGACTGCGCGCGCGCCGAGAAGGCAATGATCACGCAATCCATCCGCAAGTTACTGGACCCCGATTTTGTGCAGCACCTGCCGCAAACCGTCTCGCTTTATGGTCAGACGGATGCCAGCAAACGGATCAGGGATATTTTGAAAAGCATGGACATCACGCCGGGCGCGGCAAAGCGGTTTCATGACCTTCAGCGGGAGCGGGACGCATGAGTAAAAACCTGAATGAACAACCGATTTTTGTCATCGCCGAGGCGGGGGTTAATCACAATGGCGCGCTTGAAATGGCAAAGACGCTGGCCGACGCCGCACGGGAGGCCGGGGCGGATGCCGTCAAATATCAGACCTTCCGCGCCAAGGATGCCATCAGCGTCCATGCGCAAAAGGCAGGCTATCAGAAAAAGACCACCGGGGCGGATGAAAATCAGCTTGAAATGGTGCGCAAGCTTGAGCTGAGCTTTGATGAGCACAAAGCTTTGCACGACCATTGCGCCACCATCGGCATTCAGTATCTTTCAGCCCCTTTTGACATGGCGAGCGTGGATTTTCTGATTGAGGAGCTGGATTTGCCGCTGATCAAACTGCCCTCTGGTGAGATCACAAATGCGCCTTTGCTGTTGCGCGTGGCCCAATCCGGCAAGCCGGTGATCATGTCCACCGGCATGTGTACATTGGGTGATATTGAAACCGCCCTTGGGGTGTTGGCCTTTGGTTATCTCAGGCGGGATGCGCCATCGGTTGCGGCCTTCCGCGATGCCTGGCATTCGGTTGAGGGGCGCAAAATGTTGCAAGACAAAGTTACGCTGCTGCATTGCACCACCGAATATCCCGCCCCGTTTGAGGATGTGCATCTGCCGGTGATGCCGATGCTGGAAATGGCGTTTGGCCTGCCCGTGGGATATTCCGATCACACGCCGGGCATTGCCGTGCCGATTGCCGCTGTTGCCTGTGGGGCCAAGGTGATCGAAAAGCATTTTACGCTGGACAGGTCCCTGCCCGGCCCGGATCACAAGGCCTCACTTGAGCCGGATGAGCTGTCAAATATGATCCGCGCCATCCGACAGGTGGGGCAGGCCATGCAACCGGGGTTGAAAGTGCCTGTGGGGGCAGAGGGGGAAAATACCGCCATCGCCCGCAAGAGCCTTGTCGCGGCGCGGCCAATCCGCAAGGGGGACATCTTTGAGGCCGACAACCTCACCGCTAAACGCCCCGGAGGCGGGCTTTCACCGATGCATTATTGGGGTCTGATCGGCGACATGGCCAAACGGGATTATGACCGCGATGAAATGATCTCAGAGGATGAAGGCAAAGGGACCTAGGATTAAAATCCTAATGCAGTTTGTTGAGAAATCTCATGATCTCTTTGCGCAGGCCCTTATCGGCAATGCCATTGTCCCCCATGGCGTTTTCGGGAATAAAGCCCAGCGGATCACCAATGAAAGCATTCAGTGATGTGTCATCCCATCTGCCGCCCTTGGCCCTGAAGGCATTGGAATAAAAGGAATAATTGGTCGAGGCCACATTCCGGCCGATCACACGCCACAGGCTGATCTTGTCTGGCTGGCCAATTCCGGGTTCAAAATCGTGGCATTCCCGGCAGCCGCGAATCGCACGCTGGGCCTGCTGTGAAAGGCCCGCGATCATCCGCTCAACTTTGGTTTTTTGCTTCAACGGGGAAAGAAAGATGATTTTGCCGCTATCCGTCCACAAAACAAAATCGCCACTGTCGGTTTGATAAATATCGCGGAGACGCTCGCCGATATTGATAACCTCATCCATGATCACCTGTCGGTCACGCAGGACAACCCGGTGCAGGCTTTGGTTTTTCAGGCTGGCGATCATCAGGTTGCCGTCCCAGGCGTCTGAGACATTTTTGACCTCAACCAGATTGCTCACGCCTATCCCCGGCGTCCATGAAAACACCGGCGGCTCATAGCCATCGTGGCGACCGTTCAGCACGCCTTCACAGCCCAGACACAGACGGCCCATGGTCACATGCGGCCAGCCATAGTTTTTACCCCGGACCAGAATATTCAGCTCATCCCCCCCCGAGGGGCCATGTTCGGTTTCCCAAATGGTTCCGTCATCCGCAATGACCAGCCCCTGAGGATTACGCTGACCTGTGCTGAAAATCTCGCGGGTGCTGGTCAGGGGGTCAACGATGAATATCTTGCCCAGATCGGCGTTTGGATCATCAATCAGGTTCACGCGGTTCACGCCGTTATGCTTGATGTCGCCGGTGCTGAGCAAAAAGCGCCCGTCGGGCAGTTCATACATCCGCCCACCGGTCTGATGCCCGGCCAGTGGTTTATTCTTGTTGTGGGGGTTCATCGGGATACAGGGCTTGCTGACGAAAATCTCTTTCCAGCTGGAGCCGGCAAGAAAACTCATCTGTTGATCAATGGGGCGCACCGAAACCTTGTTGACCATGCAATGCTTATCCGGCTGCCATTGGGTATAGGACAGGGCGATCATGCCCAGCTTTTTAAGGTGCAACAGATCAATCCCGCGCGTCCCCAGCCCGGCAAAGCCCACATTCGTGCCCGGCCGTGCGGTGTAGCCTTGCGAGGCGGCATATTCCAGATAGATGTCATTGTTGGTTTTGACCCCATCATTGAGCGTCTCCAGAATCGGGCCCGTATCGGACTGCGAAAAGCGGTAAAGCTGGCCATATTTGTTGAGCACAAGAATGCGCCCGCCGCCCAAGGGCAAAATGGCCCCGCCGCCGCTGATAAAAGGGCTTTCGGTTTCCATCGAAGGCAAAGAGAAAGCCTGCAAATTCAGCTTCAGCACATTGGTCGACACCAGCCGGTTTTCCTCAACAGGCTGGCGCGCGGTGACAAGCGGGTTATATCGGAGCTGATATAACATATGCGTGAGGTCCAGCTTGCCGCTAAACAACAGCCACGAGATCACCCCTGCGGTGACAAGGGCCGATCCCGTCACACACAGTAAGAACCGAAATACTGCTCGCATATTTTATCCTGATTTTATTTAGGTTTTGCTTTTGCAGCATGTATAACTCCGGCTCATGGCCCGTCAAGAACTGTGCGCGCCGCCCGTTGTCATCCGC
>CAZZKL010000015.1:0-19081 GCA_964655135.1 uncultured Roseovarius sp. | reverse complement strand
GGCGCGCGGTAATGTCTCGCGGCTGTGCCGGAGGCTTGTGATGTCTTTCGGCCATTCCAGATTTTTCATCACTAGGCTGCCATGGGGCTGACATGAGTAATTTTGCTATCCTGTTTCGCGTGATCTTAAGATTCGGCTCGGGCCGGGCGGTGTTTTTGGTTACCCTGTTGCTGATAAACAGCCTTTTGGAAGGGTTCGGTATTGCCTCACTGTTGCCGCTCTTGCTGGCCGCCAGCGGCGGGCAAAGCGCAGACGCCTCGCCTCTGGCCCGCACCGTGACCGACATGTTTACGGCAATGGGCCTGCCACAAGAGGTTTGGGTTTTGGCTTTGATCTCGGCTGTCCTGCTGATTTTGAGGGAAATTATAGGCTTTACCATCCGGGTTTATACCGCTTTTGTTGTGACCGATATTATTGCCTCCTATCGTCGGCGCCTGTTAGAAGCCATCGTGCGGGCGCGATTGTCGTGGTATTACGACAGGCGGCTGGGGGGCATGGCCATCTCATTGGCGCATTTCACCGACAAAGCGGCGGTGTCGATGGAAATGGCAGTTCATTCCCTTACGCTTTATCTGCGTACCGCAGTCTATTTTGGGCTGGTGGTGCTGATGTCCCACTGGCTGGCGCTGGGGATCATCACGGGCGGCGCGCTGTTGTTTGTTCCGTTGTTGACATTGATCCGGATGAGCAACAAATATTCCCGCAAACATGCCGGTGCCGCAGAAAACCTTTCGGCTTATTTCACCGATGTTTTTGCCTCGATCAAAACCATCAAAGCCATGGGACTGGACGAATCCGTGCGGCCGTTATTTGAAAACTTCATCAACCGGATGAAGAAATTTCGCCGCCGCATCGCCCTGAGCGCCGAAGGTCTCAACGCCCTGCAAAACATTGCCGCGCTCATTTTGGTCTTTGGATTGATGGCCTATGCTGTTGGCTGGCTGCAATTATCGGTGGTGGAATCGGGGGTGATTGCCGGGCTGATGCACAGCACCATCAAGACCTTTTCGCGGGCCCAGCGTTATCTTCAGCTGATGAACGAAAATTCCCCGTATCTGGATCGGATTGAGGAGCTGATTGCCTCGGCAAGTGACGCAGAAGAGCTTTCCCCTGGCACCGGTAAGCCAGTCCTTGAGCGCGGGATTGTCTTTCGTGATGTCGTTTTCAACTATACCGGAAAATCGGTTCTGGATCATGCGTCGTTCACCATCCCCGCCGGTCAGGTAACGACCTTCATCGGCCCGTCCGGATCGGGCAAAACGACCATCATTGATCTTATTTCAGGGCTTTATGTGCAACAAAGCGGCGAGATTTTGATTGATGATACTCCGCTTGAGAAACTGAGCTTGCGTGATTGGCGCAATATGATCGGGTATGTCCCCCAGGAATTGATCCTGCTTTCAGGCACGGTGCGCAACAACATCACCCTTGGCGCAGATATAGATGAGGCCGCCATCCATCAGGCCGTGCGGCTGGCCGGGGCGGAATCTTTTGTCTCCAAGCTGCCCGAGGGCATTGATACCGATCTCGGCGAGCGCGGGCTGAAGCTTTCTGGCGGTCAGCGTCAGCGGCTTTCGCTGGCCCGTGCTTTGGTGCGCAACCCCAGATTGCTGATTTTGGACGAGGTCACATCAGCGCTTGATCCGGATACGGAAAAGGAGCTGGTCAAGCAAATCTCAGACCTCTCTGGCGGTGATATGACGATTGTTGCCATCACCCACAACAAGGCGTGGCTGGCGGTTTCCGATAAGGTGCTGCATCTGGAAAATGGCAAAGTCCCGGCTTTGGACGGGTCCGAGACACACGCCATCCGGGGATAAACCCAATAGGTTTTTCAAGCGAAAATGCTTTACCCACGCCCGCGATACGGCGGCACGCCCTGATCGGGGATCCACACATCTTTGGGGCACGGGCCGGTTTGATAAAACACATCTATCGGAATGCCACCGCGCGGATACCAATAACCGCCAATGCGCAGCCATTGGGGCGCCAGCAAATCCACCAAACGGCGGGCGATTGAAACGGTGCAATCCTCGTGAAACGCGCCGTGATTGCGGAATGATCCAAGATATAATTTCAAGGATTTGCTTTCCACCAGCCACTCGCCCGGCACATAATCAATCACCAGATGGGCAAAATCCGGCTGGCCGGTCATTGGGCAGAGCGAGGTAAACTCAGGCGCGGTAAAGCGCACATTATAGGCCACATCGGCCTGCGGGTTCTGCACCCGCTCCAGCTCGGCCACCTCAGGGCTTTCCGGCAACGCCGAGGCCGCGCCCAACTGTTTGAGATTGCGATAGATGTTTTCGTCAGCCATGATCAAAACCCTTCCCGTCAGACGCCGCGTTTATTGCCCCAAAGCATCACATGCAACTGCGGCAACACCTTTGCATCATACCATTTATCATCGCAAACACGATCCACCAGCCAGCGCATACGATTGTCCAGCCCCGCCTGATCCACAATCGCCGTGTCATCGCCCGCCCCATCATCACCCGGTGGCGGCGTGTGATTGCCCGGTTGCAAATAGACCGGCAGGTCCGGGTGGCGCGCCGCCACATCGCAGGCAAAGACATAATCAACCTCGTCAAACACCACAATTTTCAGCACCGTCTCGGCATTACCCCCCGCGTCCACGCAGTCAGACAATATGGCCCAGTTGGGATGCATCCCGCTTGAGGGCGGTTTGGGGCTGAGCACCAGCATATCAAGTGCTGCAAACCATGGCCGCGCCACCGAGCCTTGGGTTTCCAATGCAAACCGATAGCCTTTGGCGTGGCCCAGCTCGATCAAAGGCCCCAGCGGTTGAATCGCCGGATTTCCGCCTGAGAGTGTCACCATCAAGGGCAAACCGCCTGATAATTCTTCAACCTGCGCCATGATCGTCCCGGCATCCATCGCCGCCCATGTATCGCGGTATTCAGCATCCACCGCATGAAGGCTGTCGCACCAGTCGCAGCGATAATCACAGCCGCCAGTGCGCACAAACACCGTCGGCAGGCCAATCAGCGCGCCTTCGCCCTGAATGGTCGGGCCAAAGACTTCCGATACGCGGATTTCTGCCGGTTTCATGGCCGGTACTCCGCCGATGTTTTTGGTGTTTCACTGATCCGCACAGCGCTGGTCTCATGAAACCGCGCCTTGCACCAGTCAAAGAAATGCCGCGCCAGACGTTCCGCCGTGACCAAATCATCGCCCAGCACATCATTGAGGTGCCGGTGATCGAGATTTTCATCAATATAGTGCTTCAGCTCGGCCAGATCATGATAATCGCGCACGAAACCCTGCGCGTTCAGCGCCTTGGCCGTAAGCTCAACCACAACGATATAATTATGCCCGTGCAGCCGGGCGCAGGGGTGATCCTTGGCCAGACCCTTCAACTGATGCGAGGCTGAGAAATGAAATTCCTTGGTGATCCGGTACATCAGGCCTGCCCCCCTTGGGCGATGGCAGTTTTCCAATAGTCGTTATCGGCATATTCGGTTGGGTCCGTGACCCCCGCAATATCAAACGCCTCGCGCCGTTCAACGCAGGTGCCGCAGCGCCCGCAATGCAATGCGCCGCCTTTATAACAAGACCACGTTTCACCAAAGGGCGTGCCGTTTTTGGCCCCATCGCCAACAATATCCGCCTTTGAGCCTTGCACATAAGGCACATAAAGCGCGACCTCGGCGTAGCCCTCAAGCGCGTGATCTTGCATGGTTTGGAATGCCTGCATGAATCCGGGGCGGCAATCGGGATAGATGAAGTGATCACCGCCATGCACCGCCGCCGCCACCCGTTTAGCCTTGACCGCCGCCGCCATGCCAAAAGCAATGCTCAGCATGATGGCATTGCGGTTGGGCACCACCGTAAGCTTCATCGAGGATTCCTCGTAATGCCCGTCAGGCACGTCAATATCATCGGTCAGCGCCGAACCAGACAGCCCGGCCCCAATCGCCCGAATATCCAGCACCTTATGCGCCACGCCCAGACGCTTTGCGCAAAGGGCGGCAAATGCCACCTCTTTCACATGACGCTGGCCATAATCAAAGCTCAAGAGGCTTAGCAACCGGCCCTCGCCCGCCACCTTGTGGGCCAGTGACACCGAATCCAATCCGCCTGAGCAGATGACAATCGTATCCATTTCCTAGTCCTTGTTTTGAGCGGGTAGGCTGCGACCGCGAGCCTCAGTTAAAGATGTCACAAGCTAAGTGCAAGCCTAAGCGCCAGAATGTCTGCCCCGGGGCAAATGCCTGCTTTTCTCGGCTTCCCGCATGGCCTATAAGCGATGCAATCAATCGCCATGGCCTGTCTGATGGGCCGATACCAAACAATCAGGGAACCCTATGCCTAATAAAAATCACAAAGATGACGTGGCTTTCGTCAAAGCTCTGGCAGAAGTGCTGAATGATAACGACCTCACTGAATTGCAGGTCAAACGGGCTTATGGCGCGGATGACTGCTTGAATGTGCGCGTCAGCCGCAAACAAGAGGTGGTGCAGATGGCCGCCGCCCCTGCCGCTGTAGCCCCCGCCGCAGTTGCCGCCGCAACACCCGCCACCGTCCCCGAGACAATAGATGATCCCGCCAACCTTCCGGGTGCCGTGACCTCGCCCATGGTCGGCGCGATCTATTTACAGGCCGAGCCGGGCGCACCTGCGTTTGTCAGCGTCGGCCAGCAGGTTAATGAGGGCGATACATTGCTGATCATCGAGGCGATGAAAACCATGAACCATATCCCGGCGCCGCATTCAGGTACCGTCAAACGCATCCTTGTCGAAGATGGCGCCGCAGTTGAATATGGCGCGCCTTTGATGATCATCGAATAGGGTGCGCGCATGTTCGATAAAATCCTGATTGCCAACCGGGGCGAGATTGCCCTGCGTGTGATCCGCGCCGCGCGCGAGATGGGTATCGCATCCGTGGCGGTGCATTCCACCGCTGATACCGATGCCATGCATGTGCGCATGGCCGACGAATCGGTTTGCATCGGCCCGCCTGCCAGCTCGGAAAGTTATCTGTCGATCCCGTCGATCATTGCGGCGTGTGAAATCACCGGCGCGCAGGCGATTCACCCCGGCTATGGCTTCCTCAGCGAAAACGCCAATTTTGTGCAGATCGTCGAAGATCACGGCCTCAAATTCATCGGCCCCACGGCCGAGCATATCCGCATCATGGGTGATAAAATCACCGCCAAGGACACCATGAAAAAGCTTGGGGTGCCTTGTGTGCCCGGCTCGGATGGCGGCGTGCCCACCCTTGCTGCGGCCCGCAAGCTGGGCGATGACATGGGCTATCCGGTGATCATCAAGGCCACCGCTGGCGGCGGCGGGCGCGGCATGAAAGTGGCCAATTCCGCCGATGAGATGGAAAGCGCCTTTCTGACCGCCCGCTCTGAGGGCAAATCGGTGTTTGGCAATGATGAGGTCTATATTGAGAAATATCTGACCACGCCGCGCCATATCGAAATTCAGGTATTTGGCGATGGCAAAGGCGGGGCGGTGCATCTGGGCGAGCGCGATTGCTCATTACAGCGCCGCCACCAGAAGGTTTTTGAAGAGGCCCCCGGCCCCACGATCACGCCCGAGGAACGTGCGCGTATTGGCAAAACCTGCGCCGATGCGATTGCCAATATCAACTATGCCGGCGCTGGCACCATCGAGTTTCTCTATGAAAACGGCGACTTCTTTTTCATTGAAATGAACACCCGTTTGCAGGTCGAACATCCGGTGACCGAGGCGATTTACGGCGTTGATCTGGTGCGCGAGCAAATCCGCGTTGCCGAAGGCCTGCCGATGTCGTTTTCTCAGGATGATCTGGTGATCAACGGTCACGCCATTGAGGCGCGGATAAATGCCGAAAAACTGCCGGAATTTGCCCCCCGCCCCGGCACCATCAGCCAATTTCACGCCCCCGGCGGGCTTGGCGTGCGGATGGATTCAGCGCTTTATGACGGCTATAAAATCCCGCCGCATTACGACAGCCTGATTGGCAAACTGATTGTGCATGGCCCGGATCGCGAAAGCGCGCTCAACCGGCTGAACCGCGCCTTGGGAGAGTTGATCATTGACGGCGTAGATACCACGGTGCCGCTGTTTCATGCCCTGTTGCAGGAGCCGGATATTTTAAGCGGGAATTACAACATTCACTGGCTGGAGACCTGGCTGGAAAGCAATTTATCAGAGTGATTTTCATTACAATTACGGGGCCATGACCAAAACAAACCCCAAACTGACCCCGGACTTGCTTTTGCGTGCCTATGCGGCGGGCGTCTTTCCCATGGCCGAAGGCCGCGATGATCCTGAAATTTTCTGGGTTGATCCGCGCCACCGGGGTATCCTGCCGCTGGACGGGTTTCACATCTCGCGCTCCTTGGCGCGGCGGATGCGCCGGGGGGCGTATTCGGTCCGGCTGAATGGCGATTTCGCGGCTGTGGTCACCGCCTGCGCCAACCGGGATGAGACCTGGATCAACCAAGAAATATCCAGCCTTTACAATGAATTGCACAAAATGGGATCGGCGCATTCTTTTGAGGTTTATCAAGAGGGTCACCTCACCGGAGGCGTCTACGGCGTCACCCTTGGGGCGGCTTTCTTTGGGGAAAGCATGTTTTCAACCCGCACTGATGCCTCAAAACTGGCGCTGGCGCATTTGGTGGATCACCTCAGGCTGTGTGGGTTTCAACTGTTTGATACGCAATTCATCACCCCGCATCTGGCAAGTCTGGGGGCACAGGGGTTGGGCCGGGCCACCTATCACCGGATGCTTGAAGACGCTTTGCTCGATGAGGCCGAGATCACATCGCGGCCGGTCTGCAAAAATCCCTATTCGGTTTTACAGCGCAACACCCAGACATCATAACGCGGGTGCTCAAGCGCATTCAGCGCCGGGGATGAGGCCAGCATCCAACCCGAAAACAGCACCTTTGAGGTGGCAATATCACGGATTGTCATCAGCGCGTAGGCATCCGAAATACTGTCATCCACCGGATAACGGCATTCTTTCAGCTCAACACTCAACCGGCCAATTTCCGCGACCATGCCATTGGACAGTGTCATATCGGTAACCTGCCCATCCACCTTATCAAGGCCGCGCAACACCGCCCCGGTGCCAAGCGCCACCTTATTTTGGGTGACATCTTCGCCGTTGTCTTCTTGGGTGACGCCCAGCGCCTCTTCCAGCGCGTTTTGCAGAATGGTATCGTCCTGCGCCAAAGCCGCGGACGCCAACAGCAATGAAACCGCCACCAAGACTTGCTTCATCATTGCGCAGCATCCCCACCATTGGTTCCGCCGCCACTGCCTGCTGCAAATTTCATCAACAAGGCCAACAGACTGACCGAGCCTTGGGTAAATTCAATCTCATCCCCGGGCGACAGCGTGATCGGCGAGCCACCCGGCAGAATTTCAACATAATTCCCGCCTAATAAGCCCTCGGATGAGATGGCAACGGCGCTGTCATCGGGCAGCTCAATACCGTTAAGCACAGTAAAGCGTGTCTCGGCCCGGAACGTCGTGGTATCCAGTTCAAATTTTGTCACCCGGCCCACTTTGACGCCCGCAAGGCGCACATCCGTGCCCACATCGATGCCATCCGCCGAGCGAAAACTTGCGCTCATCTCATAGGTTTTTTGGGTGCCAGCCGTCACACCGGTGATATTTCCGGCATAGGCCAGAAATCCGGCGGCAACCGCCAAAACAACACCGCCAACGATCACTTCTGTAAGGTTTTCCGACATCTGACTATTCCGGGCTCCACGCCTCGTAATCGCGCCGCTCTTTGGGGTTCATCCGCCGGATTGACCCCGCCGGCGCATAGGCCTGCGAGGTGCCGGTTTTGTTTTCCTCATGGGGCTTTTCCCAGGGCTTATGCACCAAAGGCTGATCCGTCGGCGGCGCGTCATAGGTATGATGCAGCCAGCCATGCCAATCGGCATTAACCCGGGTGGCCTCACATTCGCCGTTGTAAATCACCCAGCGGCGTTTGCCATCTTTGGTGCGGTAAAACACATTGCCCTGCGGGTCTTCGCCCACTTTGACACCCTTACGCCAGGTATAAAACTGGGTGTTCAGGGTCTGCTTGTCCCACCAAATGAGACTGCGTAACATCGTGTTCAGAATGCCCATAAAATCCTCCGTGAAATCCTCCGTCGGTCTCTACCGCAGATATGGCCCAAATGCGCGCAAAGGTCCAGCGCCCATGCCGCGCAATATCACGCCGATGCTTCTTCTTTCTTGGCATCTGAGTAGATCATCAAGGGCGCGGCATCCGAATTCACCGCCTCTTCATTGACAACCACCTCGTCAATATTTTCCATGCCCGGCAGGTCGAACATGGTATTGAGCAAAATATCCTCAAGAATAGACCGCAAGCCCCGCGCGCCGGTTTTGCGTTTGATCGCCCGTTTGGCAATCGCGCTCAGCGCATCTTCGGTAAAGCTCAGCTTGGCATCTTCCAGCTCGAACAGCCGCTGATATTGCTTCACCAGTGCATTCTTGGGCTGTGTCAGGATGGTGACAAGCGCATCTTCATCCAGATCTTCCAGCGTCGCAATTACCGGCAGGCGGCCAACAAATTCCGGGATCAGACCAAATTTCAACAAATCTTCCGGCTCAAGATCGGTGAATATCTCACCCACGCCGCGTTCGTCATCATTGCGCACATCGGCACCAAAGCCCATGGCGCTGCCCTTGCCGCGTTGCGCGATAATTCTTTCCAGCCCGGAAAAGGCCCCGCCGCAGATGAACAGGATATTGGTGGTGTCGACCTGCAAAAACTCCTGTTGCGGATGCTTGCGCCCGCCTTGCGGTGGGACGGCGGCAATGGTGCCCTCCATCAGCTTCAACAGCGCCTGCTGCACGCCCTCGCCGCTGACATCGCGGGTGATGGATGGGTTTTCAGATTTGCGGGTGATCTTGTCGACCTCGTCAATATAGACAATGCCGCGCTGTGCCCGCTCAACATTATATTCGCTGGATTGCAGCAGTTTGAGAATGATGTTTTCCACGTCTTCGCCGACATACCCGGCTTCGGTCAGGGTGGTGGCATCGGCCATGGTAAACGGCACATCCAAAATCCGCGCCAGCGTTTGCGCCAGCAAAGTTTTGCCACAGCCGGTTGGCCCGATCAGCAGAATATTGGATTTTTGCAGCTCAACCTCACCAGCCTTGCCGGAATTATTAAGCCGTTTGTAGTGGTTATGCACCGCCACCGACAGCACCTTCTTGGCCATCGCCTGACCAATCACATAATCGTCAAGTACCTGACATATCTCACGCGGTGTCGGCGCACCGTCGCTTGATTTCAGCCCTGCGGATTTGGTTTCTTCGCGGATGATGTCCATACATAATTCGACACATTCATCGCAAATAAACACGGTTGGCCCGGCAATAAGCTTGCGCACCTCATGCTGACTTTTGCCGCAAAAGCTGCAATAAAGGGTATTTTTGCTGTCACCGCCTGAAGAATTCGACATTACTGTTCCTTTTCAGAACCCGCATATTCAATCATGGCCAACAATTTCGGCCAGATTATGACACCACCAAGGCCAGCTTAAAACAGCTACAAGCCCGCCACAATCTCAAAATGATGTATCGGCTTATTCGCTCTCATCATCCGATTTGGGGCGATTTTCAACAATCTCATCAATCAGACCCCAATCCTTGGCATCCTCCGCCGTCATGAAGTTGTCGCGCTCCAGCCCGTCTTCGACCTTTTTCAGCGTCTGACCGGTATGTTTGACATAAATCTCATTGAGGCGTTTTTTCAGTTTCAGGGTCTCTTCCGCGTGGATCATGATGTCCGTGGCCTGCCCCTGATAGCCGCCTGAGGGCTGATGCACCATGATCCGGCTGTTGGGCAGGGAATAGCGCATGCCCTTTGCCCCTGCGGTCAACAACAATGATCCCATGCTTGCCGCCTGCCCGATCACAAGGGTGCTAACCTTGGGTTTGATATATTGCATGGTGTCGTAGATCGACAAACCGCTGGTGACCACGCCACCGGGGCTGTTGATATACATGCTGATTTCCTTGCTCGGGTTTTCCGCTTCAAGGTGCAAAAGCTGCGCCACGATCAGGCTTGACATGCCGTCATGCACCGGGCCGCTAAGGAAAATGATACGCTCCTTCAGCAGACGGCTGAAGATGTCATAAGCGCGTTCGCCCCGGCTGGTCTGTTCGACGACCATGGGCACAAGGGTGTTCATGTAAGTCTCAATCGGATCTGTCATATCTACCTGCCTGCTGGTGTTTGCATGATCTCATATCAATCATGTCCTAAGGGAGTCTTAGTATTGCGCCCAACCGGCTGCAAGAGGGTGCAAAAATTTTTACGGCGACGAAATGCGGGACAATCCGGGGAACCCAATCCTAAACTACCGTTTTTCCTGACTATATTTGCGTAATTCCGCCCGCGCCACCTGTCGGCGGTGTACCGCATCCGGCCCATCCGCCAGCCTGAGCGTGCGCACATGTGTCCACATATTGGCCAGCGGCACATCCTGAGAGATCCCCTGCGCCCCAAACATCTGTATCGCCTCATCAATCACCTTCAGCGCCACACGCGGCGCGGCCACCTTGATTTGGCTGATCCACGGCGCCGCCGCGCGGGCATCACCCTGGTCCATCATCCACGCCGCCTTGAGGCACAAAAGCCGCACCTGCTCGATCTCCATGCGGGCCTCGGCGATAATATCGTAATTCGCCCCCAATTCGGCCAGTTTTCGGCCAAACGCCTCTCGCGAAAGCGCGCGGCGGCACATCATTTCAAGTGCGGCCTCGGCCTGACCAATGGCACGCATCGAGTGATGAATGCGGCCCGGCCCCAAACGGCCCTGCGCAATCTCAAAGCCGCGCCCCTCGCCCAAAAGCATGTTTTCCACCGGCACCCGCACGTCAGTAAAGCGAAAATGCATATGCCCGTGCGGCGCGTCATCGGCACCAAACACCTGCATTGGCCGCAGTTTTTCAATGCCGGGGCTGTCCGCAGGCACCACGATCATCGAATGGCGCTGATGTTTGGGCATATCCTCATCCCCGGTCCGCACCATCACGATATAAACCACACAGCGCGGGTCCCCGGCCCCCGTGGCCCACCATTTTTCACCGTTGAGCACATAATCATCGCCATCCCGCACGCAAGACATGGCAATATTCGTGGCGTCCGAGCTGGCCACATCCGGCTCGGTCATCAGGTAAGCACTGCGAATCTCCCCCTCCAGCAGCGGCCCCAGCCATTGCTTTTTCATCGCTGCACTGCCGTAACGCTCAAACACTTCCATATTGCCGGTATCGGGCGCATTGCAATTAAACACCTCCGCCGCCATCGGCGTGCGGCCCATAACTTCGGCAAAATACGCATAGGCCACCGTGTTCAGCCCATAACCCCGGTCGCTGTCGGTCAACCAGAAATTCCACAGCCCTGCGGCTTTGGCCTCGGCCTTCAACCCCTCAAGAATCTCAGCCTGACGCGGGGTATAGCCCCAACGCGCGCCCTTGCTGATCTCGCCATGAAACTCGGCCTCCAGCGGCATAATTTTATCGCGTATCATGGCCGTCACCCGCGCAAGCAAGGCCTCATGCTCGGGGGGCAGCCCCAAATTCATATCCATTCAGATGGCTCCGTTATTTTTCGTAGAACAAAAGCCATATACGCAAGCGGGTCAATGGCCAAAACCCGCAGTGCATGTATCTCGTGCATTCAATTCATCTTCCGAAAATAGGCTCTGATAAAATAATGATGGTAAAATCTGCCCGGTTTTAGCTATAGCACCATATGGGCTTTTTCTCAGTTTTCATCAGCGCCCTTGTGGCGCTATTTATCTTGGCCATTCTGGCGATAAGACAGCCTGCGAGCCTGATAAAATTCAGCTATGGCGCAACGGCGGCGGTTTGCCTTGTTTTGTTAGTCTCCAGTGTTCGGGTTTTGCTGCTAAACGGCGCGCCGCTCTCGCATACCCTGCCGTTAGGCCTGCCGGACATCGGGATGCGCCTGCGGATAGACGCGCTTTCTGCGTTTTTCCTTATCGTGGTAAATCTGGGCGGGGCCATCGCATCGCTTTATGGCATGGGCTACGGCGTTCACGAAAAACGGCCCGGGCGGGTTTTGCCATTTTACCCGGCTTTCATTGCCGCGATGAACCTTGTGGTGATGGCGGATGACGCTTTTACCTTTCTGCTGGCATGGGAGGTGATGTCGCTGACCTCATGGGCGTTGGTGATGTCAAATGAAGAGCCTGAAACCAACCGCGCCGGGCTGATTTATTTTGTCATGGCCAGTTTTGGCGCGGCCATGCTGTTATTCGCCTTTGGCCTGCTCGCGGGGGCCGGTGGTGGCTATGGCTTTGATGAGATTCGCCAATCGCACCCTTCGGCCCTGAATGGTGGCATCGTTTTGGGGCTGGTTTTGCTGGGGGCCGGGTCCAAGGCCGGGCTGTTTCCCTTGCATGTCTGGTTGCCTTTGGCGCATCCGGCCGCACCCAGCCATGTTTCAGCGTTGATGAGCGGGGTGATGACCAAAGTTGCCATCTACGGCGCCATCCGGATTTTGTTTGATCTGGTCGGGGGCACCATGGCGTGGTGGTGGGCCATCCCGGTTTTGATTGTGGCCGGAATAACCGCCTTGATGGGCATTCTATATGCCCTGATGCAGCATGACCTGAAACGCCTGCTGGCATATTCCACCGTTGAAAACATCGGCATCATTTTTATTGGCCTCGGCTTGGCCATGGCCTTCCATAGCAACGGAATGGCAACCGCCTCGGCCTTGGCCATGACAGCCGCCCTGTTGCATGTGTTCAATCATTCGCTGTTCAAAAGCCTGCTTTTCCTTGGCTCCGGGGCGGTGCTTCACGCAACCGGGCAGCGTGATATTGATCAGCTTGGCGGCCTTATCCACAAAATGCCATACACCGCATTTTTCTTTCTGGTTGGGGCAGCGGCGATTTCCGCCCTGCCGCCGCTTAATGGGTTTGTCTCTGAGTGGCTGACATTTCAGGCCATTCTTGCCTCGCCTGAGCTTGCTCAGGTTTCCTTGAAATTTCTGATCCCCATTATCGGCGTCATGCTGGCCTTGGCGGCAACTCTGGCAGCGGCCTGTTTTGTTAAGGCCTTTGGCATAACCTTCCTTGGCCGCGCCCGCTCAGATGTGGCGCAAAAGGCAACAGAGGCCGACCGGTATTCGCTCACCGCTATGGGGATACTCGCTGCGGGATGTCTGATCCTTGGTATTTTGCCCGGCTTTGCGATTGACGCCCTTCGGCCGGTTGCCGAGTTGGTGACCAGCGGGGCATTGCCGCTGCAAAACACCAGCCCCGTCCCCTTGTCCGTGGTGCCGTTTGCCAATGGCCGCAGTTCTTATAATGGCATGATCATCTTTATCTTCTTGTTAATTGCTGGCGGTTTCACCGCGTGGGTCATCCACCGGATTGCCTCTGATCGCATCCGCTTTGGGGATATATGGGATTGCGGCCACCCTGAAGACAATCAAGCCGCGCAATATACCGCGGCCAGCTTTTCCCAACCGATAAACCGGGTGTTTGGCAGCCATGTTTTCAGGGCAGAGGAGCAAGTGGCATTCCGCCAGCCCGGGGACATGAAGCAAGCGCAGTATCATTCCCAAATGACCGATCCCGCATGGGCATTGATCATGGCCCCGCTTTCACGATTGCTTGATTTCGCCACCCGTCGGCTGAATGTCCTGCAAAACCTGACCATCCGGCGCTATCTGGCGCTGGTGTTTTTATGGGTTGTGACGCTTTTGATCGTGGTGGCCATATGGAATTGATCGTCAATTTGCTTATGCAAGGCACGCAAATGATGCTGGTGCTGCTGGTGGCCCCGGGCCTTATTGGGCTGATACGCAAGGTGCGCGCCCGTCTGCTGTTGCGTCAGGGACCATCGGTTTTGCAGCCTTACCGCGATCTGCTGCGCCTCATGCGCAAAGAGGCCGTGGTGGCGCGCAATGCGTCATGGCTGTTTCGTGTCGCGCCGTACCTGATTTTTGCAGCCGTCTGGGTTGCGGCGGCTTTGGTGCCGACCTTTGCCACCAACCTTGAATTCAGCGCAACCGCCGACATTCTGGCGATTATTGCCCTGCTGGCAACGGCGCGCTTTGCCATGGCTTTGGCCGGGCTGGATGTTGGCACCAGCTTTGGCGGTCTTGGCTCATCGCGTGAAATGATGATCGCATCGCTGGCGGAACCCGCGATGGTGATGATTGTCTTTACCATTGCCCTGCTGGCCGGCACGACACAGCTTTCCGCCATCGCGGATTACCTGACCACGCAGCCGGTGGGATTTAGAATATCGCTGGTTTTTGCGCTGGTGGCGTTCATCATTGTATCTTTGGCTGAAAATGCCCGCATTCCGGTTGATAATCCGGCGACGCATCTGGAACTGACGATGATCCACGAGGCGATGATCTTGGAATATTCCGGGCGGCATCTGGCGTTGATCGAAGCGGCGGCGGCAACCAAACTGCTGCTCTATATGTCGCTGATCATATGCTTGTTTTTCCCCTTTGGCATCTCAACAAATGAAGCGCCATTCAGCCTGCAACTTCTCAGCATTGGCCTGTGGCTGGGAAAACTGGCGGTGGGGGCCGTGCTGCTGGCTTATGGCGAAACCGTGGTTTCAAAAATGCGGCTGTTCAGGGTGGCCGAGTTTTTGGGGGGCGCGTTGGTGTTAGGCCTGCTGTCGATGATATTTCTGTTTGTGTTCAGGGGGATGTAAGTGCAGGATTTCAACGTAGATATTTCCCACTCGCTTGCTGGCATTGTCCTGATCTTCAGTTTTATCCTGCTGTATCAGGCCCGGCTGTTTGCGCTGTTGAATGTCTTTGCGGCGCAGTCGATTGCCTTGGCATTCGCGGTGGCCTGGCAGGCGCATATCCAAGGGGCACAGCATCTTTATATCACTGCTATTCTGGCGCTGGTGATGAAGGGGCTGATCATTCCGGTGGCCTTGAAACGTATTGTCAAACATATGAATATCCACCGCACCATTGAAACGGTGGTCAGTGCAAATCTGTTGATGCTGGCGGGGGTCGGCCTGACAATCCTGTCCATCATGGTGGTTTTTCCGGTTGTGCAGTTGAATGAGGGTATGGCGCGCGAGGATCTGGCCTTTGCCTTGGCGATTATTCTGCTTGGGATGCTGATGATGATCACCCGGCGCAATGCCATCAGTCAGGTGATCGGCTTCATGGCGCTGGAAAACGGCCTTATTCTGGCGGCGACCGGGGCCAAGGGGATGCCTTTGGTGGTTGAAATTTCAGTGGCGTTTTCCGTCCTGATCGCTTTTTTCGTGTTCGGCATTTTCATCTTCCGCATCCGCGAGCAATTTGACAGCGTGGATATTGATATATTGAGCCAGCATCGCGGAGGGGCGGAATGACACAGTTTGCGCTCACCCTGATCTTGCTTGTCCCTGCCGTGGGTCTGTTATTTCTGGCTGTGATCTCAAGCTACCGCATTGGGGCATGGCTTAATGTTGCCCTGTCTGCCACCGCCTTTGCCGGGGCCTGCCTGCTGTTTACAGTCCCGATGCAGGCCGAGAAATTCTTTGTCATCGACAGTTTCAATATCTATCTGGTCGCGCTCAACAGTTTTGTCGGCTTCACCACCAGTATTTTCAGCGCGTCCTACATTGCCCATGAGATTGAAAACGGCAAACTGACAAAAGGCTATTTGCGGTTTTATCACGCGCTTTATCAGGCGATGATGACAGCGATGAGCCTTGCCCTGCTCAGCAATAATCTGGGGCTGATGTGGGTCGGGATTGAGGTTGCAACCCTTAGCACCGTGATCATGGTTGGCATATACCGAACCCCGCAAGCGCTTGAAGCGGCATGGAAATATTTCATTTTGGGCAGTGTCGGCATTGCCTTGGCCTTCTTTGGCACCATCCTTTTATATCTCACGGCGCAGCCGGTCTTGGGCGAAGGGGTTCCGTCCCTGACATGGAGCTTACTGGCAGAAAACGCCGGTAGATTTGATCCGGCGCTGCTGTCACTGGCGTTTGTGTTTTTGCTGGTGGGCTATGGCACCAAAGTTGGGCTGGCGCCGTTACATGCTTGGCTGCCCGATGCCCATGCGGAAGGGCCAACGCCAATTTCCGCCGTGCTGTCGGGGCTGCTGCTGAATGTGGCGCTCTATGCGGTGTTGCGGATCAAAATGATCATGACCAACAACCCGCAGGCCCTGCCGCCGGGGCCTATTATGATGTTCATGGGGCTGATGTCGCTGATATTCGCCGCGCTCATGCTTTACCGCCGCCGCGATATAAAACGGCTTTTCGCCTATTCCTCGATTGAACATATGGGCATCATCACCTTTGCCTTTGGCATGGGCGGGCCACTGGCCAATTTTGCCGGGCTGCTGCACATGACCATGCACAGCCTAACCAAATCAGCAATCTTCTTTGCCGTCGGCCACATCGCCCAAGCCAAGGGAACCCAGCGTTTATCCGGCATTACCGGGCTGGCCAAAAGCCATCCGGTTCTTGCCTGGGCCTTGGGCCTTGGGGTTATTGCCATCGCCGGGGTGCCGCCTTTTGGGGTGTTCACCAGTGAATTTCTGGTGCTGACAACAACATTTGCCCGTCAGCCCGTGCTGGCCGGACTACTATTCCTTGGTATTATCCTCGCGTTTGGCGCCTTGATCATGCACCTGCAAAAAGCCCTGTTTGGTGAGCCATCCGGCCCCTCGCACAAAGTCAGTGCCTCGGCCGTGCCGATGTTCATTCATCTGGCGCTGGTGCTTCTGGCCGGTTTGTGGCTGCCGCAGGTTCTGGTTGACTGGTTTCAACAGGTCGCGAAGGTGCTGGGATGAGCAAAGCAACAACAACCACGGCACAGACGCTTTTCAGCCTGCTTGCAAAAGCCAGACCTGAACCAGCGCAACAGGGCACGCAACGCTTTACGGTGTCAAAGCCCATATGGAAAAAGCTCACGGATAGGCTTGGAGACGGGCTTGATCTGATGGGGTTATGGGCGGATCACAAGCAAATTCACATGGCGCTGCATGAGACGCACAGCCATGATTTTGCCATCGCGTCAATCAACATAACCAAGGGCAGCTTTCCCTCGGTAGGGGCGCATCATCCCCCGGCCCTGCTTGCGGAACGCACCCTCAAGGATATGTTCGGCATATGTGCCGATGGCCTGCCGGATCAGCGCGCGTGGCTGGATCACGGCAAATGGCCGCTGACGCACCCGCTGGCCAAAAAACCGGCCCCCGGTCCTGCCCCCAAGCCTTATGAATTTCTCGGGGCGATGGGTGAAGGCCTGCATCAAATCCCCGTTGGCCCGGTGCATGCGGGCATTATCGAGCCGGGGCATTTCCGGTTTTTCTGCGCCGGTGAAACTGTTGTCCGCCTTGAGGCCCGCCTTGGCTATACCCATAAAGGCATTGAGAAGCTGCTTGAGGGAAAATCCCCGGATCAAGCCGCCCCCATCTGTGCCCGTGTCAGTGGCGACAGCACGGTGGCTTATTCGGTGGCGTTCGCCCGCGCCGTGGAATCCGCTCTTGCGCTGGAAATCCCGGACCGTGCCCATTGGCTGCGCGCTTTGATGAGCGAGCTTGAGCGGTTGGCCAATCATTTAGGCGATATTGGCGCGATCTGTAATGATGCGGCTTTTGCCCTGATGCACGCCCATTTCGGCATTCTGCGCGAAGATGTCCTGCGCACCGCAAAATTGTGTTTTGGCCATCGCCTTATGATGGATTGCGTTGCGCCCGGCGGCGTTGAGTGTGATCTGGATCAGGCGGGTGTGGCCACGCTGAGGAAACTGACAGCAAGCCTGCGCGCGCGCCTCACGCGCCTTGTGAGCCTTTATGACAACTCGGCCTCGTTGATGGACAGAACCAGAAGAACCGGCATTCTTTCCCCTGATCTGGCGATGAAATTCGCGGCGGGCGGGTTTGTCGGGCGCGGCTCTGGGCGTGATTTTGATGCCCGGCGCGATTGCCCTTATGCGCCGTACCCAGCGCTGACATATGAAGTACCGCTGCGCCAAAACGGCGATGTTGATTCGCGAATTTGGATCCGGATTGATGAAGTTGAACAAAGCCTCAACCTGTGTGAACAGATCATTCACCTTATGCCGGAAGGCGATGTCATGGCGAAGGCAACACCCAAAAGCGCCACCCCAACCGAAGGCATGGCCCTGATTGAGGGTTTTCGCGGTGATATTCTGGTGTGGCTCCGGCTTGACGCCGACCATAAGATCAGCCGCTGCTATCTGCGTGATCCCTCGCAATTTCACTGGCCGTTGCTGGAGGCGGTAATTGAAAACAATATCGTGGCGGATTTTCCGCTGTGCAACAAATCGTTCAACTGCTCATATTCCGGCAGTGATTTATAGGAATATGTCATGAGAACCCTGTTATTTCAGTCCATTTTCCAACAGCCCCTAACCGAAAAAGCGCCCGAGGCCTGCCCGCAGGCGCTTGAGGAACTAGGTAAGCGGATTGACAAGAAGGCCCGCAAATTGCTGGGCCGGTCGCTGACCATCCGTGCGGTTGATGCGGGATCGTGCAATGGCTGTGAGCTTGAAATTCATGCGCTTGAAAATGCGGTTTATGATGTCTCGCGGTTTGGGTTCAAATTTACCGCCTCGCCCCGACATGCCGATGTGTTGCTGGTCACAGGCCCGGTGACGCGCAACATGCAAACCGCGTTAAAGCGCACCTATGCCGCCATGCCCGCGCCAAAATGGGTTATTGCCGCCGGGGATTGTGCCTGTAATGGCTGTGTGTTCAGGCAAAGCTATGCCTGCGTGGGTGGTTTGGATGAGGTTCTTACGGTTGACCTCCACCTGCCCGGCTGTCCGCCAAGCCCGCAAGACCTGCTTAAAGGCCTGCTTGCCTTGATGAAGGTCTAACCACAAACAAAAAGGGCCACCCCAACAGGCAGCCCCTCTATTGCATATGTCCCGCAGCTTAACGCTTGGAGAACTGGAAGCTCCGGCGCGCCTTGCGCTTACCAAATTTCTTACGTTCCACCACCCGGCTGTCGCGGGTCAGGAAACCGGCCGCCTTCAGCGCCGGACGCAAGGACGGCTCATAAAGCTGCAAGGCTTTGGAAATGCCGTGCTT
>CAZZKL010000014.1:16543-29907 GCA_964655135.1 uncultured Roseovarius sp. | reverse complement strand
GCCCATCTTTTTGGCGGTGCCCTGAATGATGCGGATATTGGCCTGATGCGGCACGATCCAATCAATATCCTCGTTTGTGAGGCCGATTTTTTTCATCGCCTCAAAGGCCGTTCCGGCAAGTTTGTCCACCGCCTGACGAAACAGCGCATTGCCCTGCATCCGCAGCTTGCCCGAGGTGCCAGTGGTTGAAACCCCGCCATCGACATAGAGCATATCGCGATAGCGCCCGTCGGAATTAAGATCAGCCGCCAGAATGCCGCGATCTGCGTTGGTTCCCTTGCCCTCATGGCCCCCAAGCACCAGCGCGCCCGCGCCATCGCCAAACAGCACGCAAGTGGCGCGGTCCTCCCAGTCCATGATCCGGCTGAAGGTTTCCGCGCCGATCACCAACAGGCGTTTGGCCTGACCGGAAAGGATCATCGAATTGGCGGTGGTCAGCGCATAGATAAAGCCGGCGCAGACCGCCTGCACGTCAAAGCCAAAGCCATGGGTCATGCCAAGGTCACGCTGCACCATGGTGGCGACCGAGGGGAAGGTAAGATCAGGGGTTGAGGTGGCCACAATCAGCCCGTCAATGTCATCCGCCGTAAGCCCGGCGTTTTCAAGTGCTGCGCGGGCGGCGCGCAGGGCCAGATCCGATGTTGGTTGCCCTTCGGCGGCGAAATGGCGGCGCTCGATGCCTGAGCGGGTGCGGATCCACTCATCCGAGGTGTCGAGGGTTTTTTCAAATTCTGAATTGGGAACAATCCGGTCCGGCAGGTAATGCCCGACGCCCTCAACGATGGCGCGCAGTGTCATGTTGGTCCACCATGGGTTGGGTCGTCATCCGGATCATCCTGACTAAGCATTGCCGCAGATGCAACCCGCGCCGCCAGTTTTTTGGAAAACCCAGATTCGGCCAGTTGAAACGCCAGCTTGATCGCCGCAGAAACCCCGGTGGCATCGGCGCCGCCATGGGATTTTACCACCGTGCCGTTCAGCCCCAAAAATACGCCGCCATTAGAACGACGCGGGTCTATACGTTTTTTCAGGCGTCTAAGCGAGGTCAGCGCCAGCACCGAGGCCAGACGCGACAGGGGTGTATATTGAAACGCCTCGCGCAGCAAATCCGAGATCAGTTTGGCAATGCCCTCGCCGGTTTTGAGCGCCACATTGCCGGTAAACCCGTCGGTGACGATCACATCACAAGCGTTGCCGGGAAGGTCACTGCCTTCGACAAAACCGACAAAATCAAAATCGGCCCCACGGGCATTGGCGGCAATCAGATCATAAGCTTCTTTCAGCTCGGCGCGGCCTTTGTGTTCTTCTGTGCCCACATTCAGCAGACCGATGCGCGGCCGCCGTATGCCAAAGCCGTTGCGCGCAAATGAGGTGCCCATCAGCGCATATTGCATCAAATCCTTGGCATCGGCCCGAATATCCGCGCCACCATCAAGCATGATGTTAAAGCCCTGCGGATTGCGCGACGGCCACATCACCGCAATCGCCGGGCGGTAAATGCCATTGAGCTTGCGCAGGCGGATGACCGACATCGCCATCAACGCGCCGGTATTGCCGCACGAGACACAGACCGTGGCCTCACCGCCGCGTACCGATTCAAGCGCTGACCACATCGAGGTGTTGCGCCCCGAGCGCACCACCTGACTGGGCTTGTCTTCCATTGAAACCACATCGGTGGCGTCCCGGATTTGGCAACGGTCCAAAAGATGTTTGCGTTTCATTACCAGCTTTTGCAGCTGATCCTTTGGCCCATGCAGGATAAACCCGATATCGGGGTTTTTGCTGGCAGACAAAGCAATCCCGGCAACAACCGTTGCCGGGCCTTCATCGCCCCCCATGGCATCAACCGATATAATGATGCGCCTAGGTGCATCCGCTTTGGACTGATCCTTTGACGCGGTCATGCGGGCGGCCCTTTATCCGTGATCAGGCGGCGTCTTCGTCGAGATCAATCTCGTCAGCCATGGCAACCACTTCACGGTCGGCGTAATGACCGCAATCAGGGCAGACATGGTGCGGGCGCTTCAACTCGCCGCAATTTGGGCACTCGTTGGGATTTGCCGCAACCAGTGCGTCATGTGCGCGGCGATTGTTGCGGCGCGATTTTGATACTTTGTTCTGTTGGACAGCCATGCCGCAACCTCAATTTCCTGGGGGCCAAATTTGGCCCTGTTACAAGGGTATCTGCGGCTCTTACTGCTTCAAGCGCCGCCGGTACAACCCTAAATTCCGCTGAAGGCGTGAAAATACAGCGAATTCCCGCCGGGGCAAGCGTTTTTTGCCGTCTGTTAGCTGGATTTATCAAGTTTATCGCGCAGGCCTGCCAGCCCGGCGAACGGCTTGACGTCTTCATCCGCCATCGGTGTGACGCCGGGGGGTGCGAAACTGTCTGTTTCCAACATGGCACCATTACTGCGCGGATAATCCGGCAAAGCCAGGGCAAGGGCCTCGGCCATGATGCGGGCGGTGTCAATCTCATCGAGTAGGGCCTCAATCGTTTCATCCTCGGGTATTTCGGTTTCTTCCCCCTCCTGAGGGGTGGCAAGCCCGGCGATAAACCGCCGTAAAACCTGCCGGTCAATCCGGGTGACAACCGGCTCAAGCGTAACCACACAAGGCTGTATCACCGTGGCCCCCAAGGTTACCTCAAGTTTCCAGTCGGATTTGCCATCGGCCTCAAGGGTGCCCTGAAAGCTAAGCTTGCGAATGCCGGTGATGCCCAATTCGCGGGCCAGACGGGCGCGGGCGGGCGCATCGGGGGCAATGCTGAACCGGTGCGGTTTGTGCGCCGACAGTTCATTGATCCGATAAACCGGGGGCGTTTGGCTGTGATCATTCATCGCTATTATCGCTTCCTTTCTTGAACCCTTAGGCCACCTTGATATAAGCGGGATAAAAGGCATAACGGGCCAAGTTCAAGAGGACATATATGTTTGGGGTGAAAAATCTGGTGAAAGCCACAGTCGTTTTGTTGGGCTTTGGCATGGTTTCGGCCTGTTCGGCGCAATACCAAAACCACGGTTATGTGCCAACTGAAACCGAGATGACGGAATTGATCGTTGGGGTAGACACCCGCGCAACGGTTGATGATGTGGTCGGGCCGCCTTCCACCTCCGGGATTCTGGGCGGTGGCGATTATTATTACATCCGCAGCCGGGTGAAAAGCTTTGGCATGTTCCGCCCAAAAGAAATCGAGCGGCAGGTTCTGGCGATCAGCTTTAATCAGGACGATACCATCGCCAATATTGAGCGCTTCGGCCTTGAGAGGGGCCGGATTGTGCCGCTGTCGCGCCGGGTTACCGATTCGTCAGTTGTTGGCAATGGATTCTTGCGGCAGATGCTGGGCAATTTTGGCAAACTGAACCCTGGCAATTTCGTGAATTAAAGCATTTCAAGATTAAGCTGGTTCACGGGCTTGATCTTGAAACGCTCACAACATCAATAGGTTACGCGCATTTCGACTTATTGTAATGAGTCAACAATAAGTTGAAACGCTTTAGGGGCGGACTGCAAGACTTTATGCGCCTGATATGCTGTGGGGTCATGGGATGCCAAAATTGACAAAAGGCCGATACCAAAGTCGGATTGCCCAAACCAAAAGTGATGTTCTGGCCGCGCAACGCCTGCGCCATCTGGCTTTTACGCCCCCCGGTGGCGGGGGGGATGTTGATGCCGACAGTTTTGATGCGTCCTGCACCCATGTTCTTGTGGAGGAGGTGGCAACAAAGCGGCTTGTTTGCTGTTTTCGTTTGCTGCCCATGGCCAGCGGTGCCGGGGTTTCGCGCAGTTATTCGGCGCAATCTTATGATGTCTCGGCCTTTGAATCCTACAACGCGCCAATGGTTGAGATGGGCCGGTTTTGCGTTCATCCTCAGGTGCAGGATTGCGATATAATCCGCACAGCATGGGCGGCGATGACCAGATATGCCGATGAAAACAATATAAAATTTTTGTTTGGTTGTGTTTCATTCCAAGGTATTGATGCCGCGGCTTATGGCCATGTTTTTGGGCTGTTGCGGCAAAATTATCTGGCTCCGAAGCATTTTTATCCGGGGGAGAGAGCCGGG
This sequence comes from uncultured Roseovarius sp., assembly GCA_964655135.1. Taxonomy (GTDB): domain Bacteria; phylum Pseudomonadota; class Alphaproteobacteria; order Rhodobacterales; family Rhodobacteraceae; genus Roseovarius. The sequence continues at coordinate 25,840 of CAZZKL010000014.1, read as the reverse complement.
GAAATTCGCCGGTTTTCCGATTATGCGATTGAGGGCAGCTATGATCGCAGGCAGGCCATACGGCAATTACCGCCGTTGCTGCGCTCTTATCTGGCGATGGGCGGCTGGGTCAGTGATCATGCGGTTGTGGACCGGCATATGAACACGCTGCATGTATTCATTGGCCTTGAAATCAGTTCTATCCCGGCAAAACGCCAACAACTGCTCCGCGCTCTGATACCTGCTTGACGCTCTGATACCTGCATCAGGTCTTGGCACCTGCTTGACGCCGGGGGCTGCGGCAGATAGCCCGCCTGACATGGCACGCGCTCCGCTTCTTCAACTCACAGATATATCGCTTACCTTCGGTGGTGAGCCGATATTTCATGATCTGTCTTTGGTGGTACATCCCGGTGATCGGGTGGCGCTGGTGGGGCGCAATGGATCGGGTAAATCCACCTTGATGAAGGTGATGGCCGGGTTGGTTGAGCAAGATCACGGCGCGCGGGTTGTCACCCCGGGTGTCAGCGTGAGCTATATGGAGCAAGAGCCTGAGATGAAAGGGTTTTCAACTCTGGGCGAGTACGCCGCAAGTGCGCTGGAGGCGGGCGATATGTACCGGGTTGAGCGCGCGGCGGAGGGGTTGAAATTTGACCCGGACCGCGCGGTTAAAACCGCCTCGGGCGGCGAGCGGCGGCGCGCGGCATTGGCCAAGCTGATGGCGGAGGCACCCGATTTGATGCTGCTGGACGAGCCGACAAATCACCTTGATATTGAGGCGATAGGATGGCTCGAATCTGAGCTGAAGCAAACCCGCGCCGGGTTTATCCTGATCAGCCACGACCGGGCATTTTTACGGGCGTTAACGCGCGCAACCCTTTGGATTGACAGGGGAATTACCGGCCGTCAGGAAAAGGGATTCGCGCATTTTGCCGATTGGCGTGATAAGGTCTGGGAAGACGAGGATCAGCAGCGCCACAAGCTTAACCGCAAGATCAAATCCGAGGCCCGCTGGGCCGTCGAAGGCATCAGCGCCCGGCGCAAACGCAATCAGGGCCGGGTGCGGGCGTTGCAGGAACTGCGGGCCGAGCGCGCGGGGCAAATCAAGCGTCAGGATGCGGCGGCGATGGCGTTGACTGCGGGGCAGAAATCGGGCCGTAAGGTGATCGAGGCCAAAGGCATTTCCAAGGCCTATGACGGCAAGCAGATTGTACAGGGGTTTGACCTCAAGGTGCTGCGCTCTGACCGGGTGGCGTTTGTCGGACCAAATGGCGTGGGCAAGACCACGCTGCTCAAAATGCTGTTGAAAGAGATTGAGCCAGATAGCGGCACCGTGACCCAAGGCACCAACCTGCGTCCGGCGGTGTTTGATCAGACGCGGGCACAGCTTGATCCGGATATGAGCCTTTGGGAAAACCTGACCGGCGATTCCGATATGCGGGTGTCGGGGCGCTCGGATCAGGTGATGGTACGCGGGCAGCCCCGGCATGTGGTGGGCTATCTCAAGGATTTTCTGTTTGACGAGCGTCAGGCGCGCGCCCCTGTCCGGTCTTTGTCGGGCGGTGAAAAGGCCCGGCTTTTGCTGGCGCGGCTGATGGCACGCGAAAGCAATCTTTTGGTGCTGGATGAGCCGACCAATGATCTGGATATTGAGACGCTGGATTTATTGCAGGAGCTGCTGGACGATTATGACGGCACGGTTTTGCTGGTCAGCCATGACCGTGATTTTCTCGATCGGGTGGCCACCACGACCATCGCCATGGAGGGCGACGGGCAAGCCACAGCCTATGCTGGTGGCTGGAGCGATTATCAGGCGCAGCGGTTTGATGTGGGCGATGGTATCCCGGAAAAAGAATTAAAAACAAGTCGTAACAAGGTAAAGTTAAAGCAGGAACCGCTGCATCCATCAGGCCTTTCCTTCACCCAAAAGCACCGTCTTGAAGCCTTGCCCACAGAGATAGAAAAACTACAGGCCGAGATTGGCAAGCTGGAAGAGTTGCTGGCAGACGCCGATCTATTCACCCGCGAGCCGGCGAAATTCAGTAAGGCGTCCGAGGCGCTTGTGGCCCGTCATGAGGCGCTGCAAACGGCGGAAGAAGAATGGTTGGAATTGGCGGAAAAGGCTGAAGACTGATCCGCGTCACTGCATCCGCAGCGCGCCATCAAGGCGGATCACCTCGCCATTGAGATAGCCGCATTCGATGATAAACCGGGCCAGATCCGCGTATTCCGCCGGATCGCCCAGTCGTTTGGGGCAGGTGACGCTTGCCGCCAGCCCGTCTTGCACCTCTTGCGGCAGGCCCGTGAGCATCGGAGTCAAAAATATCCCCGGGGCAATCGCCATCACCCGGATGCCCATCCGTGCCAGATCGCGGGCCATGGGCAGGGTCAGCCCGGCAATCCCCGCCTTTGACGCGGCATAGGCCGCTTGCCCCTTTTGGCCGTCAAAGGCCGCGATTGAGGCGGTATTGATGATCACCCCGCGCGCGCCATCACTGTCGGGCGTATTACGCGCCATTTCAGCGGCGGCAAGGCGGGAAACGTTGAACGTACCCACCAGATTAATCTCAATCGTGCGGCGAAAAGCCTTCAGGTCATGCGGGCCGTCGCGGCCAAGGGTTTTCTCGCCGGTGGCGATGCCGGCGCAATTAATCGCGGCGGTGATCCGGCCCATGGCAGACATGGCGGCGATCATGGCGGCAGCAACCGAGGCTTCATCGGTGACATCAGTTTGCACAAATGTGGCCCCAATTTCATCGGCAATCTGTGGCCCGCGAATGTCGTCACGATCCAGCAGAGTGACTTGCGCGCCAAGGTTGCGAAAATGCCGGGCGGTGGCCTTGCCCAAGCCGGATGCGCCGCCGGTGATGAGGGCTGCGGTGTCGGATATTTGCATGGGGGCCTCCGTCAGGTAAATGAACGTATGTTCAGTTATCCCGGGTTGGGCGGTTTGTCAAAGCCGCCGTATCCGGCGGGCGGACAGCAACATAAAGATCACCGTAAGCAGGATGCGGATGATGTGATGCAGGGTGACAAATGCCGGATTGGCCTGCAGGCTGAGCGCCACCAGTGACATTTCGGTGACACCGCCGGGGGCAAAGCTGATCAGCAGCACGTCAAAATCTTCGCCTGAAACTGGCATCAACAGCATTGCGATGATGGCGGCGATGATCATCATCCCGCCCACGGACAAAAGCGCAAGGCCCAATCCACGCAGGATCAAGGCCCGGCCAAGCCCGGTAAAGCGCAGGCCAAGGGCCAGGCCGAGAATGATTTGCGCTGTATTTACAAGCCATTGCGGAATATCAAGAGTGATCCATCCGCTAAGGGATAAAACTGCTGCAACCGCCAGCGGCCCGGTCAACTGACCGGCGGGCAGGCGTAAAACCCGGCCCATCAGAATCCCGGAAATGCCGGCCAGCAGGATCAGAGGCAAAGCACTGAGCGGGACGGCACCGCGTGACAGGGTCATGCCTCCGGCGCTGCCCACCGGCGTGCCCAGCCACAGGGACAGGCCGATGGGCAACAGCGTGACCACAAGGATCACCCGCAGGAATTGTTGCAAAATCAGGCGCGGCATATCGGCCCCGGCCTCTTCCCCCATGGCGATGGATTCATATAGCCCGCCCGGGGTGCTGGAATAAAACGCGGTGGCGCGGTCATAGCCCCCCAGACGGCGAAAAATGCTGTAATTCCAAAGCAATGCGGTGAGGACAAAAACGATAAGCGCGGCAAGGCTGGCGGCCAGACGGGTGATGTCGGCAAACAAGCGGGGCGTCACTTGTGCGCCGATCATCAGGCCGATCATGGCGATGAATATCATTCTGAGCCAGCCGGGAAAACTGTACCCATCCGGCAAAACCCATGGCAAAGACGTGGCCAGAACCGCCGAGGCCAGAAGGGGGCCTAATAGATACGGCAATGGCAGGCCAATCCGGACCGCGATAAATGCGGCCAAAGTCGCGGTAGCGATCAGGGCAGGGGTGGTGAGGGCCGTGCGCAATGTCATGGCGCCTTTGAAGCATTGCGCACGGGCAACCGCAAGGCGGGTTTGTCAGACGAAGTTGATATGTTTTGAAAACGGCATTTCGCGGATGCGTTGCCCGGTGGCGGCAAAAATGGCATTGGCCAGTGCGGCGGCAGCGGGGGGCACCGGAGGTTCGCCTATGCCGCGGATTTTGCGGCTAATCTCCAGCCCACGCACCTCAATGTCGGGGCATTGATAGAGGCGCATCCCCTCATAGACATGAAAATTATCCTGCTCGGGCGCGCCATCCGCATAAGTAATCTCGCAATTCATCGCGTGAGCAAGGCCAAACACAACGCCGCCCTTCACCTGATTGTCAAAATTCACCGGGTCGATGATCTGGCCCACATCGGCGGCAACATAGGCCTTGTCGATGCGGATGCCGTCTTTGGTGTTGGTCACCTCGATCACCTCGGCCGTGGGCACGCCGAACGACAGGCAATAGGCCACGCCGCGCCCGCGATCCGGGGCCATATCACTGCCCCAGTCTGACATCTCGGCGACGGCCTCAAGCACCTTGCGTGAGGGCGCGTGCCAGCAAAGGCGCAGCCGTTCAGCCATCGGATCAGCCCCGGCGGCGTGGATCAGCTCATCCAGAAAACAATCGTGGAAAAAGCCGTTTGAGGACGCGCCGACCGAGCGCCACCAACTGACCGGGGCCAGGCCTTTGGCGCGGTAGCCGGTCACGCGGTAATCGGGGATGGCAAAGGGTTGATCCCACGCGCCTGCAATGATCTGCGTATCGGGGCCGGGTGCCGGCAGGCCCTGCCGTGACATCTGCGACGACATCACCGACGGCATGGCAATGCCAATATCATAACCCGTGACCTGCCCGTCTTTGACCACGCCACGCCCCCGGGCCATGGCAATCTGACGCGGATAATCATGGGCAAAATCCTCTTCGCGCGAATAGGTCAGCTTGACCGGCGTGCCTTTCATTGCCAGCGCCAGCTCAGTTGCATGGCGGACAACATCATCCTCAAGCCGATGGCCAAAACTGCCGCCCATCATCTGCACATGCACATGCACGTCATCCATATCCAGCCCGGCAATGCGCGCGGCATTTTTCTGCACAAAGCGGGGAATTTGCGTGCCGGTCCAGATGTCCAGCCTTGCCTTGGTGGCCAGCACCGTGGCGTTGATCGGCTCTAGCGGCGCATGGGCCAGATAGGGCGCGCGGTATTCGGCTTCGGTGATATTCGCGCCGCTTAGGGCCGCGTCAATATCGCCGTCATCGCGAAACTGGCTGTCGCGGTGCTGCCGGGTGAAACTGTTTTCCAGCGCTATCCAATGCTCTGCCATCTCAGCCGGGTAGGGGGCGGGCCCCCAGTCGGGCTCAATCGCCAATGCGGCCTGCATGGCGCGCCAGCTATTGTCGGCAATCACCCCGATGCCGCCGCTCACCGGCATGATTTTCAACACCCCGCGCATGGTTTTGGCCGTGCTGTCATCATAGCCATTCACGCCCCCGCGCCGGGGATTGAGCCGGATGGCGGCGTACACCATGCCGGGTTGGTTTTGGTCAATGCCATAAGCCTGCGTGCCGGTGGATTTGGCAACAATATCAATCCGCTGCATTGGCTTGCCGATCAACCGCCAGTCATCATGCGAGCGCAAGGTGACGTCGGATACCGGATCAATTTCGGCGGCAATCGGGGCCAGTTCAACATAGCTCAATGATGTGCCATCCGGCAGATGGACCGCGCCATCAGAGGTGATCAGCTGATCCGCCGGAACACCGGAGTGTTGCGCCGCCGCCGCCTTGAGGGTTTCGCGTGCCACCGCCCCGGCATGGCGTAGTTTTTCATAGCTGTCGGGCACCGAGCTTGACCCGCCGGTGATCTGCAAGCCAATGAATTTCATCGGCGCGTCCATGATACCCCGCGCGGTTTCAGCAATAAAACCGTCATTGGTTGAGCGAAACGGCACCGCTTCTTGCGAAAGTGCTGTGTTGTAATAGGCCGCGCTTGGCGGGCCGGGATCGGCCTTGATCTGGTCAAGGCGCACGTCAAGCTCTTCAGCAATCAGCGCGGCCTGCATGGAATAGGTGCCCTGACCCATCTCGGCGTGCGGGGTGATCAGGGTGATGCCATCAGCGGTGATCAAGACATAAGGCGTAAGCGCGGCCTCGCCCGTCTCAAGCCCGTCCAACAGTGGGTTGGAAACCGGGCGGCTATACATGACATAACCAAAGGCCACACCGCCTATGATGCTGGCCGAGCCAATTAAAAACGTGCGCCGGGCGATGGTTTTTAGGCGTCCCATTTTAGCCCTCCCTCAGCTTGGCGGCGGCGGTTTTCACCGCCTCGCGGATGCGCGGATAGGTGCCGCAACGGCACAGATTGCCGCTCATGGCCGCGTCAATATCCGCGTCCGTGGGATTGGGGTTTTCCGCGAGATACGCCGCCGCTGACATGATCTGCCCCGACTGGCAATAGCCGCATTGCGCCACCTGATGCGTGATCCATGCCGCCTGAACCAGATGCAGCGCCTCGGGCGTGCCCAATCCTTCGATGGTGGTAATCTCGCCCTGCGCATCCTCGGCCCAGATTTGACAGGAGCGCACAGCTTTCCCATCAATATGCACCGTGCAGGCGCCACATTGGCCAATGCCGCAGCCATATTTCGGGCCGGTGATACCCAACTCATCGCGCAGCACCCACAAAAGCGGCATGTCCGGCTCAACATCAACCTCATGTTCGGTGCCGTTGACGGTGAGTTTCATGGGCTTGCCTCCGGGGAATTTGCGCCTGTCTTTTAGTTAAGCTGAATCTGGCTTTGGTTCAACATAACGTGGCGTCGGATGTGGCGTGTTCGTGGACACCGCCTAGGCTTTATCGCGGTGGTAGCTGGGGCTAAGGAAGTTTTCCTTGAATTCCGCAAGGGCAGCGATTTTGCCGATCTCGGCCATCGCCCGGCGCACCACTACGTTGAAATCCTCAAGTTGGTCGGCAATCCGCGGATTGATTTTTTCCGTGCACAGGGTGCCATCGCTGTTGAACCAGTCGGGAAACCCGTTGATATGTCCGCTGGTCAGGTGCAGCGCAAATAGCTGCTTGATATGCGGCAGCAGTTGTAAAATGGTGTTGGCCTGCGGCGGCAAATGCGAAAAAGGCAGATCACATTCCGCCGCTGCAATGGCAAAAGAAACCTGATCCACATGGGTATGAAACGGGCCAAGCTCTTTGATATTGTTCTGCAACCATTGCGCCCGTTCTTTCCATTTGACGGCAAAACTGCGCCGGGCACGCGGGATGGCAATAACACCAGCCGAGACATTCCCAGCATAGGTTTCACGGTTACCGCCCATGCCGGGGAACAGGGCCAGTCCCGGTTCGGGGGGCTTCGGCAGGCCGGCAATATTGAACAGTTTTTCAAATATCTCCAAGGGCGGATTGGCGTGATTATTTGGCGCAAGACGCACCAATTTGGGATGGAAAAACCGGGTTATATCGGCGGTGACAAAGACATCCGCATCGGTCACGATCTGATCCAAAAACCCGTCCGGATCAAGAAATGGCAATATTTTGTTGCAATGCGGCGCGTTGGGGATAAGCGGCTCTGAAAACCTGACATCACAGGCATGGGCCTTGGCAAAATCCACCAGCCCAGTGGGGGTTTTGCCGATGAAATAAACCCTTTTTGGGCCTTTCATATGGGTGTTTGCCGAGATTAGCCATAAGATGAATTCACACCAGAATCTGGGATGTTCATCAACAACTGTGACCATGCCAACAGGTTCTGATGCCTGATTGTTGTTTGGGTCATCCATTATATTCTTACATGCTCTTTTCAACGTGAACAAAGCTTATTAGGAGTAGGAACCTATGGAAAAGCAAGTTTTAATTTTACATGTTGGGATGCCAAAAACCGGCAGCAGTGCATTGCAAACCGCGCTTTACCACAACAAAGCTCTGCTGGCGCGGCATGGGTTTGAATATGGCGAAATTGACGGCGATACGGCCGCTCCGAAACAGCAATATCTGGTCAGTGACTTACTGCAAAACAGCTTTGCCCGCACTTCCGGCATTCTTGGCCACGCAACAAAACGCAATCTGATCCTGTCAAGCGAGGGACTGACCAATCACCTATATGATTTCACCCCTGATGCGCTGAAAAGGTTTCGTCAGCTTATCCGCGATTTTGACTGTAAAATCTTTGTTGTGCTCAGATCCCCCAAAGACTGGGCGCGTTCTTATTACAAACAGGCGGTTATTAATCCGGTGTTCCGGTTGGTCGGGTTTTATGCCTGCACGCTGACATTTTCCGACTTTATCCAACTGCCCCGGATCAGACAACTCATGGCACATCAGACGCTGCTTGAGGATTTGCAGCGCGGGTTCGGCGTGGACAGCGTGGTTACGGCGGATTTTCACAACGATTGGATGCAGGTATTTTCCGATTTGATTGGCGTGCCGCCTAAAAGCTGGGAGGGGTTTGTGCAGGTAAACCAAAGCCCGCCGGATTGGGTGATTGAAATCCTGCGGCAGGTCAATGTATTTGCCTTGCCCGAGCCGCGTCGGCTGGCATGGAAAGCCGTTTTACAGGATTATGCGCAAACCAATCATGTGACGCTGAAAAAAGCCCACAGGACTCAGGTTAACGATCCTATCAAGCTGGAAACGGAGGTGCTTGATGCGTTGGTTCCGGCATCCCATGACGGCTTTACGCTATTGCCTGAAACGCTGACTGATTTCCGGAATTTTGCGCGGTGAGATAGAAATAGCAATCAACATCAGAGACATTGTTCCACGCCCAAACGCATGACTATGCGTCGGGCGGCAGCCCGCCGGTGTGTATGGCGCAGCCATGTACGGGCCTTTACGTCGGAGGCGCTTTGCGCCGTGAGACAAATAATGGAGCGGGTAACGGGAATTGAACCCGTAACTTAAGCTTGGGAAGCTCGCGTGATACCTTTTCACCATACCCGCGCTCTGAGGGGGCAGATAGGCTTTTGTCGGGGTTTGGTCAAGGGGATGCCATGAGGGCCATCTTCTGCCGAGAATTGTGACAAATGCATTGCTTGGAACGTGGAAAAATGCACCGCCTAGCCCGCTAAGCTAAATTCTGCTAATATACTTTTCATAGTGTATCACGGCAGTTTGACAGCAAATTTTGCGTGAATTTTATGCGACGTCAGTAAATTGCACCACATTTCGCTTTTTAATTCATGTTATTTTGTGATGCGCTTTTTAAACGGCCAATGACTTTGTTTTATTATCAAATATTTACGGTGGGGGAAGCCATGAAGCATTTATTAAAAACTGTCAGATTATTTTTTGTAATCTCAC
>CAZZKL010000014.1:0-16443 GCA_964655135.1 uncultured Roseovarius sp. | reverse complement strand
GGGGAAGCCATGAAGCATTTATTAAAAACTGTCAGATTATTTTTTGTAATCTCACTGATCATCCTCGCTCAAACAGCACTAAATCCGGGGTCTGGTACGGCTTGGGCAAATGGTGGGCGTGATCCTAAAACTGTTGACAGTGGGGGAACTACCGGCGGGGGAACTGCGGCAAGAGCCGATTCAAAAGGCTCGATCGCAAATAATTATCCGCAGTCGAAATATCGCGAAATTCGTGATTTTCAGCTTTGGATCGCAAAATACGCAAAAAAGAATAATCTTTCGTGGATTGCGACCAATGAAAAGCAACTGAAGAAATTTGTTTTGACCTATGAGGGATTCCGGGAAAAATACAAGGGGATCAAGGCGTTGGAGCTTCACAAGGTGTTCACTCAACTCCGCAAATATGCCCGGCAGAAGAAAAATCCGAAACTTGCCAAATACGCCAAGGGGATGCTGCACTCGTTCGATGTCTATGACAGTTTGCGGTATGCCAGAGGCAAATATGCCGATTGGAAAAAGGCAAAGGGGGCAAAAAAACTGTTCGCCAAAGGGGAGTATGAGGAAGCCGAAGCGGAATATTACGAAACCCGCGGGAAACTTCCTTTCGAGATGATTATGAGCTTTCCCGTCTTACCCAGCATCCGGTGACTTGGTTGATAGAGCATCTGGCGCAGGCCGGATGAATTAGCCCCGGCGCCTGCGTCGGCGGTTGCCTGCGCTGCCGTCACGGCCTCCCATGTTGAAATTGGGATCAGGCAGCGTGACAATCTTGTGCAGTTCCGGGAACGGATCGGTTTTATGCGGGATGGCATTGGCGGCGACAAAATGATCCTGAAACTTGGGCGCGAGCGCGGTCTCTAACTTGGTAATTTTACCTACGGTTTTTTCAATCTCGGCCCGCGCGGCGATGTTGCACAAGGCGATGCGCGCGCCGGTGCCGGCGGCGTTGCCGGCGGACGAGACCTTATCAAGCGGCGCGTCGGGGATCATGCCCAAAACCATCGCGTGCAAGCTTGAGATATGCGCGCCAAAGGCCCCGGCCAGAACAATCCTGTCCACGCGGTCCACGCCGCGTTCGTCCATCAACAGCCGCGCGCCTGCGTATAGCGCCGATTTGGCCAGTTGGATGGCGCGGATATCGCCTTGGGTGACGGTAATGCGCGGCCCGCCCGTGTCGCTGGAATCATGGATCAGATAGGCGTGCGTGCGGCCCTCGGGGAGTGCGCGCGCCGTGCCGGTTTGCTCGGCTGAGCCAATCAGGCCGCTTTCGTCCAACAGGCCCGCCATGCGCATTTCGGCCACCGCCTCGATAATGCCCGAGCCGCAGATGCCGGTAATGCCGGTGGCCTCGGTGGCCGCGTCAAAACCGTCTTCATCCGACCAAATCTCACAGCCGATCACCCGAAAGCGCGGCTCTTTGGTGATGGGGTCAATCCGGATGGCTTCAATCGCGCCGGGGGCCGCGCGCTGGCCCGAGCTGATCTGCGCCCCCTCAAAGGCCGGGCCGGTGGGCGAGGAACACGCCAGCACGCCGGATTTATCGCCCAACAGGATTTCGGCATTGGTGCCGACGTCGATGATCAGCACCAGATCATCGGATTTGCCCGGCTCCTCGGATAAGGCCACAGCGGCGGCATCGGCCCCCACATGGCCGGCGATGCAGGGCAATATATAGGTGCGCGCGCGCGGGTTGATGGCGGTAAGATCAAGCTCAGACGCGGCCATGGAGATGCTTGAGGAAGTGGCCAGCGCAAACGGCGCCTGTCCCAGTTCAAACGGATCAATCCCCAGCAGCAAATGATGCATCACCGGGTTGCAGACAAAAACCGTCTCAATGATCAAATCGGCGTCAATTTCGGCCTCAACCGCAATTTCTGCCGCCAGCGTATTGAGCGCGTCGCGCACGGCGCGGGTCATTTCCTTATCGCCGCCGGGGTTCATCATCGAATATGAGACCCGGCTCATCAGGTCTTCGCCAAAGCGGATTTGCGGGTTCATGATGCCCGAGGAGGCCACGACGACGCCGGTTTCAAGATCCGTAAGATGCGCGGCAATGGTGGTTGATCCCAGATCAATCGCCAGCCCATAAAGCCCAGCTTCATGCAGGCCGGGCCATATTTCTGTTACCCGTGCCACCGCCTCATTATGGGATTTGTGCAGCGCCACGGTAACCTGAAACTTGCCCTTGCGCAGCGTGGGTTGCAGCTTGGAAATCAGCGTAAGATCAGCGCGGATGGCGGGGATGTCCCATTGCTCAGACAAGGCGCGCTCCAGCCGTTCCAGATCGCCGGTGGGGGTGTGCATGTCTGGCGCGTCAACCTCGACAAAGTAAAGCCGGGTGGCCGGGTCCATGATGATGGTGCGGGCGGTGGCGGCTTTGCGTACCACTTGTTTATGCAACTGCGATTCGGGGGGCACGTCGATCACCACATTGCCGATGATTTGCGCCTGACAGCCAAGGCGGCGACCGGGTTTCAGCCCGCGTTTATCGTCATAACGCTGCTCGACCGCGTTCCATTCGGACAGCGCGTCTTTGGCGACGGTGACGCCGTGCTTGGGAAATTCGCCATAAGACGGCGTGATCTGACATTTGGAACAGATGCCGCGCCCGCCGCAGACCGAATCAAGATCAACACCAAGCTGGCGCGCGGCGGTCAGAACCGGCGTACCGCGGGCGAAATGGCCGCGTTTGCCAGAGGGTGTGAACACCACAAGGGGATCAGTGTTGGACATCGGGTTACCTTACCTGTTGCAGGGCTTTTATAAGCGATTTGGACAGATGCGAAAGCCTGCGACCGGCAATAAATGATACCTGCGCGGCACGGGGCGGCAAATGGCTCTTAGGCCCAGGGGATTTTCCAGTCAAACAGCCACACCATCAGCGGCACCGGCGCAGTGGCCAGCGCCACGGTGAACAGCGCCACGGGCAGGCGGAATAACCCCGAAAGCCCGGCCAAAAGGGCAATGCCTCCGCCGCCGCCAATCACCGAATTGCCGGGAATGTTGATCAGGGCCGCCAGCGCCAGATAACGAAACCGCAAGATCCGCGGGCCGATTCGGGCAGGCAGATGTGATTGCAAAAGCGCCACCCGCTCGGCGGTTGTCAGGGGCTGAATGCGCTCAAGCAAGGCGCTGGCCCGGGTCAGGCGTAAATCCTCAAAAACCCGCCGCAGCCAAGTATACGGCACCCGGCAGCCGGCAATCAGCGCCAATGCCAGCCCCAAAGTGGTGGCAATCCACACCGGCAAGGCCCAGTCGGGGCCGCTGATCATCAAAAGCGACAGGCCAATTTCAATGCCCGGCACAAACGGAATGGCAATCAGCAACGCATAAAGCAACAGCATCGCAATGGTCAGCCCCGGCATGGCCCAGCTATAGCTGCTGGCCTCAAGTTGTGGTTGTGCCCAGTTGATCAACCGATGCAACAGATAGGCGATAGCCACAAGCGCAAACAGGCGCAGAGCACTGCGCAAAATGGCAAGCGGGAGCGGAGGTGGAGCGGGTTCGTCCATTACCCTACTGTGGCAGGGCAATGTCATGAGGCCAAGCCAATAACACCCCCCGATCACGAACCTGTGTCAGACCGTGTGCAGGCATTTGGCTGCATATTGGCATAGTTTTATACCTCACGCGGGCGCAGCATCAGCCAGATCAGCGCGCCGCCCGCCAGCGCCAAAAACGGCACCATCGCCAGATTGACCGAGGCCCAGCCCTCGGCGGGGTTTCCGCCCGAGCAATTCATCAATGCCCCCGATGAGAGTGAGGCCACGGTTACCCCACCAAACACCAGAAAATCATTCATCCCCTGAATCCGGCCACGCTCATGTGGGTCATGCGCATCCGCCAGCATGGTGGTGGCCCCGATAAAGCCAAAATTCCAGCCAAAGCCAAGTAAAACAAGGGCCAGAAAGAAGTTTTCAATTTCAATGCCCTCTAGGGCGACACCCCCGGCGGCGGCAAGGATAAACAGGCCAATCGCCATGATCCGCTCAACCCCGAACCGGGCGATCAGATGACCGGTAAAGAACGATGGGATATACATCGCCAGCACATGCGCCGAAACCACATCCGCCGCGCGCCCGGCATCAAAGCCACAGCCAACCACCGCCAGAGGGGTTGAGGTCATCACCAAATTCATCAGCGCATAAGACACCATGGCGCAAATCACCGCCACCGCGATGCGCGGGGTTTTCAGCAATTCCAACCGGGTGCGCCCGCGCGGCGCGTCCTTGGCCGGGGCCTCGGGCGTGGGAATGTCGAGCAGCAAAAACAGGAAAGACCCAGCGAGATTAAGCACAATCACCATCAGATAGGTGCCAAGGAAGGGAATCACCATGGCTTGCGCCGTGAGTTTGACCAGTTGTGGCCCGATGATGGCGCTGATCAACCCGCCTGCCAAAACAAATGAGATCGCCTTGGGGCGGAACCTGTCCGAGGCCATATCGGCGGCGGCAAAGCGGTAAAACCCATGGGCCGACATATAAATGCCGGTGATCAGGCTGCCTGTCAGAAGGATCGGAAATGAGGCGGTATAAAGCCCATAAGCGCCAACCGCGCCGCCGGTGGCCCCGGCCGTTGCGCCAATGAAAAACCCGGCTTGGCGGCCAAATTTTTGCATGATGGCCGCCATCGGCGAGGCCGCCAGCATCGAGCCCATGACAATCAATGTAATCGGCAAAGTGGCAAAACAGATATTGCTGGCCAGCGATTGCCCGGCCAGCCCGCCAACAATGAATATCATCGGCATTTGCGAGCCAAGTATCGCCTGTGCCGCGATCAAAACCATCACGTTACGCCGGGCGCGGCTGTCACTTTGGGGCCGGGTCATATCTGTCATGGGGCATGTGCTAGGCCTGCTTTGCCGGGGGTGCAACCCTTTATCTGGCTGTGTCGATCAGATGCGCAAATGACCCTGATACACGGCTCTCGCAAAGCCCCATATCCGGCAGGGTGTTGGCCTCGGCGTCCCGCGCTTTGAAAAGCGGGGGGCCTTTGGCGCTTATCGTGGTGGCATAGTGAAATTCATGACCGTTGAACGGCGTGGAAAACGGGCCTCTGAGGGGGGTCAGGCGGCGATATCCGAGATGCAGGCGGGGCTGCGCAAAACTTGTCTCAAGCCGCAACATCCCGGCCATGGCGTGACGGGTGCCACTGGCATCTGTCAGGCTGTCTCCTAGTACCATATACCCCCCGCATTCTCCATATATAACAGTATCTTTCGCTGCATTCTTAAGGCTGTTTATAAAATTTGATGCAGCAGATAATCGGCCTGAGTGCAGCTCGGGATAGCCACCGGGAAGATAGATGAAATCCGCCTCGGGTGCGGGGTCATCCGCCAGCGGCGAGAAGAATTTCAGCTCGGCATTTTGTTGCCGCCAATCCTCCAGAAGATGCGGATATGAAAAAGCAAAAGCCTCATCGCGGGCCACGGCAATGACCTGTGCCGGCGGGGCCATCCGGGGGGCGGCCTCACCGGCGGGCAAAGGTGCCGCGAGGGAGAAGAATGTTTCTGTGTCTAGGGTCTCAGCCAAAGCATCGGCGGCCTGATTGAGGAAGGGGTCGAGTTTGGTGTTTTCCCCGGCCTGCACCAGCCCCAGATGGCGGGATGGCAGCGTGATCCCGGCGTTGCGCCGCAGCGCTGCCAGAACCGGCAGACTTAAAGCATCCAAGGCCCGCCGCAGCATCGCCTCATGCCGGTCCGAGCCTACATTATTGAGAATCACACCGGCCAGCCTAACGTCAGGATCATGGGCGGCAAACCCCACCACCAAGGGCGCGATTGATCCGGCCATGCGGGCGGCATCGACCACCAAAATCACCGGCAGGGACAGAATGCGCGCCAGATCCGCAACCGAGCCGCGATTATCCGGGGGGGCCCCATCAAACAGCCCCATGGCACCCTCAATAATCAGCAATCCGTTGCCCGCCGCCAAATTGCGCAGGCGGGCGGGGGACATCGCCCAGGCATCAAGGTTTGGGCAGGGTGCGCCGCAGGCGGCCTCGTGAAAGCGCGGATCAATGTAATCGGGGCCGGATTTTGCGCCGCGCACCGGAATGCCCTGCCGTGATAACAGCCGCAACAGGGCAAGGGTCACGGTGGTTTTACCTGCGCCCGACGCGGGGGCGGCGATGATCAGGCCGGTCATTTTAACCTCGACCAAGTGGGTCAAGATTGCGCGGCGCGTCGCCTGCCATCATGCCCTGCCAATCCAGCACCTGCCGCATCAGAACCGAGCGGCCAACGCAGAGAATCGCAGGCGGCTCCAGCCCGCTTTCGGCAATATCGGCGGTCATCCGGCCAAGGGTGGTTTCCAGCACCTGCTGATCCGCTGTTGTGGCCGAGCAGACCACGGCACAAGGCTCATCCGCCGGGCGGCCTGCTGCAAGCAGGGCATCAGCAATCCGGCGCACATGTTTCATGCCCATATAGATCACGATCACCTGAGACCCGTTTGAAATGGCTTGCCAATCAAGCGATGAGGGGGTTTCTCCTGATTGATCATGGCCGGTGACAAAAGTGACCGATTGATTGACGTCGCGGTGGGTCACGGGAATGCCCGCATAGGCCAACCCGCCAATGCCCGCGCTGATGCCGGGGATAATGCGGATGGGTACGCCGTTTTGTACCAATGTCTGTGCCTCTTCGCCGCCACGGCCAAACACAAACGGATCGCCGCCTTTGAGGCGCAAAACCCGTTTTCCAGCCTGTGCCAGCTCAATCAGTTGCAGCGATATATCGCGTTGCTTGGCCGAGGGTTTGCCGCCGCGTTTGCCGGCATAGATATGGTCGGCTTGCGGCGCCCAGTTGAGGATTTCCGTCTGCACCAGCGCATCATAAATCACCACATCGGCCTGTTTCAGGGCATTGAGCGCGTGCAGTGTCAGCAGGCCGGGGTCGCCGGGACCTGCACCGCATAGCCAGACCCAACCGGGTTTAAGCTCGGGCCAGGGGGCGTTGGGGAGAAGTGACTCGGTCATGCATTCCTTATGCGCGTGTTTTGGCGGTGGTCTCAAGAGTATTGATGCCTCCGGCGGGAGTATTTAAAGCGGTTTGGGTTTAACCTGATACAGGGGGAAACCCGAAACGCCGCACGACATTTGATTGTCTCACAGCGCATCGCAATAAACCCGTGTCTCAGGTTTATCGCGAAACGCTTTTAGGAAAAATGAAAGCTGGGGGTTCGGGGCTGTAAATATGGGATTGGTCTGCCTATAGTCGCGGTTGATATGAGCCGGAAACCTGACAGACCCCTGCGCCGAGGCTGGACCACGGGCGCCTGTGCCACCGCAGCGACGCGGGCGGCGTTGATGATGCTGTGGGGGGAAGGCCGCCCCGAGCGGGTGCGCATTACGTTGCCGAAAGGTGAGCGGGTTGAGTTTGATATATGTCAGTGGGATCAAGGGGATGGCTGGGCTGAGGCTGGGGTGATCAAGGATGCGGGGGATGATCCGGATGTCACCCACGGCGCGCGGATTTTGGCGCGGGTTGCGGCGTCGGATGGCGGGGTGCGGTTTTGTGCAGGCGATGGCGTGGGAATGGTGACAATGGCGGGCCTGCCGATTGCGCCGGGGGAGCCTGCGATCAATCCGGTGCCGCGTCAGATGTTAACGGCGACGGTTGAAGAGATGGCCAAGCGGTTGGGGCAGGCGGCGGATATTGAGATCACCATTTCCGTGCCCGGCGGGGCGAAGCTGGCGCAAAAGACCTGGAATCCGCGATTGGGCATCAAAGGCGGGATTTCAATTTTGGGCACCACCGGCATTGTACGGCCGTTTTCCTGTGCTGCGTGGATTGCCTCGATCCATCGCGGGGTGGATGTGGCGCGGGCCAATGGGCAAAGCCATGTGGCGGGATGTACCGGATCAACCAGTGAGCGGGTGGTGCAGGCGTTATATGGTCTGCCGGATTTTGCCATGTTGGATATGGGGGATTTTGCCGGGGGGTTGTTGAAGTACCTCAAGCGGCATCCGGTGGCGCGTGTCACCATTGGCGGCGGCATTGGCAAGATGACCAAGCTGGCACAGGGCGCGCGGGATTTGCATTCGGGGCGCTCTCAGGTGGATTTTGCGGGCCTTGCGGAGGTGGTTGGGGTTGAGGATATAAGGCACATGAACACGGCATTACAAGCTTATGAAAATACTGGGGAAAAACTATCATCTTGGGTGGCGGAAACGGCTTTGGAAAAGGTGCAGGAGATGCTGCCGGAAGGGGCAATTGCCGATACAGTTGTGATTGATCGCGCGGGTAATATTGTGGCGAGGGCGGGCGTATGACGCTGTTGTTGCTGGCGGGCACCGGTGAGGCGATTGCGATTGCGCAGGCGCTGAGGGATGGGCCGTTACCGGTGGTTGCTTCATTGGCCGGGGCCACAAGAGTACCGCGTGAAATGGCGGTGCCAACGCGGGCGGGTGGGTTTGGCGGTGATGACGGGTTTCGGGCCTATCTGCGGGAGGCGGGGATCACGGCGGTACTGGATGCGACACACCCGTTTGCGGCGCGGGTCTCTTTGCGCTCGGCGCGGATTTGCCATGAGGAAGGCCTGCCCTATTGTCAGCTTTTGCGCCCGGAGTGGCAGCCGCAGGAGGGTGACGATTGGACTATGATTGAGTGCGAAGAAGCGGCGGCGGAGCATATTGCGCCCGGCTCAACGGTGTTTTTGGCGACAGGGCGGCAGACGCTGGATCGGTTTGCTAATCTTGGCGAATGTCGGCTGGTTTGCCGTCAGATTGATCCGCCGGATCGGGAATTTCCTTTTGCCAATGGTGAATTTCTGGTGGGGCGACCACCGTTTTCTGTGGCTGAGGAGGTCGGGTTGTTCAGCGCGCTGAAAATTGATTGGCTGGTTGTTAAAAATGCCGGTGGAGAAGCGCCGCGTTCAAAGCTGGTTGCGGCACGGCAGTTGGGGATACCAGTGGCGATGATCAACCGGCCTGAGCAACCGGAGGGCCTGAAGGTGACCTCGGTGCAGGCGGTACTGGATTGGGTAAAAGCGCTGTGACCGGGCGGATTATCGTAACAGATGCCTGCGTGGCGGAAGGGGCCGCAGATTTGTGCGCCCGGTTTCCAAAGCTGGCGCAGGCATACAACCTGACCGGGCCTTTGCCGCTCAGGCTCAGGCCGGATGGGTTTGCGGAACTTTTGAGCGCGATTATCAGCCAACAGGTGAGCGTGGCCTCGGCCAATGCCATATGGGCGCGGATGAAGGCTGCACGCTTGACCGGGCCGCGTCAGGTTGCGCGGGCGAGTGAGGAGGATTTGCGCGCGGTTGGGCTGAGCCGTCAAAAAATCCGCTATGCGCAGGAGCTGGCCGGGGCGGGGATCAAATATTATGAGCTGCGCGCGATGCCCACCGATGCGGTGATTGAAAGGCTGGTGCAGGTGCCGGGGATTGGCGCGTGGACGGCCGAGATTTATGCGATGTTTTCTTTGGGGCGCGCGGATGTGTTTGCGCCGGGGGATCTGGCCTTGCAGGAGGCGGCGAAAGTCTTGTTTGATTTGCCCAAGCGCCCGAAAGAGCGGGAATTTCGCGAGATGGCCAAGGATTGGGCCCCATGGAGATCGGTTGCCGCGCGGCTTTTATGGTCGTATTACAAGCACGCCAAACAAAGGGATGGGATCAGATGACACGAGTTTTACAGGCCGGACGGCGCGAGCCTGCATCGGGCACGCTGCGCTCAATCGTGGTGTTTTTGCATGGCTACGGCGCCAATGGCGCGGATTTGCTGGGGCTGGCGGATGTGTTGGGCGAGCATTTGCCGGATACATTATTTGTGGCCCCTGATGCGCCCGAGACCATTCCGGGTATGCCCTCGGGCCTGCAATGGTTTCCGATCCCGTGGATTGATGGCTCGTCCGAAGAAGAGGCTGAGCGCGGGCTTTTGGCGGCGGCGGATGATCTGAATGCGTTTTTGGATGCGCTGATGGTGGATGAGGATGTATTGCCGGAACAGGTTGTTTTGTTTGGCTTTTCTCAAGGCACGATGATGGCGCTGCATGTGGCCCCGCGCCGTGAGGATGAACTGGCCGGGGTGGTGGCCATTTCCGGCCGGTTGATGGCACCGGAGCTGTTGAAGGATGAGGTTGTGAGCCGCCCACCTATTTTGTTGATCCACGGCGATGCCGATGATGTGGTGCCGCCGCAATCGCTGCCTGAGGCGGCGCAGGCGTTGCAGGAGGCGGGGTGGACCGATGTTTATGCCCATATCATGAAAGGCACCGGCCACGGCATTGCGCCCGATGGGTTGCAGGTGGCGCTGGCGTTCATGAGCGATAAGCTGGGGCTGTAATTTTTAAGTAAAATGAGTGCGCAGATGCGCACGCAGGTTGTCTCGTCATCAGCCTTCGGCTTCTTCCTCGGGTCGCGTTTGGCGGGTCTTGGTGAGCTGTCATGGGGGTGGCGGGCTTGGCTGGTGTTTCATGGCCGGTATTTGAGAGGAAGCCATGCCATATGAAGGGGTTGCCAGATAAAAACCACGATATATAGTGGCCTCATGAGAGGAGAGGCTAGGTGATGCAGGGTGATTTTAGAACAGAATTTGTCAGACAACCTGTGGCGCTGAAGCAATTTCCGGCGCTGGTGCTGAATGCCGATTACCGGCCGCTGTCTTATTACCCGCTATCGCTCTGGACCTGGCAGGAGGCGGTGAAGGCGTCGTATCTGGAGCGGGTGGATATTATTGCCGAATATGACCAATGCGTCAGAAGCCCCAGTGTTGAGATTGCGATCCCTTCGGTGATTGTGCTGAAGGATTATGTGAAGCCGCAGAAATTGGTGGCCTTTACCCGGTTCAATCTGTTTTTGCGCGATGAATTTTGTTGCCAGTATTGCGGTGCAAAGGACGATCTGACCTTTGATCATGTGGTGCCCCGGGCGCGCGGCGGTATCACCAGTTGGAAAAATGTTGTGGCCGCGTGCAGCCCGTGCAACTTGCGCAAAGGTTCAAAAAGCCTGCGCCGGGCGGGGATGAGCCTGCGCAAACCGCCCAAGAAACCGCAGGTTGGGCAGTTGCACAATCAGGGGCGTAAATTTCCGCCCAATCACCTGCATGAAAGCTGGATTGATTTTCTCTACTGGGATGCCAAGCTGGAAGCCTGATCAAAAGCGTTTCATAGTCAATTTGGATCACAAATTGTGTGGGAAACGCCCGCGACGCTTATAGCAGAGTGCGCGGATCAAAGCATGACCTGATTCAAATGCAGGGCGAAACGCATTAGAAAAAGGGCACCCCTGCTGCGATGCAGGAATGCCCGTGATCCGATGCTTGATTTGGCTTCAGCTTACCGTGCCAGCGGGCTTTTCTGTGGGTCTTGGCGCGGCAGAGACGGCTGATTTTGAGGAGGACAGCGGATCATCCTGACGCTGAACCGAGCCTTCAAAATGCGCGCCTGATTCGATGGCGATGGTTTTGTGGATGATGTCGCCTTCAACCCGGGCGCTTGACGACAGGCGGACCTTAAGCCCGCGCACCCGACCGACGATGCGGCCATTGATAACCACATCATCGGCAATCACTTCGCCACGAATGGTGGCGCCTTCGCCAACGGTTAAAAGATGCGCGCGGATGTCGCCTTCAACGGTGCCTTCAACCTGAATGTCGCCGGTGGTTTTCATGTTGCCGGTGACCGTAAGGTCAGTGGACAACACCGATGCGGGCGGTTTGGCCTTGGGGGCTGACGCCTTGAAATCGGCACCTGCAGGCCGCTCGGTTGGAGCTGCACCCGGTTTACTTGTGGGCGCCGCTGGTTTTTGTGCCTCTTTGGCCTTGGGGGCGGGATTGTTGATTTTGCTTTTAGAAAACATTGTTTGCTGCCTTGATATAGGTCATGGGATTGATGGCTTTACCGCCAACGCGAATTTCGTAATGCACATGCGAGCCGGTTGAGCGTCCACTGTTGCCCATATCACCAATCCGTTCCCCGCGCGAGACCCTTTGGCCTTTTTCGACGCGAATTTTGGATAAATGAGCAAAGCGTGTCTCGATACCGAATTCATGTTGGATTTTGATCAGGCGGCCATAGCCGGAAAGCCATTTGGCGTAGATCACAACCCCATCCGCCGTGGCATAGACAGGGGTGCCGATGGGGGCCGCGAAATCGGTGCCCTTATGCATCCGGCCCCAGCGCATTCCAAAGCCGGATGTGTAGCGGAAGGCAGATTTAACCGGCATCGCAAACGGCGCTTTTTGGGCCGCGATACGGTATAGATTTAGCCGGTCCATCTGATTGAGGATACCATTGGCGCGCAGGGCATCGGCGGAGGGCTCTTCGCCTCGGGTTGAAAATGACATTGGCATCAACGGGCCGCCTTGGCCGGTATATCCGCGCCGGACAGCATTGAGCAGGGTTTCCGTATTCAGGCCGGCCGCGCTGAACATTTTATCAAGCGGCTCAACCGAAATGGTCATAGCATCTTCGAGCTGACGAAAGATTTGTTCGTTCTGATCTTCCATCAAAGCGATGCGCTCGGCCATTTCATCGGCCTGTTGCAGGGCGGCTTTGGAATCGGCAATGATTTTATCGCGTTCCTTGGCGGTATCACTCAGGGCATCGTTGAGGAAATCAAGGGTGGCCGTGGTTTCGGCCGAAGCGCCGGCGCCGCCGCCGTTACCGTCACCGTTATTAAGGGCCAGACTGAGCGCGTCGGCCTTGTTCAGGGCGGTGTCGCGCTCGGCCATGGTGCGGCGCAGGGTGGATTGGATCACATCAACCCCGGTTTCAAGCTCTTTGCGGCGAATTTCCGAGCTTAACAGCTCACTTTGCATCTGCGATATTTGTCCAAGCGCCGAATTAAACCGCTCTTGTGCCGCAAGGGCCTCGGTGGCGCGCATATCGCGCTCTTTGGCCATCACATTCAGGCGCGCCTCATAAGTGTGCTGATCGCGTTTCGCCTGTTCGCGAAAATTGCCCGAGCCGATGCTGTCCATCAGCAATATTGCCGTGGCGATGATCGACCAGGCGACAAAGGCCGACATGCCCAATACCGCAAATAGCTGGGTGGCGGGCCGCAACCTGATAAAGCGTGTGTCATTGTCAGAGCGCAAAAATACCCGCCGCTCGGGGAAATGGCGCTCAAGCAGCGCGTCGATCCTGATAGCTATGCGTCTACGCAAAAACCTGTCCCTCGGTTGTTGTCCCTTTGATGGCGCTCTGGTTCATTTCCGAACGGCACCTTGCGGATGTGTTTACCGCAAGGATTAAGGATTGAGCAAGAATTTTGGCCGCGGGTTTGGTGATTTCGGCGAAATTACCGTCTTAACGGCAAAAAATCGCCGATCTGCAAAGGCTTGCTTGGGATTTGCAGCTTGAATATTTGCCTCTGCCCGGGTCATTTGGCTTTGGAACCTGCCGTAACGACATAGGTCCATACCCAACATATCACGGGTATATTCTTGCCAGCGAAAAATTGCGTTACATATATGTTTAAACCTTAAGTATGGGCAACACTGCCCCAGTGAGGCAACCAGTGAGGCAACCGGGGCGGCAAAACGCCGTCTGAATGGATCGAATGAGCGAAACTGAAGACCAAAAACCACGTTGGCACCGCCGACGTCCCCGGCGCAGTATTCGCCGCCACAGGCGTGTTGGTCTGTGGGTGTTGTCCAGCATCCTGACCTTATCGGTTGTGAGCGGGCTTTTGGTGATGTCCCTGAGGGGGACCCAGATCACGGCACCGGATTGGCTCCGGACCCGGATCATTGAGCGGATCAATCAGGGAAGTGACCGTTTCAGCATCAATATTGGCGATGTGGCGGTGATCATAGAAAAGGATTTTCTGCCTCGTTTGTTGCTGCGCAATGTGGCGTTGAATGACACCAGCGGCAATTCGATTTTGCAACTGTCAGATGTCGAGACAAGCGTTGCCTTGCAGCCTTTGTTGCGGGGGCAGATACAGCCCACCTCGATCCTTCTGTCCGGCGCTGGTGTGACATTGCGCCGGTTGGAAAATGGCCGCGTGACGCTGGTGTTTAATGATATGCCCTCATTGGCGGAAGGGGCTGTTGATTACGCGGCCCTAGTGCGCGGGGTGGACGGGTTTTTAATGCGCCCGCAATTTGCCGATCTGAATGACGTGACCATAGAAAACCTGACGGTGCGTTATGATGATCTGCGCATATCGCGGGCCTGGACGGTGGATGGCGGGCATCTTGGGATGATGCGCAAGGGCAATGACCTTCAGATCAGGGGAAACTTTACCCTGCTGGGCGCGCGCGATTATGCCACCTCACTTGAGATGAATTATAGCGGCCAGATTGGCAGTATCGCCGCCGAGATGGGCATCAGCTTTGAAGATATGCCGGCAAGGGACATTGCCGGTCAATCGCCGGCTCTTGTCTGGCTTGAGGCGCTGGATGCGCCCATATCCGGGGCCTTGCGGGTGTCGGTGGATGAGGCGGGCGCGCTTGGGCCGCTGAATGCAACGCTGCAGATTAGCGAAGGCGTGCTGCAACCCACCGAGGCGACCAAGCCAATCCCATTCACATCGGCGCGCAGCTATTTCAGCTATGACCCCAATACCCAGACCATGCAGCTTGATGAGCTGTCGATAGATAGCAAATGGGGCAGCGCCCAAGCCGAAGGCCAAGCGATTTTGCAAGGGGTTGAAAACGGCCTGCCTGAGGAATTGCTTGGTCAGATCCGGGTCAGCAAAATCAGGGCCAACCCCGCCGGATTATATTCGCAACCGATTGAGATCGAGGCGGCAAATATGGATCTGCGGCTACAGTTCAACCCGTTTGTCCTGACCGTGGGGGAGATGAGCTTTACCGATCAGGGCAGCCATTTTGTGCTTGGCGGTGAGGCCCGGGCCAAAGAGGCGGGCTGGGATCTGGTTGCAAGCGGTCGGATGGATGCGTTAACCCGCGATCGGCTGATGCAGCTATGGCCCGAAAGCCTGAAGGAAAAGACCCGGGGCTGGGTTGATGAGAATGTCTATGAGGCCAATATCAGCAATATTCAGGTTGCTGTCAGGTTGCTGCCGGATCAAACCCCGGATGTGTTTCTTGGCTTTGATTTCAAGGGCTTGAAAACCCGGTTTGTAAAGGATGTGCCACCGATTGAGGCGGCGGCAGGACATGCATCACTATATGATAACAGGTTTGCGATCACCGCCGGGCAGGGCTATGTCACGGCGGCGCAGGGCGGGCGGATTGATATTTCGGGCACCAGTTTCATCGTTCCCGATGTGCGCATCCGGCGCGGCCCGGCGCAGGCATTGTTAAAGACCAAAAGCACCATTACTGCCACCTTATCCTTGCTCGATTCCGAGCCTTTCAAATTCCTGCAAAAAGCCGATCAGCAGGTCACGCTGGCCTCGGGTCGCTCTGAAATATCCGGTCGGTTGGATTTCCTGCTCAAGCCAAAGCTGCAACCAAAGGAGGTTGCCTTTGATCTTGGCGGCATACTCAGGTCGGTGCGTAGTGAAAAACTGGTGCCGGGGCGGGTGCTTGTGGCCTCGGAATTAAGCGTATCCGCCCGCAATGGCCTGCTGAAAATTGGCGGTGAAGGTCGACTTGGGAGCGTCCCTGTTGGCGGCATATGGCAATCAAATTTAAACCCGGACTCCGGTGAGCCAAGTCAGCTTAAGGGCTGGATTGAGCTTTCCGAGCGCTTTACCGATGAATTTGGCATTGGCCTGCCCCCAAACAGCATTTCCGGCGCTGGCCGGGCGGACATAGTCATTGATCTTGCCAAGGGGAAACCGGGTAAATTCACTCTGACATCCGATTTGGCCGGGGTCGGGCTTAGCCTGAGGCAACTGGGCTGGTCGGCCTCGCAAGATACCAAAGGCCTTTTGCATGCCTCTGGCGAATTGGGCGAGCCGCCGGTGATTGATGAGATACGTCTTGAAGCTGCCGGACTGATCGCGCAAGGCTCGGTCAGCCTGAAAGAGGACGGGCAACTTGACCGTGCGTCATTTTCCGAAGTGAAAGTTGGCACATGGCTGGATGCGCCGGTTGATTTGATTGGGCGCGGTCCGGGCCTGCCCCCGGCGATAGACGTCTCTGGCGGCAGGATTGATCTGCGCCAGACATCCCTTGGCGGTTCTGGGGAAGGCGCGCGTGAAAAGAACGGTGGCCCGGTCTCGCTGGCCCTCGATAGTTTGCAGATTTCCGATGGTATTGCCCTGACGCAGTTTCGCGCAAATCTGGATATGTCGCGCGGTGTTGCGGGCAATTTTACCGGTCGGGTCAATGGTGGCGCTGCGATCACCGGTCGGGTTGTGCCCCAAGGCGGGCGCAGTGCCTTTTATATCAAATCAGACAATGCTGGCGGGGTCATGAGTTCGGCCGGGCTGCTCAAGCAGGCGCGCGATGGCACGCTGGATTTGGTGCTGACACCGGCGCCGGAAAAAGGCAGTTATAAAGGCAAGCTGAAGATCGAAAGTTTGCGTATTAAAGACGCTCCGGCCATGGCGGCTTTGCTGAACGCCATCAGTGTGATCG
>CAZZKL010000013.1:0-31239 GCA_964655135.1 uncultured Roseovarius sp. | reverse complement strand
TGGCGCTGTCGGCGGGGGTGCGGCCATCGGGCAGATAGGCCTCGGCGGGCAGCATATCAAAGGCTTTGGAGACCATCAGCTCTTCGTCAGCAATGATCGGGAATTTCGCGGGGGAGCCGCCGACTTTTTCGATGTCGGATTTCCATTTCTTGTGGTCTTCCACGCCGTCAACCGAGACGCCGATTACTTTGGTGCCGCGTTTTTCCCATTCATCCGTCAGCCGCGCCACGGCGCCGAATTCGGTGGTGCAGACCGGGGTGAAATCCTTGGGGTGGGAAAACAGGATGGCCCAGCTATCGCCAATCCAGTCGTGAAAGCTGATGGTGCCCAGATCGGTTTCAGCGGTGAAATCGGGGACGGTATCGTTGATGCGCAGTGCCATGGGGGGACTCCTTTTTTAAGGTCGTGAGAATCATCTGATCCCTACATAAACATCAAATCAGGGATTTGCATCCACCCCTGTTGCGGTTCAGCCCTTCAGAAAGCTCAAAATCCGCTGCATCGCCGCTTGGGATTTTATATCAACCTCATGACCGGCGGGATATTCGACCACCGATACCGCCTCGCCCTTGGCTTTGGCGCGGGCGGCGAAGGCCTTGCAGTCGGACGGCGATGTTACCCGGTCATATTTGCCCACCACAATCAGCAAGGGCGTGCGGCTTTGGAAAGACACGCTTTTGCCGCGTGGCCCGCCGCAGCGCGGGGCCGAGGCCACCGCCCGGTATAGTTTTGATCCAATCGCCCCGGCCTTGAGCGCGTCAATCACCGCCCAAGCCCCGTGCGAGCGGCCAAGGACGGAGATGCGGCCGTTGCTCCAGCTTTGGGCGCTGACATATTTGGTGGCCTGTTGCAGGTGGGTGATGCGCTCGGGCACGCGGGATTCGTATTTGGAAAACCCACCGGTGATCCGGCTGTAGCTTTTCAGCGTCACCGCCGCGATGCCATTGGCATTCAGCGCTTTGGCCCATTTGCGTTCTGCCGCCCCCGGCCCGTTTGTCCAATGCATCAAGATTACTGCCGGAAACGGGCCGTTGCCCGGTGGCAGGCTGATGGTGAGGCGCTGCTCAATGGTTTTGGCACTTAACGGGTGTGCAAATATCCCCAGCGCCAGCAGGCAAAGCAGGGCAAGGCGGATGAGGGATGGGGTAAAGCGCTGCATTGATTTTTTCATGGGTCAGGCGGCAAGGCCCTTGTCGCCCAGCTTCATGAACTTATCGCGGCGGTGGGCAATCAGCT
Organism: uncultured Roseovarius sp.; assembly: GCA_964655135.1. Classification (GTDB taxonomy): domain Bacteria; phylum Pseudomonadota; class Alphaproteobacteria; order Rhodobacterales; family Rhodobacteraceae; genus Roseovarius. The sequence goes on along the minus strand of CAZZKL010000013.1, from coordinate 30,003 downwards.
CTTCTCGGGTCTTGCCAGAGAGATCATCCAGCATCTTTTCAATCGCCTTGCCGACGGATTTGATCGCCGCCTCCGGGTCGCGGTGCGCGCCGCCCATTGGCTCGGGGATGATCTGATCGGCGACGCCCAGCTTTTTCAGTTCCGGCGCGGTCAGGCGCAGGGCCTCGGCGGCTTCGCGCATCTTTTCGGCGTCTTTCCACAAGATGCTGGCGCAGCCTTCGGGCGAGATCACCGAATAGATCGAATGCTCAAGCATCGCCAGCGCATTGCCGGTGGCAAAGGCCACGGCCCCGCCTGAGCCGCCTTCGCCGATGATCACGCTCACAAGCGGCACGCCGATTTGCAGGCATTTTTGGGTGGCGCGCGCAATCGCCTCAGACTGGCCGCGTTCTTCGGCGCCCTTGCCGGGATAGGCGCCGGGGGTATCGACCAGCGTGACCAGAGGCAGGTTGAATTTGTCGGCCATCTCCATCAGGCGAATGGCCTTGCGGTAGCCCTCGGGCCGGGCCATGCCGAAATTACGCTCGATCCGGGTTTTGGTGTTGTTGCCTTTCTCATGCCCCAGCACCATCACCGGACGATCACCGATGCGCGCCAACCCGCCCATCACCGCGTGATCATCGGCAAAATTGCGGTCTCCGGCCAGTGGCGTGTATTCATTAAACAGCGCGGCAATGTAATCCTTGCAATGGGGCCGGTCGGGGTGCCGCGCCACCTGACATTTGCGCCATGGGCTGAGGCCGCTGTAAATCTCTTTCAGCAGATCAGCGGCTTTTTTATCCAGCGCGGCCGCCTCTTTTTCAACATCCATTTCCTCATTGGCCCGCGCCATCGCGCGCAGCTCTTCGGCCTTGCCTTCAATCTCGGACAGGGATTTTTCAAAGTCGAGGTAGTTGGTCATGTCGCACTCCAAAGCTTGGCCAATGCTATATGGCCGCAGCGTGGGGAATTTGCAATCAAATCCCGGCCAGTGCCGTCTTTAGCGCAAGTTCCGGCGAGGCCAGCACCAGCACATCCAAATCCGGCAACATTTCCGCCGCCCCGGCCATCGAGGCCTGCGCCAGAACGATTGTGGCCTTGGCGGGGATATGTGCCCGGCGGAGGCCCCCGGCGATGGCTTTGGCGAACCCCGCGTGATCCCCGGCTGTAAAAAGCCGCCAATGGGCAAGCAACGGCAGCGGGTGGATGTTTGATGTGTTCCCGGCGGCAGTCATCTCGGATTTGAGCAGGGCCATGCTGGGATTGAGCGTGCTGCTCAGGCAATAGGCCATCACAACAGGCCCGCCCGCCTTTGCCGCGGCGCGCATCATCGGCTGATCAATGCGGATCGCCCCGGCGTTGGCCGCGATAGGGCCAAGGGTGGTGCAGGTGCAGATCGTTTTATCTGTCACCGCCATGATGGACTCGGTAATTTCCTTTGTTAATTCCGGGGTTATCCCGGTTTGCGCCCGCATCAGCCAATCGGGGCGCACCACATGCACCAGATCAACCCCCGGCGCAATCCGATCACGCAGGGCGTCAAACGTGGCACAGTGGACCTGCGCGGTATGCAGCATGGTGAGGCGCATAATCAGGGCAATAGCACAGGGATCAAGGTGGCAACCAATAAAACCGCCATCGACCAGTTGAAGATTTGCAACCGGCGTGGGTTTTTCAGTAATCGCCGCATTTGTTGGCCCAATACAGTCCACCCCGTGGTGCTGATCATTGAGACGCAGACATAGACGCCTGCAACCCACAATATGGCGGTTAAATCGCGGCCCGTGGCGTAAAGCGTGATCGCCGACAGCGCCATGGTCCAGGCTTTGGGATTGACCCATTGAAACGCCGCCGATTGCAGGAATGTGAGGGGCCTGCCTTCGGCCTGCGCCTTTTCCGGTGGGGCGGCATGGGCCATCTTCCACGCCAGATACAGCAGGTAAACCACGCTTAAAACCTTGAGGATCATGTAGCTGAGCGGCCACAGATCAAACAGTTGCATCACCCCGATGCCGACACAGAATACCATCACCGGAAAGCCCATGCCGATGCCCAGCATATGCGGCACCGTGCGCCGAAACCCAAAATTCGCGCCTGAGGCCATCAGCATCAGGTTATTTGGCCCCGGCGTGATCACGGTGATCAGCGCGAAAGCGGCCAGGGCTGTAAAAAGGTCATAGGTCATGCGAGCAACCTTATGCACATATTAACGCCATTGAATTGCGTTTTTTTGCGTTTAGGGAATAAATATGCAATTATGCGGCGTTATGGATATAATTGACGATAATATATTGCGTGTGCTTACGCGCGATGGCCGGATCAGCAATCTTGATCTTGCGGAAAAGGTCGGGCTTTCCGCCTCGGCCTGTTTGCGCCGGGTGGCGGCATTGGAAAAACGCGGGGTGATTGCGGGCTACCGTGCGGTGCTGAACCGGCAGTCGATGGGGGTTGGTTTCACCGCTTTTACCACCATCGGCCTGAATTCCCACACCAAGGCCAGCCAAGTGGCCTTTGAGCGCGCCATGGAAGTGGCCCCCGAGGTGGTGGAATGTCACAACATCACCGGCTCGGTGGAATATCTGCTGCGTATTGAGGTGGCGGATTTGCCCAGCTACAAGGCGTTTCATACCGACGTGATCGGCACACTCCCACAGGTCAATGCGATTACGTCTTATGTGGTGATGGGCTCTCCCAAGGATTTGCGCGGGTGAGTTAGCCGCTGCCAATCAGCACCCCGGTGGCGAATACCAAAGCCCCGCCCAGCACCACCTGAAACGCGGCGCGGAAAAACGGCGTGTCCATGAAACGGTTTTGGATCCACGCAATCGCCCACAGCTCAATCGCCACCACAATCATGGCGATGGTTGTCGCGGTCCAAAAATCGGTGATCAGATAGGGCAGGGCATGGCCCAACCCGCCCAGCGTGGTCATAATCCCTGAGGCAAAGCCGCGCTTGACCGGCGAGCCGCGACCGGAAAGCTCGCCATCATCGCTGGCCGCTTCGGTAAAGCCCATTGAAATGCCCGCGCCGATGGATGCGGCGAGGCCCACAAGGAAGGTGGTCCAGGTATCATGGGTGGCAAAGGCGGTGGCAAATATCGGGGCCAGCGTGGATACCGAGCCATCCATCAGCCCCGCCAGACCGGGCTGAATCCAGGTCAGCAGAAACTGACGCTTGGCGGTCCGGCTTTCGGCATCCAGGGCATTTTTGTCAAGATGTTCAATCGCCAGCGTGGTGGCGGCATTTTGGTGCCCGGCCTCGGCGGCGGCCAGATCGCCCAGCAGTTTACGGGTGGCGGCATCGGTGCTTTTGGTGGCGGCAGTGAGATAGAAATGCTCGGCGTCGCGCTCCATCGCGGCGGCCTCATCGCGGATGCGCTCAATCGTGAGGTTCTGCATCAGCCAGACCGGGCGACGGGCGTAAAACCCCGCCACATGCTCGCGCCGGATCAGCGGGATGACATCGCCAAAGCGCTTGATATGCATATCAATCAACTGCTGGCGGTGGCCGTCTTCCTCAGCCGCCATGCCATCAAACACCTTGGCGCTGTCGGGATAATCCTTGCGCAGCATCTCGGCGTAGCTGCGGTAAATCCGGGCGTCATCTTCTTCCGAAGATATGGCCAGCGCCAACACCTCACGCTCGCTGAGATCGGAAAAACGGCGGCGGGATGAAAATCCGGGGATCATGGTGGCTCCTTTTTAGAATTATTCTAAATTACTGATACGGGCGTTTTATTCAAGCGATTTGCGCGGCTATTCAAGCTGTTTCATTTTTTGTGGCAATATACCATGGCGTTACCGGATGAAATCGCTAAACTACGGCGCAAATCAACTGTGCAAATCAACAAAAGTTCTGGGAGGAACATATGCGTAAACTTATGAATACTGCGGCACTTGCGGCTTTGACACTGGGCTTTGCCACCCAAGCGATGGCGGTGGAATGGAATGTTTCACTTTGGGGCAAGCGCCGGGCCTTTACCGAGCATGTTGAGAAGCTGGCCGAGCTGGTGAGCGCCAAAACCAATGGCGAATTTACCCTCAATATCAGCTATGGCGGGTTGTCCAAGAACAAGGAAAACCTTGACGGCATTTCCATCGGCGCGTTTGAGATGGCGCAGTTTTGTGCCGGCTATCACCGCGATAAAAACCCCACCATTACGGTGCTTGAACTGCCGTTTTTGGGCGTCAAAACCCTTGAAGAAGAGGTCGCCGTAAGCAACGCGGTTTACGCCCATCCGGCGGTGCAGGCCGATCTGGCGCGGTGGAATGCCAAATTACTGATGACCTCGCCAATGCCGCAATACAATATCGTCGGCACCGGCGAGCCGCGCGATTCTTTGGCTGATTTCAAGGGGATGCGGGTGCGCGCCACCGGTGGGATTGGCAAAGCTTTTGCTGCTGTCGGCGCGGTGCCCACATCCGTGACGGCGACCGAGGCCTATAACGCGATGGAATCGGGCGTGGTCGATACGGTGGCCTTTGCGCCGCACGCGCATCTGGCGTTTGGGACTATTAATCAGGCGGATTGGTGGACGTCGAACCTCAACCCCGGCACGGTAAACTGCCCGGTGGTGGTGAATATTGACGCTTATAATGACCTGAGCGATGAAAACCGCGCCGCATTGGACAGCTCGGTTGATGAGGCGATTGCGCATTATGTGGATAATTACAAACAGCTTTTGGGCAAATGGGAGGATATACTGGTCGAAAAAGGTGTGACCAAGGTGGAAATCCCTGAATCCGAGCTGGCGAAGTTTCGCGAAGTGGCGGCGGATCCGATCCGTGAGGCGTGGATCAAAGACATGAACGCGCGCGGCCTTCCGGGGCAGGAGCTGTATGATCTGGTGATGAAAACACTGGCGGATATGCGCGGGTAGTCACCGACCCGGCGTTCCATAACGGGCGGCCTTTTCGGGGGCTGCCCGTCGTTATTCCCCCCCTCAAAGGACATTCAAATCATGGCAGGAAGTGCATCCGTGCTGGAAGATGGCAGCCGTCTGAGCCGTCTTGATCTGAGTTTGTTCAAGCTGGAAAAGTTTCTGGCGCTGATCAGCGGGCTGGCGGTGTTTTTGCTGATGCTTCTGGCGGTGATTTCGGTGGGCGGGCGCAATTTGTTTAATTCCCCCCTGTTCGGATATGTCGATTGGATAGAACAAGCGATGCCGTTGATTGCCTTCATGGGTGTTGCCTATGTGCAGCGCGAGGGTGGGCATATCCGCATGGATATTGTGGTGGGCGCACTGAAAGGCCGGGCGCTTTGGCTGGCAGAGCTGTTCACCACGTTGGCGATTCTCATCCTGATGTTGCTGCTGGTCTGGGGTTCGTGGGCGCATTTTCTGCGCAGTGTCGATATGGACGCGCCGTGGTGGAGCGGTGACTGCTCGATTGATATTTGCATCCCGTTATGGCCCGCGAAACTGCTGGTGCCGGTGGCGTTTGGGGTGCTTTGTTTGCGGCTGATGTTGCAGGTCTGGGGCTACGGCGGGGCCTTTATCCATGGCCGCGAGCGGCCCGTTGCGGTGCCGTTGGTGATTGATGCGGCGACGCAAGCCGCACTTGAGGCCGAACATGTCTCAAGCCAAGAAGATCGCCAAGAAGATAAAGGGGCCGGGTGATGGAGCCGATAGATATTGGGCTGGTGGTCACCGGCGGGATGCTGTTTTTGGTGGTGTTTGGGATGCGCGTGGCCTTTGCCGCCGCTTTGTCGGGCCTGATCGGCATCATCTGGATTTTCTGGGCCAAGTTCGGCTATGCCCCCGATAAATTCACCAAGGCGCTGATCGTTGGGGTGAAAGCCGCAGGGCAGGTGCCGCATTCCAAGGTCTCAAGTCAGGCGCTCAGCCTGATCCCCACGTTTATTCTGATCGGCTATCTGGCCTATTACGCAGGCCTGACCAAGGCGCTGTTTGAGGCCGCAAAACGCTGGATTGCATGGGTGCCGGGGGGGCTTGCGGTGGCCACCGTGTTTGCCACCGCCGGGTTTGCCGCCGTATCGGGCGCGTCTGTTGCCACGGCGGCGGTGTTTGCCCGGATTGCCATCCCCGAGATGCTTGAGGTTGGCTATGACAAACGTTTTGCTGCCGGGGTTGTGGCCGCAGCAGGCACATTGGCAAGTCTTATTCCACCCTCGGCCATTTTGGTGATTTACGCCATAATAGTCGAGCAGGACGTGGGCAAACTCCTGCTGGCCGGCTTCATCCCCGGGGTGTTCTCGGCCTTTGTCTATGCCTTCCTGATCATCGGCATGGCGATGACGATCAAGGGCTTTGGCCCGCCCGTCACCGGCTTTACCTGGCGCGAAAGATTTGCTTCTTTGCCGCCCGCCCTGCCGATTGTGTTTGTGGTCATGAGCATCGTTTTCTTTGTCTATAACCCGTTTGGCGGCGATGCCTGGGGCACCCCGACCGAGGGCGGGGCCATTGGCGCGTTTGTGGTGTTTGTCATCGCGGTTTATCGCGGGATGCGCTGGGCGCAGCTCAAGGATGCTTTGATGGAAACCGCCAAGCTGAGCGTGATGATCTTTACCATCATCTGGGGCGTGCTGATCTATGTGCGGTTTTTGGGATTTGCCCATCTGCCCGCCGCGTTTTCCGATTGGATCACCTCGCTCAGCATGGCACCGATTCTGATTCTTATCTGTATCTTGCTGGCCTATGCGGTGTTGGGCATGTTCATGGACGCCATTGGAATGCTTTTACTGACCCTGCCGGTGGTTTATCCGGCGGTGATGGCGCTGAATGGTGGCGAATTTGTCTCAGCCGCCGACAGCGCCTTTGGCATGTCCGGCCCGATGTGCGCCATCTGGTTTGGCATTTTGGTGGTTAAAATGGCCGAGTTTTGCCTGATCACCCCGCCCATCGGGCTAAATTGCTTTGTTGTGGCCGGGGTGCGGCCCGATCTGAGCGTGCAGGACGTGTTTCGCGGCGTCATGCCGTTCTTTATTGCCGATGCCGTGACAATCGGCCTGCTGGTGGCCTTCCCGATGATCGTTTTATGGCTGCCCGGGCTGGCCTGAGTCGCGAAATATAGGGCGTATATGAGGAAAATATTTCCCTATATCCTATTGTTATTAAACCATAATCAAAAAAACTAAACAGAATGGTTCATTTTTCTCTTGCATTCTGAACTATACGGTTTAGTTTGCAATAAGTGAACCAACCAGTTCAGAAAAGGATAATGAAATGAAACACACACTCACGGCTCTCACCCTTGCCCTTGGCATCGCTTTTGTTCCTGCCGCCTCATCGGCTTTTAACCTGAGCAGCTTGACGCCAAACCTGACCTACCCTGATCCGGCCCCTGCGCCGGTGACCCGCGACAGCACGGACGTTAACAAGTAACTAAATTATGATGTGGGCGGGGCTTTCCCGCCCACATTCCCGTGCGGTAAAGCTTGCGAGAAGGGGGGCATCACGACTAGACTGTTAATATTCAGTCAGGGGATGCATATGTCGGTCATGGCCGCAGAAATTAAAAAAGGCCGCAAGTTTGATCAGGTCGTGGAAGGCGCGCGCGCCATTTTCATGCGCGACGGATTTGAAGGCGCCAGCGTCGATGAAATCGCCCACGAGGCCGGTGTCTCGAAGGCCACGCTTTACAGTTATTTCCCAGATAAACGCCTGCTGTTTTCCGAAGTGGCCCGGCTGGAATGCAACCGGCAGGCCGATGAAGCGCTGGAGGTGATTGATGCAGAGGCCCCGGTTGAGGATGTGCTGCGGGTGGCTGCCAATCGGATTCTGCGGTTTTTCCTGTCAAATTTCGGCCAGCAGGTTTTTCGCATCTGCGTGTCGGAATCGCACCGTTTTCCCGAGCTTGGCCGCCGGTTTTACAAATCCGGCCCGGCGCTTGTCTGTGAGCGCATGACCATATTGTTGCAGAAATATTGTGACCGGGGCGTGCTGAAGATTGACGATATAGAACTGGCCGCCAATCAGTTTGGCGAATTGTGCAAAAGTGATCTGTTTGTGCGCTGCTTATGTGGCATGGCTGACGAGGTCTCTGAGGCCCAGATCAGCCGGGTGGTTGACGGCGCGGTTGATATGTTTCTGGCACGTTACCGCGCATAACCCTGTCAAGTCAGGATTTACAGAAGTGTGTTTTGGTGGATAGTTCTGTTATCAAACCTTAACGCAATGCAATGACAGGCCCTGAATTATTTTGAAACGCCTTTATGCCAAATTATTCGGCCTCGCCATTATCTGGTTTTCGCGCTTTATCACTGCGGTGCGCGGCTTCTGGAAAGGGGTTGAGCCGGGGGATGATGTTACCATCTATTTCGCCAACCACACCAGCAATGGTGATTTCATTCTACTGTGGACGGTTTTGCCGCCGCATGTCCGGCGGCGCACAAGGCCGGTGGCGGCGGCGGATTACTGGCTGACCTCAAAACTCAAAAGCTTTATCGGCCGCGAGGTGATCAATGCGGTGCTGATTGACCGTAATCCCGAAACCAGAACGCTGGACCCGGTTGAGCAAATGCTTGAGGCATTAGACGCCGAGGAAAGCCTGATCATTTTTCCCGAAGGCCTGCGTAATTCAGGCGATGAAAAAATCCTGCCATTCAAGCCGGGGATTTACCATCTGGCCGAAAAGCGCCCCGATGTGCGGCTGGTGCCGGTGTGGATCGAAAACCTCAACCGGGTGCTGCCCAAGGGTGAGATCATCCCGATCCCGTTCATCTGCACCGTTACCTTTGGCCCGCCGATTGCCTTGAAACCGGGCGAGGATAAACGCAAATTTCTCGATCGCGCGCAAAACGCAGTGTTGGCGCTTGGCCCCGGCGAGGATATTGCCTCATGAGCAGCTATAACACAAAACTGATGGCGCTTCTGGTGGGGGTGCTGATCATCCTGACCGTGGCCTCGGCCATTGGTAGCCTGCTGTCGGCCCGGCCACGCGACAGGGCCTCACGGGCGGTGATTGAAAATCTTAACGCGCGGATCAATGCCTGGTGGGTGATGGCCATCTTGCTGGGCCTTGCGTTTTGGGCCGGGCGCAGCGGGGTGATCATATTATTCGGCGTCTGCTCATTCGCGTCCTTGCGCGAATTTGTCACCCTGACCAATGCGCGGCGCGCCGATCACTGGATGCTGGTGGCGGTGTTTTTTATCGTGTTGCCGATGCAATATATCCTGATCTGGACCGACTGGTACGGGTTTTATACCATCTTCATCCCGGTTTATGTGTTCCTTGGCCTGCCGATCCTGTCGGTGATCCGGGGCGAATCTGAAAACTTCCTGATCCGCGTGGCCGAGGTGCAATGGGCGGCGATGGTCACGATCTATTGCATCTCTTATGTACCCGCGCTTCTGAGCCTTGAAATTCCCGGCTATGATGGCCAGAATATCCTGCTGATCGCCTTCCTGATCATCGTGGTGCAGGCCAGTGATGTGCTGCAATATATCTGGGGCAAGCTGACCGGTAAAACCAAAATCGCGCCGCGCCTGTCGCCGTCAAAAACCGTCGAAGGCTTTGTTGGTGGGGTTCTAAGTGCCACCGTTTTGGGCACCGGCCTTTGGTGGATCACGCCGTTTACCTTCTGGCAGGCCGGGATCATGGCGATGATCATCGCGCTGATGGGATTTTTCGGCGGGCTGGTGATGTCGGCCATCAAACGCGACCGGGGGGTGAAGGATTGGGGTGATGTCATTGCGGGGCATGGTGGCTTTATTGACCGGCTTGATTCGGTGATCTTTGCCGCGCCGATCTTTTTCCATCTGACCCATTACTGGTGGGGCCAGTGATCGCACGGCTGGCGCAAAGCGGGCTGGTGCATGTGCTTTTTGCCTTTGTGATGATGGGCAGTTGGGCCGCCTATGCCAACTGGAGTCACCCCATGCCCAAGCCGCTGATTGCCGGGGTTTTGCAAGGGGCACTATCGGGGGCAATCACATTTGCCCTCAAACGCACGCTGGATTTTTTGCGCGGTCATGTGGCGCGCGCATTCGGTTGGTGGCTACCGCCGGTGATTGCCCTCAGCGTCTCATTTTGCCTATTGGTGGCGGCGCATCTGGCGGCGGGCACGCCTGAGGTGGCCCGCACCATCAGCCTGCCGTTTTCCGTGGCCAGCCTTTATGCCCTGAGCTATAATTTTCTTATGTGGAGGCGCAGGCCATGACCGACCGACGCCCGATTGCCAGCCGCAACACCGGATGGGCCAAGCGCCTGACCGCAAAGCTGGCTCAGACAAAAATCACCCCCAATCAAATCTCAATGGCCAGCATGATCGCCGCCGCCCTCGCCGGGCTGGCGTTTTATTTCGGCGCTTCAATGCCGGGTTTTAGCGGGTTTTTGTTGCTCATTCTCGCGGCGCTGTTCTGTCAACTCCGGCTGATCTGTAACCTGCTTGACGGCATGGTTGCCGTGGAAGCCGGTAAATCCGCGCCCGACGGAGTCTTCTGGAACGAAGCCCCGGACCGGGTGTCGGATGTGCTGATACTGGTGGGGCTTGGCACTGGTCTTGGGGTGCCCGCGCTGGGCTGGGCCGCCGCGGCTGCCGCGCTCACCACCGCCTATATCCGCGAGCTGGGCCGCGCCACTACGGGCGAGAATGATTTTTGCGGCCCGATGGCCAAGCCGCAGCGCATGGCGTTGATCACCTTGGCGGTTGTGATAGCGATTTTGCAACCGCTCTGGGGCGGGAGCTTTGAGATATTGCGGATCGCATTGTGGATCGTGGCCATCGGCGCACTGGCCACAGCACTCAGGCGCAGCGTGCGGCTGATCACCCGGTTGCAGAAAATGTAGGGTGGGTGCAACCCACGCGTCGGCGCATTCGGTTACACGGGCGGGCGTGGGTTGCACCCACCCTACGTTACCCCTCAAACATTTCCGCCTGACGCACGATCACCTCGGCTTGTTTGATGCTGGCAATATCCACCAGACGCCCTTTGTAAACCGTGGCCCCTTCGCCGTTGGCCTTGGCCGTATCCATCGCCGCAAGAATTTCACGCGCTTCGGTGACGGCCTCGTCGGACGGGGTGAAGACCTCATTTGCAAGGGCGATTTGTTTGGGGTGGATTGCCCATTTGCCCACCATGCCAAGGGTCGCTACCCGCCGCGCCTGTGCCCTAAAACCCTCATCATCGGAGAAATCGCCGAACGGGCCATCAACCGGCAAAACCCCGTGGGTGCGGCAAGCCGAGACAATCGCCGTTGTCGCCCAGTGCCAGGGATCGGACCAGTATTTCTGGCCGTCCTGCAACATATAATAATTTTCCTGAGTGCCGCCGATGCCCGTCGTGGCCATGCCCATGGAGGCGGCAAAATCAGCGGCGCCGAGGCTCATCGCCTGCAAGCGGGGGGACGAGGCGGCGATCTCTTCCACATGGGCGATACCCGCCGCACTTTCGATAATCACCTCAAAGCTGATCGGTTTTTTGCGGCCCATGGCGGCCTCGATTGAGGTGACCAAAGCGTCCACCGCATAGACATCCGCGGCACAACCCACCTTGGGGATCATGATCTGATCCAGCCGCGCGCCGGCCTTTTCCAGCAGGTCCACCACATCGCGATACCACCACGGGCTATCCAATCCGTTGATCCGCACCGACAGATATTTCTTGCCCCAGTCAATCGAATTAATCGCCTCAATCGCGTTGGCGCGGGCCGCGTCCTTGTCGGTGGGGGCCACGGAATCCTCCAGATCAATATTGATCACATCCGCCGCACTTGCCGCCATTTTGGGGAACAGTTTGGCGTTTGAGCCGGGGCCAAACAACTGACAACGATTGGGACGGGCCGGGGCGGGGGGCTGAAGGCGAAAGCTCATATCTTGGGGTTCTCTCAGTAAGGAAATTACAATGCAGTTGGTGCAACCGGTATTAAATTGCGCGGCCCGGTGCAAGCCCGTCTTGCATTGGCAGGATTTGTGGCAGGAGGATATTTTACACATGGCTCATTTAGTCGAAGAAAATTGCATAGATGTCGTAAATCAGCGCAGCTTCAACAGGATTTCCCGGTAAATTCGTATAAAACTGCCGGTCAGATGATTCTCCCCCTAGGGGCCGAAAAGGACATGCGCGATGATTGAGACACCCTATGTTTTGTTTCTGGGCGATGCGCCCGATATGCTGGCGGCGAAAGTGGCCATTGGTATCCGCGACTGGCGACCTGAATATGCCCTTGGGCAGATTCGCCTACCGGGTTGTGGGGCTGATCTGAATCTCACCGACATGACATTGGCCGAGGCCCGCGAAGCCGGGGCCAAAACCCTTGTGATCGGCGTGGCCAATCGTGGCGGGTTCATATCGGCCGCTTGGAAAGAGGTGCTGATCCAAGCGCTTGAGATGGGGTATGATATTGCCAGCGGGCTGCATAACCTGCTGCGCGATGAGGGCGATCTGGTGGCCGCTGCGCAGACCTTTGGCGGCACCTTGCATGATGTGCGGGTGCCGACCGTCGGCTATCCGATTGCCAATGGGGTGAAACGCACGGGCAAGCGCTGTCTCGCCGTGGGCACAGATTGTTCGGTTGGTAAAATGTATACCGCGATGGCGATGGAAGCCGAGATGCATAAGCGGGGGATGAAGGCCACGTTCCGCGCCACCGGGCAGACCGGTATTTTGATCACTGGCCACGGGGTGCCGCTGGACGCGGTAATTGCCGATTTCATGGCCGGGTCGGTGGAATATCTTACGCCTGACAATGACGCCGATCACTGGGACCTGATTGAGGGGCAAGGCAGCCTGTTTCACGTCTCATATTCCGGTGTGACCATGGCGCTGATCCACGGCGGGCAGCCCGATGCGCTGATCCTGGCGCATGAGCCGACCCGTGATCATATGCGCGGGCTTCCGGGGTTTGCTCTGCCGACGCTGGAGCGGTTGCGCGATACCGCTTTGCCGCTGGCGCAGGTGGCCAATCCGGCCTGTCAGGTGGTTGGTGTGTCGGTAAATACTCAGCATATGGACGAGGCCCGCGCGCGGGATTATCTGGCGGGGGTTGAGACCCAAATGGAGGTGGTGGCCACGGACCCGTACCGCTTTGGGCCGGGTAAGCTGGTGGATGCGTTGGCCGCGATTTAATTTGTGGCTGCGGTTTTGGTTTGCTTTGGGATGCCTCCGGCGGGAGTATTTAAAGCGTTTCGTGAAAAACATGACTCACAGGTTTGGCGCGAAACGCCCGGACCCTATTGATGTTGTGAGCGTTTCGAAATTTACTTGTGCCTCAAGTTAATCCCGAAACGCTTTAGGGAAAAATGAAAGGAGGCTCCGTGCAGATTTCAGTGACGCGCGATGTTTTTAAGCTGGCGCAGGTGTTTACCATTTCGCGTGGGTCGCGGACCGAGGCGAAAGTGTTGACGGTTCGGCTGCGCGATGGCGATGATCGGGGCTGGGGCGAATGTGTGCCTTATGCGAGATATGGCGAGATGCTGAAAAGTGTGACAGCGCAGGTTGAAGGGCTGCCGCCAGATTTTGACCGGGCAGCACTTTATGATTTGTTGCCCGCCGGGGCGGCGCGAAATGCGGTGGATTGTGCGCTGTGGGATATGGAAGCCAAAAAGGCGGGCAAGCGGGTGTGGCAGATGGCCGGGCTGGCGGCACCGGGGCCTGAGATTACCGCCTATACGCTGTCGCTGGACACGCCTGAGAACATGCGGGCGCAGGCGGCAAAACATGCCTTTCGGCCTTTGCTGAAGATCAAATTGGGCACGCCTGATGATATGGCGCGGCTTGAGGCGGTGCGGGCTGGCGCGCCAAAATCAACCATTATTGTTGATGCTAATGAGGGCTGGAGTGCCGAGGTTTATGCCGATCTGGCCCCGCATCTTGTGCGGCTTGGGGTGGCGCTGGTGGAGCAGCCCTTGCCTGCGGGTGACGATGACGCGCTTTTGGGGATTGAGCGGCCGGTGCCGGTTTGTGCCGATGAAAGCTGTCATGACCGGGCATCATTGGCGGGCCTCAAGGGCAAATATGACGTGGTGAATATCAAGCTGGATAAAACCGGCGGGTTGACCGAGGCGCTGGCGCTTAGGGATGCGGCACGGGCCGAGGGGTATCGGGTGATGGTGGGCTGCATGGTTGGCTCATCCTTGGCCATGGCCCCGGCGACACTGGTAGCACAGGGCGTGATGATAACAGACCTTGACGGGCCGCTTCTGTTGGCCGAAGACCGGGATAACGCTTTGACATTTGACGCGGATGGGGTGCACCCGCCTGCGGCAAAATTATGGGGATGAATATTATGCGCACAGTTTATGTAAACGGCGAGTATCTGCCTGAAACCGAGGCCAAGGTCTCAATCTTTGATCGTGGGTTTTTGATGTCGGACGGGGTTTATGAGGTGACCACCGTTTTGGGTGGTAAGCTGATCTCATTTGAGGGCCATGCCGAGCGGCTGGCGCGATCCTTGCGTGAGCTGGATATGAATGCGCCCTGCGATATGGATGAGCTTTTGGACATTCACCGCGAGCTGGTGCGGCTGAACGGCATTGATAACGGGCTGATTTATTTGCAGGTTACGCGCGGATCAGATGGCGACCGGGATTTTGTATTTCCCGATCCCGAGACCACCAAACCGACGCTGGTGATGTTTACCCAGTCCAAGCCCCTGCTGGCGGATAATCCGATGGCGGAGAAAGGCTTTAAGGTGATCTCGATCGACGACATCCGCTGGGGCCGTCGCGATATTAAGACCGTGCAACTGCTTTATCCGTCGATGGGTAAGATGATGGCCAAGGCGGCGGGATGTGATGATGCCTGGCTGGTGGAGGACGGCAAGGTGACCGAGGGCACCAGCAACAACGCCTATATCGTCAAAGGCGGCAAGATTATCACCCGTGAGTTATCCAACGACATCCTGCACGGCATCACCCGGGCCGCCGTGTTGCGCTTTGCCCGTGAGGCGCAGATGGAGGTGGAGGAGCGCAGTTTCAGCATTGATGAGGCCAAGCAGGCGGAGGAGGCGTTTGTCACCTCGGCCTCGACCTTTGTCATGCCGGTGGTGGAGATTGACGGGGTTGCTTTGGGCGATGGCACGCCGGGGCCGGTGGCCAGACGCCTGCGTGAGATTTACCTGGAAGAAAGCCTGAAAACCGCGATCTGATTTATGGCGTAGGCCGGGCTTAAGCCCGGCTTACCCTCTTTTCATCGACCAGCTTTTGCGGAACGCACCGGGGGGTTGACCAAATCGCTTACGAAACCGCAAGGCCAGTTGTGAGGTGCTGTTAAAACCGGTGGCGGCGGCAATCTCGGCGATGGAAAGCGCCGTTTCATTCAACAATGCATGGGCGCGCGACACCCTCAGATCAAGATAGAACTGCGCCGGGGTCACCGATACATAGCGCCGGAATAACCGCTCAAGCTGCCGCCGTGAGATATTTGCCCCTTGGGCAATCTGCGCCATCTCAAGTGGAGTTTCCAGATTATCATTCATCTGCTGCAAGGCGCTGATCAGGTGCTTGTTGCGGCTGCCAAGCGCCGCCGATAGCGGCGATTTTTGCGGCGCTTCACGATTGCTTGCGCGTGCATGAATGCACATATCGGCCACCACATTGGCCAGATCTTTGCCGTGGTCTGTCTCGATCAGGTCCAGCATCATATCGGTGGCCGCACTGCCGCCGCCGCAGGTCATCAGACCGGCGTCGTTTTCATAAAGGTTGGTGGTTGGCTCAAGCCCGATGAAATGCTCGGCAAAGGCGGGCTGATTTTCCCAGTGCAGGGTAAAGACCCGGCCCTCCAGCAGCCCGGCCCGGGCCAACGCGAACGCCCCGGTGCAGATGCCGCCAACCTTGCAGCCAAAAGCGCGCTGGCGGCTGATCCACTGGATGGCGCGCGGGCTGATGCTGTCCTTGGGTTCGGTCCCGGCGCAGACAAAGGCGAGGGCGGATTTTGGCACATCTTCCAGCCCGGAATCCGGCGTGATCATGATGCCGTTTGAGCATCTCACCGGTGCGCCATCGCCAGACATCACAAACCAGCGATAGAGCGCCTTGCCGCTGACCTGATTGGCCACCCGCAATGGCTCGACCGCGGCACTAAAGGCGAGCATGGTCAGGTTCGGCAGCAGCAGGAAATAAAAATCCTGCGGCGGGCCGTCATAGGCCACCTGATAACTGGCGGCGCCTTTGGCGATGAAATTTCGCGGGTGCATCGGTTTCAGTTCCAGTAAGCCGGGCTTAAGCCCGGCCTACCTTGCCATAAAACCACAGCATCACCTACTCCCCGCCCACATTCTCGGCAAAGGCCACCTTGAAGGCGGCTCGCTTTTCATCGCTGGCCTCGGTTTGATATTTGGCTTTCCATTCCGCCATTGTCATGCCGTAATAGGCTTCGCGGGCGGCATTTTTATCCATCTCGATGCCGCGTTCATTAGCCGCTTCCTGATACCAGCGCGACAGGCAGTTGCGGCAAAACCCCGTCAGGTTCATCATGTCAATATTCTGCACATCGGTGCGCTTTTGCATCAGGTGCTCGCGCAGACGCCGGAACGCAGCGGCCTCAATCTCAATCCGGGTTTGATCATCCATCATCGCTCTCCTTTAAACGCCCGCGCTTTGGGCGGCCTCAATCAACATCGGTGCAAGGCGTCTGGCCCAGCCAGCCTGCTGCGCCTCAGTTTCAATCAGATCATTGCGAAGTTCCAGCAAAATATTGGGCCGCTCATAGGCAATCGCATGGCGGGCAATCGAATCACCCGGCAAATGCCCGCCATAGGGCTGATTTGCCCCCACACAAATATCCGCCTCATCCTCCAGCCGCCTGAGTAAGGGCCGCGATAGCCGCTCATCCGCCGCATAAAGCAGGCCCAGATGCCAGGGCCGGGGCGCGCGGCCCCTGAGTTGCCGGGTAAAGCTGTGAACCGCCACAATAATGCTATCCTCGCGCCGCGCCGCCAACTTGGCCAAAGCCGTGTGATAGGGCCGGTGACAACGGTTAAGACGGCGCTCAAGCTCGGCCATATCGGCGTGGCGATTGCCGGGAATAATAGTCCCGTCATAGAGCTTCATCAGCAGGGTCGGATCATCCTCACCGCGATTGGGATCAATCACCAGCCGTGAGAAATTGGTGAAAATCGCAGGCCCATCCAACAGCCGCGCCAGCGCGCGTGCCACCCCCGCCGCGCCTACATCATAAGCGATGTGGCGCGCCATATCTTCCGCCGCCACGCCCAGATCGCCGCCGTTGACGAAATCCGGCACCGTATTGCAGGCATGATCACAGGTAATCAGCCACCGCGACGGGCGATTTGCCCCGTCGATTGAAAAAGGGTGATATGTCATTAGACTGTTAATTCCTTCATGCATTCTCTAGGGGAGTTGCTCCGGAATGTGAATGTGGAAATAAGGATTGTTAGCGTTAACATTAACAGATATACCTGAATGCGGAACCACCGGAAAGGCTTTGGATGAAACGTGAACGCAATGTCAAAATCGTCGCCACCCTTGGGCCGGCCTCTGAGGATTACAAAACCATCCGGGCGCTGCACGAGGCGGGCGCGGATGTGTTTCGCCTCAATATGAGTCACGGCAGCCATGAAGGCATTGCCGAAAAGCACCGCATCATTCGGCAGGTTGAGGCCGATCTCAACAGCCCGATTGCGATTCTGGCCGATCTTCAGGGGCCAAAACTGCGCGTCGGGGTGTTTGCCAAGGGTGAAGAAGAATTGATACCCGGCGCCGCATTCCGTCTTGATCTGGATAAGGCCGAGGGCGATAGCGCCCGTGTAAACCTGCCCCACCCCGAAATTTTCGCAGCACTTGAGCCGGGGGCTTCCCTGTTGGTGAATGACGGGAAAATCCGCCTCAAAGTCCTGCAATGCGGCAAGGATTTTGCCGATTGTGAGGTGGTGATCGGCGGGGTGATCTCGAACCGCAAGGGGGTGAATGTGCCCGATGTTGAGCTGCCGGTGGCGGCGCTCTCGGCCAAAGATCGCAAGGATCTGGAATTTGCCTGCGAGCTGGGGGTCGATTGGCTGGCGCTCAGTTTTGTGCAGCGGCCCGAGGATGTGGCCGAGGCGCGCGCGCTATGCAAGGGCCGCGCGGCGATCATGTCAAAGATTGAAAAGCCCAATGCGGTGGCAAAGTTTGCCGCCATTCTTGAGGTCTCTGACGGTATCATGGTGGCGCGCGGTGATCTGGGGGTGGAATTGCCGGTGCAAAACGTGCCGCCGATCCAAAAACGTCTGGTGCGTGATTGCCGGGCGGCGGCCAAGCCGGTGATCGTGGCGACGCAGATGCTGGAATCGATGGTGACAAGCCCGATGCCCACCCGCGCCGAGGTCAGCGATGTGGCCACGGCGATTTATGAGGGCGCGGACGCGATCATGCTGTCGGCCGAATCCGCCGCCGGGGACTATCCGATTGAGGCCGTGACCACCATGGATAATGTCGCCCGCGAGGTTGAGGGCGATGACACCTATACCGAGCTGATCGAAGCCTCGCGCAAGGCCACGCGCACAAGTGTGGCCGATGGCATCGTCGCCGCCGCCCGCGAAATTGCCGAGACCACCGACATCAAGGCAATCTGCTGCTTTACCCAATCCGGCACCACCGCCGTTCTGGTCGCTCGCGAACGCCCGCGCGTGCCTATTTTGGCGCTGTCGAGCGAGCGCGAAACCGCCCGGCGGCTGGCGCTCAGCTGGGGGGTGAACTGCGTGGTGACCGAGCGATTGGACCGTTTCAAAATGGCGGTGATCAATGCCGCCCGCGCCGCTTTGGCCAATGGATATGCCACCGAGCAGGATCAAATAGTTGTCACCGCCGGGGTGCCGTTCAATGTTCCGGGCAGCACAAATATCCTGCGGGTGGCACCGTGTCAGGAAAGTTTGATTTATCCGGTGGAAAAAGGGTAGACTGCCCGAATAAACACAAATTATAATTTTTGGGGTGTCAAATGGATCCGGATCTGACGCTTGTTATTGGGGCTCTCATAGGGGTTTTTTCGCTTCCAACCATTGTTTCTGCATTTGCCGAGCGGCGCGCGCCCAGAATTTCCTTTCTGACCCTCTTGGTTGGGGGCGCAATGGTGTATTGGGCCATCAGCCAAAACCCGGACAAATACAGCCTTCTTGGCTTTCCCGACCTGCTGATTGAGGTGATTGCCCGGTTTATCTGATAACCGCCTGTATTACGGCCCAAAGCGCGTGATTCTTCGCTTGCGAAACGGCCCAAGGGCGCGTATACGGCGCGTCTTAGTGCGCGTCCGGCCCGTTTGGCATGCCGAGTCGCGCGTAACGTACCGATCTTAAAGGAGCCGGAAATGCCTAAGATGAAAACAAAATCGAGCTGCAAAAAGCGGTTCAGGATGACGGCCTCTGGCCGCGTGAAGGCGGGCCAGGCTGGCAAACGCCACATGATGATCAAGCGCTCGAATAAATTCCTGCGCAACGCACGAGGATCCACCATTTTGTGTGATGCTGATGCAAAAATTATCAAATCAATGATGCCCTATTCGCGCTAAGGAGACCTGAGATATGTCACGCGTTAAAAGCGGCGTCGTAACCCACGCCCGTCACAAAAAAGTAATCAAAGCTGCCAAAGGCTATTATGGCCGTCGCAGCAACACGTTCAAAGTTGCCGCCCAAGCGGTGGACAAAGCCAATCAATATGCCACCCGCGACCGCAAGGCCCGCAAGCGCAACTTCCGCGCCCTGTGGATTCAGCGTATCAATGCCGCCGTGCGCAGCCATGACGAAGCCCTGACATACTCGCGCTTCATCAATGGCCTTAATCTGGCGGGTGTTGAGGTGGATCGTAAGGTTCTGGCCGATCTCGCGGTGCATGAGCCTGCCGCCTTCACCGCGATTGTGGATCAGGCGCAAGCCGCTTTGGCCAAATAAAAATACACGTCTACGAGGGACGGATAAAGCGCCGCTGGGGTTTCCCGGCGGCGTTTTCATTTGTGGCCTTTTGGTCAGAATTGACCGGTTTCACGGCAAATTTATGCCAGTTCGGTCAAAACCTCAAAAAATAGCTGGTAAACCTGTGGGTTTCATGGTTTTCACCCTGAAAACTGTGGGCACGGGCGCAAATGACAGGAAAAACCTCACATCGGGAGTTGGAATTGCTGGATGCGATGCGCCGGGCAGGCGGGTTTGCGCGCAATTCTGAGCTGGCTCTGGCGCTGGATGTGTCGGAAGAAACCGTGCGGCGCACCATCAAGGCGCTGTCCAAGGCCGGGTCGGTGGCGCGGGTGCATGGCGGGGCCTATATCGTGGGGGCGCAATCAGACCCCAGCTATTACCGGCGGATTGCCCAACATGCTGATGAAAAACGCCAGATTGCCCGAACGGTTCTGCGCTCAATTTCCGACGGGATGACGCTGTTTTTGGATGTCGCCAGCACAACCGCCTTTGTCGCCGAGGAATTGCGCGTGCGTCATCATCTGACCATTGCCACCAATTCGGTTGCGGTGGCGCAGGTGTTGGTGGGGCACAATAACAACCGGGTGTTTTTGCTGGGCGGGGAGATGCACAGCAATGAGCGCGGCGCGTTTGGGTTTGTCACCGAACATCAGGCGCGGCGCTATTGCTATGACGTCTCGGTGCTGAGTGCCGATGCTCTCAATCCAAATCTTGGGTTTTTATACGCCAACAGCGCCGAGGCCGATCTGGCGGCGGTGGTTTCAGATATTTCGGCGATCACTTTGATGGCGATGGATCATACCAAGTTTAATCACTCGGCCCCGCATCGCGGGTTTGACCCGGCGGGTGTTGATATTTTGGTCAGCGATGCACCGCCAAGCGCGGAGCTGGCGCAAAAACTGAATGAATGGGGTGTCCGTGTGGATGTCTCTGAGCAAGAGGAACACCATGTTGCAGCACAATGATCAGACCCGCAATCACGCGATTGAGATTGCCAATATTGCGATGGCCGCCGCGCGCGGCTATTTCCGGGGTCAGTTGGGCATCGAGTTCAAACCCGATGAAAGCCCGGTCACCCAGGCCGACCGCGCGGTTGAGGCTTTGGTGCGCGACTATCTTAACAAACATTGCCCTGAGGATGGCATTTTTGGCGAAGAACACGGGGTCGAAGGTGCGGACAAAGATCACATGTGGATCATTGACCCGATTGACGGCACCCGCTCATTTCTGTCCGGGCACCCGCTGTTTGGCTTTTTGCTTAGTCATACCCGCCACGGGATTGCCGATATTGGCATCATCGGTATGCCCGCGCTTGGGGAATTGATGATCGGCCAAAAAGATGTGGGCGCGGTGATGAACGGACAAGAGGCGCGCGCCTCAGGGCAACAGGATTTGGCCAAAGCAATCCTTTATGTTAACGACAGCGACAAGGTGTTTCAGGGGCACCCGGAAATATTCGGACGGCTGATGCGGGCGGGGCAAACCCGGCGGCAGGGCCATGATTGTTACCCCCATGCTTTGGTGGCGATGGGATATGCCGATGCGGTGGTGGATTACGATCTGCACCCCTATGATTACCTCGCCCTTTCGGTGGTGATTGAGGCGGCGGGCGGTGTGATAAGCGATTGGCAAGGCAATCCCCTGACCCTGAAATCCGGCACAACACATGTGATCACAGCGGCCACGCCCGCGCTTCATGCCGGTCTTGTCGAATTGGTGAATGGATAAATCATGGTTATTATCAGCTTTCTGATTTCACTGGCCGGGGCGACGATGCTGCTTTTGTTTGCGGTGCGCATGGTACGCACCGGGATTGAGCGCAGCTTTGGCGCATCCTTCAAACGGCGGTTGACCGCAAAGGGCAGTATGCTTGGCTCAAGCCTGACCGGGATGACGCTGGCGATAATTCTGCAAAGCTCGGCGGCGGTGACATTGCTGGTGACCGGTTTTGCCGCCAGCGGTTATCTGGCGTTTTCGCCGGGGCTGGCGATTGTGCTGGGTGGTGATCTTGGATCGGCGCTGATTATTCAGGTGCTGTCATTCAAGCTGGATTGGCTGGTGCCGGTGCTGCTGTCCATTGGCGGCTGGTTATTTGTCAAAATGGAGAACCGAAAATGGCGGCAGATGGGGCGCATTTTGATGGGGGTCGCCTTTATCCTCATATCCCTGCAATTTCTGCGTGCGGCGATGGACCCGATCCGCGACAGCGCCTTTTTACCAGCGATTGCCAGCTATCTGGCGCGCGATTTCATTACTGCCTTTCTGGTTGGTGCGTTGCTGGCCTTTGTGATGCATTCCAGCGTCGCCGCGATTTTGATGTGCGTCACTCTGGCGCAAATCGGCGCGATCCCGTTTGCGGCGGCGTTATCGCTGCTTTTGGGCGCCAATCTGGGCAGTGCAATCATCCCTATCTGGCTTACCCGTGGTATGCCGGTTGAGGCCCGGCGCATCCCGTTTGCCAATCTGATGCTGCGCGGCACATGGGCAATCGTGATCCTTTTGGCGATCAACAAACTGGGGCATCCCGATGATCTGATCCTGGCCAGTGTCGGGCAATCACTGATCTATGCCCATATTGCGTTCAACCTGTCACTGGTGCTGATGGTGATGCCATTTTGCCGGATGCTTGCCGCCCCGATTGAGGCGCTGTTCCCGGCCAGCGCTGTATCGGCGGCCGAGCACGGCGAGCTGGAGCAGATCAGCGCCTTGGATGAGACGGTACTGGATAATCCACATCTGGCAATCGCCAGTCTGAAACGCGAGTTGCTGCGGATGATTGACATGGATGAGCGCATGTTCCGCCCGGTGCCGGAGATGTACAAAACCGGCGACAAGACCCTGATCAAAATGGTGCGCGACCAGGATGAGCATGTGAATGCAGCCCTGTCAGAGTTTCGCTCTTATGTGGCGTCCATGCCGATGGAGAAATACTCCAAAGCCGAGGCAAAAGTGATCCGGGGGTTGATGGAATATGCCATCCGTCTTGAAACTGCGGGTGATGTGATTTCAAAACGCCTGACTGCGATTGCGGCGGAAAAACGCGATAAACAAATGCGGTTTTCCAGTGAGGGCTTGTCCGAGTTGGTGCGGTTGCATGAGGCGGTAACCGCCAATATCAAGCTGGCGTCAAATGTGCTGATTTCCGATGATCTGGAAAGCGCGCGCTTGTTGGTGATGGAAAAGACCGAGATTAAGCATCTTGAGCGCAAAAGCCGCAAACGCCATCTCAAACGCTTGCAGGAAGGCCGGGCAGAAAGCTTTGAAACCAGCGATCTGCATCTGGAAAGCCTGCGCTCCTTGCGCGATGTCAACTCTCATATCTCTGCGGTGGCCTATCCGATCCTCTATCGCAATGGTCAGCTTCTGGAGACCCGACTTATTCAGGACATGGATGCGGATGCGGCTGAATAATCAAACCTTGCAGGCCTGGTGGCAACCCTACCGAACAATAAATTCAGCATGTAAGGCACCCGCAGCTTTGATGCTTTTGAGGATGTCGATCATATCGCGTGGCGAAACACCCAAGGCATTCAGCCCGGCAATCACCTCTGACAAAGAGGTGCCGGGCGGCACTTCCGCCAGACCAACGCCCGGCTCTTCATTGATCGAGGCCTGGGTCCGGGGCACAACAACGGTCTCCCCGGGGGAAAATGGGTTGGGCTGAATAACCAACGGCATTTCCTGAACCCTCAGTGTCAGGTTGCCTTGCGATACGGCCACCCGGGAAATTCGCACATCATCCCCCATCACAATCGTACCCGAGCGTTGATCCACAACAACCCGCGCCCTAAGTTCCGGCTCAACCAGGATATTCTCAATCCTGACTAGGACATGCGCCGGTGAGCGCAGTTGAGTTCGGGCAATATCAAGTTGAACTGTCCCTGAATCTTGCATCACGGCCACCACACGGCCAAAGGTGCCGTTTATCGCCGCCTCGATCCGGCTGGCGGTTGTAAAATCCGGCTCGCGCAGGGCAAGACGCATACTTGTGAGCTTGGAAAAATCAAAATCCACCTCACGTTCAACCCGGGCCCCGGCCGGAATCACACCTGCGGTAGGCACGCCCTGAACCACACTGCCGCCATTGCCTGTGGCAGAGGCCCCTCCGGCGATGATTGCCCCTTGGGCAACCGCATAAATCTGGCCATCAGCGGCATTCATCGGGGTCATCACAAGGGTGCCGCCCAACAGGCTTTTGGCATCCCCAATGGCCGAAACCGTCACATCAATTTTGCCCCCGGCACGGGAAAACGCCGGCATACTGGCGGTGACAATAACCGAGGCTACATTTTTCGGACGGAACTGCTCGCCGGTGACATTGACGCCCAGGCGCTCAAGGATATTTGACATGAGCTCTTCGGTGAAGGGTGAATTTCGCAGACCATCACCGGTGCCATTCAGGCCCACAACAAGGCCATATCCCACCAGGTCATTGCCGCGCACACCATCAAACTCAACCAGATCTTTGATCCGAACCGGGCTGGCGGCAAGCGGCAATGAGGCCATGCCAACAGCAGCCGCCATGCAGATAAGGAAACGGTATATAGGCTGGATCATGACAGGAAATTCAACAATGTAAGGCGCGCGGTGCGGGCGGTGAGGGTATAGATCGCTTCAAGTTGAAACTGTACATTTTCCAGCTCGGTCGCGGTTTCAAACGGATTGACTGAGACCAGATCGCGCCGGGCGATTGACAGGCTGGCAACCCCGGCCTCGATGCGGGCGCGCGATTGATCAATCCGGCTTTCGGCAAAGCCAAGATTGGCGCGAATGCCGGTAATTTGATCCTGACCGCTCAACAGGCCCAGACCCGCCAGACCCGCCAGTTCATGGCGCTCGCCGTCGGTTATGGCCAGGCTGGCATCATTCAATATCGCAGCCATGGCGGTGTTTTTCAAAACCTCGCGCAGGGCCGGATCATCGGCGCGCAAATTCAGAGCAACCGATTCGCCGTCGCCAAGCTGGTAGGGCGCAAGATTTGTCAGGCCCCCCTGATAAACAATGGTTTCAAAGCCGCCGCCGGGGGTGTCAAAGAATGTATCAAGCGTGGTGGTCACATTTGCCACGGATGTGGCACCAACAAGGGCCGCGCGCACGGCTGTGAGAATATCCTCGGATGGGATGAGGGGAATATTGCCAATATCCGTGCCGGAAAACATTGCCCGCCCGGCGACATTTGTATTGAGGAATGCGACGGCTGAATCCAACCCGCTCTGGCCTTCGGCGGCAACCGACACAAGGCTGCCGGAATCCGCAGCGGTGCCCACAAGCAGGGCCGTATTGCTCAGGTTTCCGGCCATTGTCTGCACCTGCTCAAGCGCTGTTTGCATGAAAAAGGCCGAATTTTGCGCCTCATTGGCTGACAGGCGGTAGCTGTCAAAAATTTGCAGATCATGCTCGATATCCGCCAGAAAATCGAACCGGCCGCCAAGATGCTTAGTCAGGTCCGCCGCCTCACCGGTGGAAAGCTCCTGAGTCAGGCGGCTCATTTCCTGTTGTAGCTGAATGCCCTGCCGGCGCTGCACAAAGCTTTGGGCCAGATCTCCGAGGGATGTCAGATTCATGTGTTAAATTCCCAATATGGTTTGCATCATGTTATCAATGGTCTGGATCATGCGGGCATTGGCCCCGAAACTTTGTTCAATCAGCAACAGCCGCTGTAATTCAGCATCCGAATCAACACCGCCCTGAAGTTCAAGCGCTTTCAGGGCGTCTTGGGTTGAGGTTGTGAAACTGAGGCTTTGCTCACGGGTCAGCCGGTCTTGCCCGATCAGGGATGAAAAACTGCCAATATGCCCGGAAAGTGACCGCGCAACCACACCGAGATTACCCGATGCAAGGCTTTGATTTGTGGTCAAAGCCCCCTGCAGTTGTTGCAATAATCCGGCCTCGCCCACGGAGCCGGGAAGGGTGGCCCCAAGGCCATCGCGCAGGCGCCTGAGCTCACCGCCCTGATTGGGATCAACAACCGCATTCACCGTGATCCGTGCGGCAATGCCCACCTCATTGGCAGCATTGAAGGCCGCGCCGGCATCGGTAAACAACCCCGGATCGCCCGGCGCGCGGCTGGGGTCCAGTCCGGCCTGCTGAAACCGTTCAATCAGATCGCGGGCCAGGGCATCCACCTGTGTCTGGGCCGCCACGCCCTGATCATCGCGGACCTCAAACAAAGCTGCCAGACGGCCACCGCCAATCGGGTTGTTGCCGCCCGAAAAATTGACATTAACGCCGTTGATTTGCAGGCCGGAAAGCAGGCTGTTGCCCAAAGTCATCTGCGGGGTAACAACCGGCGTTGGGGTAAACCCAAGCACCGCAGGGCTGCTGTCAAGAAGGATCGCGCCGCCGGGGGTAAACAGGGCCACCGCGCCGCCATCCCGGGGCACCTGCCGGATGGGAATAAACGCGGACAAACGATCAATTGCCGACTGGCGGCTATCTTGCAGTGAGGCCAATGAGGCGCTGCCATCCTTGGCCCGGACAATCTTGATGTTCAGCTCATGGATTTGCTCAAGGTTTGTGTTAATGGTCTCCACCGATCGGTTGATCTCATTATCCGCCTCGGCGCGGCGATTTTGTATCTCGTCTGATACGTTGGATAAAATCGCCGCCAACTCACCCGCGCGCGAAACCGCGGCTTGCAGGCGATCCGGGGCTTCTGGTCGGCTGGCGGCGGTAATCAGACTGTTTTCAAACGCCGTCACCCGCCCCGAAAGCGAAGCCGGATCATCCGGTGTGCCTACGGCCTGCTCTAACTGGCCGGTAAAACGCAGCAGCGTATCGGAATGGGCCACTGCGCTGTCGGCCAACCGCCGGTCGCCAAGCAGCGCCTGATCAATATTGCGGGTAATGCCAACAATCGTCACCCCGGTGCGCGGCCCCCCGGTTTGTGACACAATCTCAAGCTGGCGCGTGGCATAACCTTCGGTCAGCACATTTGCCAGATTGGAAGACACCACGCCGGCCGCGCGTGAGCTTGCGGTCAACCCGCTTAAGGCGTTGGACAGGGCGGAGGATATGCTCATGCTGGGTTACTCGCTTATTTTACAAGACGGGAAGGCGCAGGGCTACCCAACATCAACGGATGATGTTGGTGGTTTCCTGCAGCATTTCACTGACCGTCTGAATCACCTTGGCGTTTGAGGAATAAGCCCGTTGCGTCTGGATCATATCAGTCAGCTCACCGGCCACATCGGTGGTCGATTGTTCACGCGCAAACGCGGCCACCTCGCCGGTTGGCCCGTCGCCCGCATCCCAAAGGAAGAATGTCCCGCTTTCCGGGGTGGGGATATAGGTTTGCTGATCAAGGGACTTCATCCCGTTGGCATTGGGCAGATCGACCAATGGCACCTGATAAATCACCTGCGTAACCCCGGTATCAAATATCGCGTGCACAAACCCGTTTGCGTCAACTTCCGCCGAGACCATATTGCCAACCGGTGAGCCGTTTTTGGAAATTGATAGCGGTGCAAAGCTGTCTGATAATTGGGTCAGGCCGTTGGAAGCGCCTAACTGGCCAATGGAAACTTCCATCGGGCCGCCATTGACATTGACGATAACCGAGCCGGTTGCCGCATTATATGCCCCGCCCGAGATTGCCGCCACACTCAAGAGTGATCCGCCAGTGGCCTGCGTTGTATCAAATGTCAGGGTGTATTGGCCAATCACCGCGCCCCCCGATGCGGTATCGGTCAGTGTCAGATCCCATTGATTAGACGCGCCGGCCCCGGGCACATTCGGGGTAAATGTCACACCGACACTCTCGGATATGCCAAGATTGTCAAAATACTCAATCGACAAATTGAACGGATCCCCCGAGGCCCCGGCGATTGTTTCGGTTGCCGGAAGGTTAACCCCCAGATTGATCTCGGTTGTGGGTACACCAATCAGTTGTGTTGTATTGATCTGTACCGGCTCAAGCCCGCCATTTGAATCACGCGGAAACGCCGGCACTGTCCCATCAGGATCAGCCGGCCAGCCCATCAAAACCAACCCGGATTCCGTGCGCAAGATACCATTGGCATCGGGCCGGAATGAGCCTGTCGTGGTTAACAGCATTTGCGGCGTCCCGTTGCCCGCATCAACTTCACTACCCAAAGCGACCGGCAAAAATCCCCGGCCACGCACCGCCAAATCAGTGGCGTTTGAGGTGGATACCAGCCCGCCACCTTGGTCAATCAACCGCTGAGTTGAGGCGCGCACGCCGCCCGCGGTATATTTGCCGCCGTTTCCCGAGATCACCAGAGACTGAAAATCAGCCTCAACCCGTTTATAGCCAAATGTCGAGGAGTTCGCGATATTGTCGGAAATGGCCGCAAGCCGGGTGGCATTGGCCCCAAGTCCGGCCACACTGGCATTCAACGCAGAGGAAATTGTCATGGATACGCCTTTCTGCTGTATCAAGATTAATCAAGACACAGCTTTAGGCGCGACCATTTAACATGGCCCTAACAGATAAAATTTATTCTATTTCCCCTCACTTATCCGATCGCAGCAAGATCACCTCAAGCCGGTTGTTACGCACCGACATCAGATTGCTGGCCACCGGTTCGCGGTCCGCGTGGCCGGTGACCCGCTGCATACGTTTGGGATCAAGCCCGCCCGCCTGCAGCAAAAGCCGCATCCGGTTGGCCCGGCTTGACGACAGATCCCAAACAGGATTGTCCACCAACACAACCGGCTCGGAGCGGATATAGCCCTCAACCGCTATGGAATTTGTCACCAGATCAAGCACCACTGACAGAAGGTCGGCCAAATCGTCCAGTAAGGGCGTGGGCGTATCGGTGCCTTTGACAAACAATCGCGCCCCCTCCAGATCAAACAGCTCGATCACCAGACCCTCATCGGTGACCCGGGTGATGATATGCCGCTGCATCTCTTTTGCGATGGCGCTTTCGCCGCCACGACCTGTCAGAATATCCTCGATTTTATCCAGTACAGCCTGCGCCTGCCCGGCTTCATCGGCCTCGGTTACGCCGGTCTCACCGCGCGATTGTTGCGATTCTGTGGGCCGTTGATTGGTGGCACCGGTGCCATTTTGCGGCAAATCCTCCTGGGAAAACACGCTATCGCCGCCAAAACTGCCATCGCCACCGCCTGAAATGCGGTTGATCGCGATGGTCGGGCTGAAATAATCCGCCACGCCTTTGCGCTGTTTCTCGGTTGTGGCATTCAACAGCCACATCAGCAGGAAAAACGCCATCATCGCGGTCACGAAATCCGCATAAGCCACCTTCCAGGCCCCGCCATGGTGCCCGCCTGCAATGATCTTTTTACGCTTGATAATAATTGGCGCTAAATTGCTTTGTGCACCCATGATCCACCACCTTTTTAACTCACCCAAAGACTGGCCTAACAGATCAGGTGTTACCTGCGGCTTAACATATAAACTTCTCATGATATTTGCATCATGTGCAGATCGGGGATTGCGCCAGAGCGGTTAAATATCTCACATATGGGCAAGGGGTATTGGCGAGGCAATATGATGAATGGGGCTTTGCTCAGGGCTGCCGCCGAATGTTGGGGGACGGGCCTGCAATTTGATCCGCTGCCGGGTGAATATGACCTTAATTACATGGTGTCCGGCGCGCATGACGGCGTGCTGAAGATCATGAATGCCGGGCGTGACCGGGCCGATACCGATTTGCAGGTGGCCATGTTGGATCATCTGCGCGGTGATGAAACCCTGCTGGTGCCGGGTGTGATCAAAACCCTGTCCGGCGCTGCCACCGCTGAGCTGCCCAATGTGGGCGGCCCGCCGCGTCTGCCGCGTCTGATCAGCCGCCTGCCGGGGCAGACGCTGGCGGCAACAACGCCGGTCACGGCCGCCTTATTCTCAGTTTCTGTACCACTATATCCACAGTGCCCCCCCATGAGGCGGGGCTTTTCAGCGGAACATTCCATTGAAGACATGTCAAATTTGACATGTCTTCTTATGCTTGGCTATAGCTCACGCCCCACCCGGACGGCGGCTAACAAAATCACGAAATTCACACCTAAATCTGGGGGGCGGTTTAGGCCTGTTCCTAACATCCCATTCGCCAGAGCCAGTTCTTATTCGCCCAGCTTGGCGTGCACCTCATCGAGATCAATTTCCCCCACCGGCATTTTGTTGGCGGGATCATGGAAATCATATTTGAACAGGTCGAAATCGCGCTTATAGGCCTCATAAACCAGATGCCGCGACAGATCGTCAAAATAATCCTCAACCGGATGGGCGCG
>CAZZKL010000012.1:0-31799 GCA_964655135.1 uncultured Roseovarius sp. | reverse complement strand
GGCTGCAACACATAAGACCGGATCTGATTGCCCCAGCCGGCATCGCCCTTGGCCTCATGCGCCTCATTGATCGCCTCCGAGCGCTTATCCAGCTCCAACTGATAGAGCCGCGATTTCAGCGCCTTCATGGCAATATCGCGGTTCTGGTGCTGCGATTTGACCGAACTGGTCACCACAATCCCGGTGGGATGGTGGGTAATGCGCACCGCCGAATCCGTCTTGTTCACATGCTGCCCGCCCGCCCCCGATGAACGGTAGGTATCCAGCCGAATATCGGCGGGGTTGATCTCAATCTCAATATTGTCATCCACCACCGGATAGACCCAGACCGAGCAAAACGAGGTGTGCCGCTTGGCCGCAGAATCAAACGGCGATATGCGCACCAACCGATGCACGCCGGATTCCGATTTCAACCAGCCATAGGCGTTATGGCCGCTGATTTTATAAGACACCGATTTGATCCCGGCCTCATCGCCCGCAGTTTCCGATTGCAGTTCAACACTATAGCCGCGCTTTTCCGCCCATCTGACATACATCCGCGCCAGCATCGACGCCCAGTCACAGCTTTCCGTGCCCCCGGCTCCGGCATTGATCTCCAAGAACGTGTCATTGGCATCGGCCTCACCGTTGAGCAGCGCCTCAAGCTCCTTCGCCGCCGCCCGTTTGGCCAGCTTGGCAAGCGTGGCTTCAGCCTCGGCTATGATCTCGGCATCATCTTCCATCTCGCCCATCTCAATCAGCTCAACCGAATCGTTCATCTCCTGCTCGATGGCGTTATGGGTATCGAGCGCATCCACCAAGGCCTGCCGCTCACGCATCAGCTTTTGCGCCTTGGCCGGATCATCCCAAAGGCTCGGGTCCTCGACCCGCGCGTTAAACTCCTCCAGCCGGTGCTGCACATCCTCCCAGCCCATACGCTGACGCAACAGCTCCAGCGATTTTTCGATCTCGTCAACAAGTGTTTGGGTTTCAGCACGCATTCCCGGATATTCCCCATATGGCTTTCGGTTGCGGTGATAACTGAGCCAGCCACGCCCGGCAAGATCAGGAATGCCAACCTTTCCCCGCCCCGTAGGGTGGGTAAAACCCACCTTAGCTTGCAAAACACACGACCCATTCAAACCCTGGCGCAGGCCCGATCCAAAAATTCCAGCCGGTCCTGCCCGTAAAACATCTCGCCCTTATAAAAATATGTAGGCGAGCCGAAAACACCCCGCCTGATGGCCGCATCGGTATTTTCGCGGTGCTGCTTTTGGATGTCCTCAGACAGGGCAATCTCCAACAACGGGCCAGGCGCAATCCCCGCCGCTTGGGCAATCTTGGCCAGTCGGTCCGCCTCGGCAATATTTGCATCCTCACGCCAATGCGCCGTCAATATCGCCTGTGACAGCCGATCCACATCCGCCCCCAGCTTGGCGGCGGCAATGATCATCCCGTTGGGCAAAGCCAGCGGATTATCATGATAGGTGGGCCTAAAGTCTATGATCTTCACCCCCCGAAACGTCGCCCAGCGTTCTATCTCAAGGCCAAAGAAATAAGCGTGGTGGTGAGCCGAGCGATACCTGTCCACCCCGCCGTTTGCCGCCCGGATCACCGGATCAAGATCAACCGGGCGGTGAATTAACCGGCAGCCACGGCGCTGACAAATATCCTGCAACGCTTGCGCCCCGATATAAGCAAACGCCGAATGCGCCGAATAAAAATACTCAATCTCAGCCATATCGCCTATTTTGCCTTCTTGCGGTTTTTCTCATCCACAACCTTCTGCGCCAAATCCCGCGCAATGGCAAAGGCGCCCTTAATCTTGTCGCCATCCTTCTTCCAATCACGCCGCACCACAATCTTATTGTCGCGCACGCGTGCCAGCCCGCGCTGATCGGTGATGAACTCCACCAACCCCTGAGGCGAGGCAAATTTGTCGTTGTGAAACTGTATCGTCGCCCCCTTCGGCCCGCCATCCAGCCGGGCAATGCCCGCACGTTTGCACATCGATTTGATCCGCACCACCAGCATCAGCATATTGACCTCGCGCGGCAATTTACCAAACCGGTCAATCAGCTCAGCGGCAAAACCTTCCAGCTCAACCTTGCCCTGCAACCCACTGAGCCGCCGGTATAATCCAAGCCGCACATCCAAATCCGGCACATAATCGGCGGGGATCAGAACCGGCACCCCAAGATTAATCTGCGGTGCCCATTGCTCATCAGCCTCCGACAGGCCCTCCATCTCCCCGGCCTTGATCTTGGCAATCGCCTCTTCCAGCATCGACTGATACAGTTCATACCCAACATCGCGCATCTGCCCGGATTGCTCTTCACCCAACAGATTGCCCGCGCCGCGAATATCCAAATCCTGCGCCGCCAGCGTGAACCCCGCGCCAAGCGTATCCAATGACCCCAGCACCCGCAGCCGTTTCTCGGCCGTGGTGGTCAGTTTCATCCGGGGTTTGGTGGTCAGATACGCATAGGCCCGGGTTTTTGAGCGCCCCACCCGCCCCCGGATCTGATAGAGCTGGCTCAGCCCAAACATATCGGCGCGGTGGATGATCATGGTGTTGGCGGTGGGAATATCCAGACCGGATTCAACAATCGTGGTGGCCAGCAGCACATCATATTTACCGTCATAAAACGCATTCATCCGATCATCCAGATCGCGCGCGCCCAACTGCCCGTGGGCAATCACATAAGTCACCTCCGGCACCTGAGATTTCAGGAATTCCTCAATGCCCGCAATGTCTGAGATACGCGGCACCACGAAAAAGCTCTGCCCGCCGCGATAATGCTCACGCAGCAGCGCCTCGCGCAGGGTCACGCTGTCAAATTCGCTGACATAGGTGCGGATGGATAGCCGGTCCACCGGCGGCGTGCCGATAATGCTCAGATCGCGCACTCCGCTCAGGCTCAGTTGTAATGTGCGCGGTATCGGCGTCGCCGTCAGCGTCAGCACATGCACATCCGAGCGCAGTTGCTTCAGCCGCTCCTTATGGGCCACGCCAAAGCGCTGTTCCTCGTCGATCACCAACAGCCCAAGGTCTTTGAACCGAAGCCCCTTGGCCAAAAGCGCGTGCGTGCCAATCACAATATCCACCGTGCCGCGCGCCAGCGCCTCGCGCGTCTTGGCCGCCTCGCCTGCGGTGACAAACCGCGACAGGGGCCGCACCGAGATGGGAAACCCCCGGAAACGCTCGGAAAAACTGATGTAATGCTGCCGCGCCAGCAAGGTTGTCGGCGCAATCACCGCCACTTGCTTGCCACTCATCGCCGTCACAAACGCCGCCCGCATCGCCACTTCGGTTTTGCCAAAACCGACATCACCACAGATTAGCCGGTCCATCGGCTTGCCGGCCTCAAGATCGGCCATCACATCCTCAATCGCGCGCAATTGATCGTCGGTTTCCGTATAGGGAAAACGGGCTGAGAACGCCTCCCACGCATGATGCTCGGCCTGCATCACCGGCGCCCGGCGCAAGGCGCGCTCGGCGGCAATGCGAATAAGCCGGTCCGCCATTTCGCGAATGCGTTCCTTGAGTTTCGCCTTCTTCGCCTGCCACGCGCCGCCGCCCAGCCGGTCCAGCAGCCCCTCTTCATGGCCATAGCGGCTGAGCAGCTCAATATTTTCCACCGGCAAAAACAGCCGGGCGTTTTCGGCATATTCCAGCGCCAGACACTCATGCGCAGCCCCTGCCGCCGTGATCACCTCAAGCCCGAGATAGCGCCCGATGCCATGATCCACATGCACCACCAGATCCCCAGGTGAAAGGCTTTGTGCCTCGGTCAGGAAGTTCTCGGCCCGGCGACGTCTTCGCGGCCCCCGGATCAGGCGCTCGCCCAGAATATCCTGCTCGGCAATCACCGTCAGGCCCGGCGCTTCAAACCCATGTTCCAGCGCCCAAACCGCCAGATAAAGCCCGCGTTTGCCAATTGCGCCCGCGTGGCTCACCGTGACCGCACCGATCAGCCCTTCATCCTCAACCAGCCCCTCAAGACGCTCGCGCGCACCCTCGGAATAGCTGGCAAGTAATACTGGCCCATCGGCCATTTTTGCCTCAATATGATCTTTCAAAGCATTGAAAAGGCCAATGTTTTCCTGTTGTCGCTCAGGTGCGAAATTGCGCCCCAAACGCCCGCCCGCATCCACCACCCCGGCCCCGATGGCCTGTGGCAATGCCGCCAGTTGCAACACCCGATGGCCCTTGATTGCCGCCTCCCAGGCCGCGTCATCCAGATATAAAAGCCCCGCAGGCACCGGCTTATAAACGCTGTCGCCGCGTGATTTGTTTTCCAGCGCCAAGACCCGCGTTTCATACTGATCCGCCACGCTGTCCCACCGCGCCAGACGGCTGGGCGTGACCTGATCATCCAACATTACCGTGGCCTTGGGCAGATAATCAAACAGCGTCTCAAGGGATGCATGAAAAAACGGCAGCCAGTGTTCCACACCCTGATGCTTGCGCCCGGCACTCACCGCCTCATACAAAGGATCATCGGTGCCCGCCGCGCCAAACTCAATCCGGTAATTTTGCCGAAACCGGGTGATCGCCGCCTCATCGAGAATTACTTCTGAGACCGGGGCCAATTCAATTACATCCAGCTTGGCAATGGTGCGCTGCGTTGCCGGATCAAACCGGCGGATACCGTCCAGCACATCACCAAACATATCAAGCCTGACCGGCCCGCTATCGCCCGGCGGGTAAATATCAATGATCCCGCCGCGCACGGCAAAATCCCCCGGCTCCATCACCGTCGGCGCTTGGGCAAACCCCATCCGGGTCAGGAAGGCGCGCAACGCCGCCTCATCAATCCGCGCATCCACCCGGGCGGTAAATGTGGCCTCGCGCAGCACCTCACGCGCGGGCAGGCGCTGTGTGGCTGCATTCAGCGTGGTCAGCAAAATAAACTGCTCCGGCAGGCGGCCTTGCGCCAACCCGGCCAATGTGGCCATGCGCGCGGCGGAAATATCGGCGTTGGGTGAGACCCGATCATACGGCAGACAATCCCAGCCGGGAAATTGCAGCACCGGCATCTGGGGCGCAAAAAACCGCAGCGCCGCCACCATCGCCGCCATGCGCTTATCATCGCGCGCCATATGCAGCACCGGCCCGGGGGTTTTGCCCAGCTCTTCCAGAATCAACCGCGCGTCATAACCTTCCGGCGCGCCAGCGATGGTTATATGATCTGATCTGCTCATCCCAACCTGCATCCCGGCGCTTGCATGGCTGCGCTCAAAACAGGCCAAAGGCGTTGGAATTCAGATTTTGAAACATGCCCCACATTGCGGTTAAAAATATTGAGAATGCGCCGAGCATCTGCAATATCAGCCGGTGCATATACAACTTCTTATAAAGTATCGCACCGTGTAATTGCTGTTGTTTGATCGTTTTTGCCGCCTTGACTGACAGCAATAAAACCACACTCATCGGCAGGATCATAAAAAAAACCGCTTGGGAAAATTCATTGTTGTAAACAAAGCCAAGCATCAAGAGAGCCGTGAGGACGAAAAATATCAGCCCGGCCAGCATCACACCGGATTTGCGGATGATAAATTCAATCCTGTCACAGTTGATCCGCAGCATTTCCTCCATATCCCTGATAGTGTCCGGGTTTTCATAACGCCACGCCCGCGCCACCATATCCCAAGGCACCCCCAGCACCCAATGCGACGTTGATGACCACATCACCGCCAGCGCAATCCAATACCACAGGTTGCTGAAACTGCGCATATCAATCAGTTCAAAAACGATGTCATACCAATGCGCCACGATTGCCCCACTAAGCTGTTTTAGCCCTCTTAGCGCCGCAGTCTGGAAATTCCCACCCTTGAGATAGATGAAATTCCATGGCACTCAGAAAAGTGATTGATCTCAAACCCGAAAGATATGCCATGCGCCCGACCCAAGCCGCCTTTCCCGCCACCCGCCTGCGCCGCACCCGCGCCACCCCCGCGCTTCGGGCGCTGGTGGCGGAAAATACCCTCAGTGCCGCTGATCTGATCTGGCCGCTGTTTGTGCGCGACGGCGACGGCGTGCAAGAGCCGGTGCCCTCAATGCCCGGCGTGTTCCGCCGCTCGGTTGATAAAATAGTCGAGGCTGCGCATGAGGCGGTGGCGCTTGGCATCCCGGCGGTCTGCCTCTTTCCCTACACCGGGGCCGACAAACGCAGCGCCGATTGCGCCGAGGCATGGAACCCCGACAATCTGAGCAACCGCGCCACGCGGGCGATCAAGGCGGCGGTGCCTGAACTTGCGGTGATGGCCGATGTGGCGCTTGATCCCTATTCCGACACCGGCCATGACGGCTTTGTGGTGGATGGCAAAATCGTCAATGACGAAACCATTGAGGCGCTGGTGAAACAAGCCCTGTCACAGGCCGAGGCCGGGGTAGATATTATCGGACCATCGGACATGATGGATGGCCGCATCGGCGCCATTCGCGCGGCGCTTGAGGCCGCCGGTCACACGGATGTGCTGCTGCTCAGCTATGCCGCCAAATATGCCAGTGCGTTTTATGGCCCGTTCCGCGATGCGGTGGGGGCCTCGGGCGCTTTTAAAGGCGACAAGAAAACCTATCAGATGAACCCGGCCAATTCCGATGAGGCCCTGCGCCTTGTTGAGCGCGATCTGCGCGAGGGCGCGGATATGGTGATGATCAAGCCGGGAATGCCCTATCTCGACATCTGCCGTCGGGTGAAAGACGCATTTGGCGCGCCGACATTCGCCTATCAGGTGTCGGGCGAATACGCGATGATCATGGCGGCGGCCGAGAATGGCTGGATTGACAGTGAGCGCGCCATGCTGGAAAGCCTGATGGCGTTCAAACGCGCCGGATGTGACGGGGTTCTCAGCTATTTCGCGCCCGCTGTGGCGCGTCTGTTGGCCTCCAAGCAGGTCCCCGCTTAGGTCAGAGAAATCCTAGTGACAGCTTGTTTATAACACTCTATAGTGTGGCCAGACCGGCAAACCACAAAATAACCGGTATGAACCTCAGGCAACAAACGGGCAAAATCATGAGCAAATTCACCAGACGCAGTTTCACCCTCAGCGCCCTTGCGGGGGCCTCCCTGACCGCCGCCTGCGGCAATGGGGTAGGCAGTAGCGGCTCGCAAAAGATTGATGCACGGGTCGATACTACCCTGAATTATCTTTATACCAACTATCCCAACACCCGTGATTTAGCGGCCAAATCCACCGGCATTCTGATCATGCCGCTTATCACCGAAGGCGGCTTTATCGTTGGTGGCGGCTATGGTCGCGGTGCGCTCAGGATCAACAATTCAACGGTGGATTACTATTCCGCCACCAAAGGCAGCTTTGGCTTGCAAATCGGTGCACAGCAATTCGCCCATGTGTTGTTTTTCATGACCGATGATGCCTTAAGGCGCTTCCGCCGCGCCTCGGGCTGGGCTGTGGGGGCGGATGTCAAATATGTGGTTCAGGATCAGGGCGGCAATATCCGCGCCGATACCACAACCGCCGTGTCGCCGGTTGTCGCCGTGATCTTTGGTCAGGCCGGGCTTATGGCCGGGGCCTCGCTGGAAGGTATGAAATACACCCGTATCATTCCCTGATTCAGGGTGGTGGGTTTCACCCACCCTACGAGAGGTCATGTAGGGGTGGGGTTTGAACCGTCTCGGAAACGCTCTGGGGGAGCGTTTCAGGCGAAAACGGCGTCAGCCCGGAAAACCCACCGCGCCCCGTCAATGCAATGTCAGCTCCCCCACCACATTGCGCCATTCCCCCGCCGAAATCATCTTGCGATGGGAAAACCGCACCGAATGCAGCGGGCCGTCAATTTTACGTTGCCAAAATTCGATGAATTCAAACAATTTCGGATGATCCGGCACCACATCATATTCCTGCCAGATAAAGCTGTTTAACACATGGCTGTAATCGGGCATGTGATAGAATATTTCCGCCGTGGTCAGCCCATATCCCTTCAGCATCATTTCGGTCTCAGACATGGTCATGTATCTGCTCCTTATTGTTGCCCTCCCCCCTATAATGAATTAGATAAATTACTTTTCAATGAAAACAATGCCTTGGCCATCACATCGGGTCACAAACCATGCATCATTGCAACAAGTATTGCGCACAAGATCAGCCCTCTGATATAGTCAAGACAACAATATATTGATATTCTGACCGGGACAGGAACTAACGTGAACGACACGCCACAACCCCCTGAAGATAAAGAAGAAACCCCGCCAGAGCGGCCGGTTTATGATGGGCCTAAAATCTCAATCACCGATGAGATGAAAACCTCCTATCTCGACTATGCCATGTCGGTGATCGTCAGCCGGGCAATCCCCGATCTGCGCGACGGGTTGAAACCGGTGCATCGGCGCATTCTTTACGCGATGAACGAGGTTGGAAATACCCACGACAAACCCTACCGCAAATCCGCCCGTCCGGTGGCCGATGCGATGGGTAAATACCACCCCCACGGCGATGCCTCGATCTATGACGCGCTGGTGCGGATGACGCAGGATTTTTCGATGTCTTTGCCCTTGCTGGATGGGCAAGGCAATTTCGGCTCGATGGATGGCGACAAGGCCGCCGCTTACCGCTATACTGAGGTGCGTCTGGACAAACCTGCCGCCGCAATTTTGGCCGACATCGACAAAGATACCGTTGATTTTCAAGACAATTATGACGGCAAGGACCGTGAGCCAACGGTCCTGCCCGCGCGCTTTCCCAACATGCTGGTCAATGGCGGCGGCGGCATTGCCGTGGGCATGGCCACCAACATCCCGCCGCATAATCTGGGCGAGGTGATCGACGCCACGCAGGCCCTGATCCAAGACCCGGATCTGACCAGCGAGCAACTGATTGACTATATCCCCGGCCCGGATTTTCCCACCGGCGGCCTGATGCTGGGCCGGTCCGGCGCGCGCAAGGCCTATCTTGAGGGTCGTGGCAGCGTCATCATCCGCTCAAAAACCCGGGTCGAAGAGATCAGAAAAGACCGCTATGCCATTGTTATTGATGAAATTCCCTATCAGGTGAACAAGGCCGCAATGATCGAAAAAATCGCCGAACAAGTGCGCGATAAAAAGATCGAAGGCGTGAGCCATGTCCAAGACGAATCGGATCGTAATGGCGTGCGGGTGGTGGTTGAGCTGAAACGCGATGCCACCGCCGAAGTGGTGCTCAATCAGCTTTACCGCTTCACCCCCACACAAACCAGTTTTGCCTGCAATATGCTGGCCCTCAATGGCGGTCGCCCCGAAACCCTGACCTTGCGTCGGTTCCTGACGGCCTTCCTTGATTTCCGTGAAGAAGTGGTCGCGCGGCGCACCGCTTTTGAGCTGCGCAAGGCCCGCGAGCGCAGCCATATCCTGTGTGGTCTGGCCGTCGCCGTGACTAATGTTGATGAGATTGTCGCCACCATCCGCGCCTCCTCTGATCCGGCGGAAGCGCGGGAAAAACTGATGCAACGGCGCTGGCCTGCGGGCGACATCCTTGAATATATCGCCCTGATTGATGATCCGACCCACCGCGCCAATGACGACGGCACCTATAACCTTAGTGAAACTCAGGCCCGCGCCATTCTGGAGCTGCGCCTGCAACGGCTTACCGCCCTTGGCGTCAAAGAAGTGACTGATGAGTTGCAGGCCCTTGCGGCCAAAATCAAAGAATACCTTGCCATTCTTGGCAGCCGTGAGCGCATCATGCAGATCATCTCGGATGAGCTGGCCGAGATAAAAGAGAAATTCGCCGTGCCCCGCCGCACCAAGATCGTTGAATGGTCTGGTGACATGGAAGACGAAGACCTGATCGAGCGCGAGGATATGGTCGTGACCGTCACCTCGGGCGGCTATATCAAACGCACCATTCTGGCCGATTTCCGGGCGCAAAAGCGCGGCGGCAAGGGCCTGTCGGGCATGAAAACCAAAGAAGAAGACGTGGTGACCACGCTCTTTGTGGCCAACACCCATACCCAGCTTTTGTTCTTCACCACCGATGGCATGGTTTACAAGCTCAAAACCTGGCGTCTGCCGCTGGGGGGCCGCACCGCCAAGGGCAAGGCGATTGTGAATATCCTGCCCATTCCCACCGGTGTTTCCATTGCCGCGATCATGCCGGTGGACGTGCCGGAAGAAGACTGGGCCGATCTACAGATTGTCTTTGCCACCACCGCAGGCGATGTGCGCCGCAATGCGCTCTCGGATTTCACCAACGTGCGCTCTAACGGCAAGATTGCCATGGACCTGCCGGAAGGCGTGGAGCTGGTCAATGCCCGCATCTGCGCCGAGGATGACGACGTTATGCTGGTCACTGATTCCGGTCGTGCCATTCGTTTTCATTCCACCGATGTGCGGGTGTTCAAAGGCCGCAAATCCACCGGCGTGCGGGGGATCCGCCTCAAAGGCGATGACCGGGTGGTTTCCATGTCGGTGATCCGGCATTTCGTTGCCACCTCGGATGAGCGCGCCGCCTATCTCAAAATGCGCCGCGCCGCTGCGGGGGCCCCTGATGACGACGCGGGTGATGATGAGGGCGATGCCAATGCCGCCCTCAGCCAAGAGCGTTATGATGAAATGTCGACGGCTGAAAACCTTATCCTGACGATCTCGGCCCAAGGCGCGGGCAAGCTCAGCTCAAGCCATGATTACCCCCTGCGCGGGCGCGGCGGCATGGGCGTGGCGGCGATGGACAAGGCGATGCGCGGCGGTGATCTGGTGGCGTCCTTCCCGGTCGCGATTGAGGATCAGATCATGCTGGCCACCTCCAAGGGGCAAGCCATTCGGGTGCCGGTCAAGGGCATTTCTTTCCGCTCGCGCAGCGCTGGCGGGGTCAAGGTGTTTGACACTGGCAAAAATGAGTTTGTGGTCAGCGTCGCCTGGATCGCCGATCAAAGCGAAGAAGAAAACGATGAGGAATCAGAGGCTTAACGCGCGCCCCAAGGCGGTTCTGGTCTTTGGGGCCGGGGGCCGGTTGGGAACGCTGCTGCAAAAGGCCTGGGCGCGCAAACCGCCGCAAGGGATTGCGCCGCTCTATCACGCCCGCAACGGCCCCAGCGATTTTGACTGGGAAAATTCCGCCTCTCCCCTGCCCGCCGCCGATGCCATCATCGCCCTTTGGGGCGTGACCTCTGGTAGCGACGCCGAGCTTGCCCACAACACCCGCCTTGCGCACGCCAGCCTTGAGGCCGCCCGCCAAAGCGGCGCGCGCCTTGTGCTGCATTTTTCCTCCTCTGCGGTTTACGGCCCGGCGCAGAATGCCACAGAATCCAGCCCGACCAACCCCGCCAATGCTTACGGCCACGCAAAACTTTTGATGGAGCAGGCCATCGCGAATTTCCCCGATGAGGGCCTCACCCATTGCTGTTTGCGTCTGGCCAATGTTGTGGGGGCCGATAGCCTTGCCCCGGCTTTGATTGGCAAGGCCCCGGTCACGTTTGACCGTTTCAAAGATGGGCGCGGGCCGATGCGCAGCTATGTGGCCATGGGATATTTGGCGCAGGTTCTTGCGGCGCTCACCACCACCCCGCGCCAAACCCTGCCCGCGATTTTAAATGTCGCCAGCCCAAAGCCGGTGGAAATGCAGGCCTTGGCCGAGGCCGCAGGCAAACCCATCCTTTGGCAACCCGCGCCGGATACGGCCATCCAACGGGTCACAATGGATGCCCGCCAACTTGCCCGCTTGCTGCCCAAGATTGAAAGCCTTACAACCGCTCGGGATATGATCACCGACTGGCAACATCTGGAGGCTATGGCATGAGCCTGCAAAAGCGGCTGATGGATATAGGCCTTGCGCTGTTGCTGGGTGCAATTTTGCTGCCGGGGATACTGATCCTTGCCCTGCTGGTCCTGATCAAAGATGGCCGCCCGGTGTTTTACCGCTCGGAACGGATGAAACGCCCGGATACGCCGTTTATGCTGTGGAAGTTTCGCACCATGACCGAGGTGGCCAATGACAGCGGCGTCACCGCCGGATACAAAGCCGCGCGGGTCACTAAAATGGGCCATTGGCTGCGCCGTCACCGGCTGGACGAGCTGCCGCAGCTTTATAATATCCTGCGCGGCGATATGAGCTTTGTCGGGCCGCGCCCGCCATTACGCTGTTATGTGGATATGCACCCGGCCCTTTATGCCCGTGTGCTGCATAACCGCCCCGGCGTGACCGGGCTGGCCACTTTGTATTTCCACCACCGGGAAGATCATATGCTGGCGGCTTGCGCCTCGGCCGATGAGAGCGAGGCGCTTTATGTGCGCCGCTGCATCCCCGTCAAGGCGCGGCTTGATCTGATCTGGGCGAAAAATCAAAGCCTGTGTTATGATGCCCGGCTTATTGTTGAAACAACTCTGCGGGTTTTTTCGCGCGGTAAAAAGAAACAACCATAGGCTTAAGCCCCCCACGCCCCGACCCCCGCGCCGGGCCTCCGGGCCGCCACACATAGCGCCCATATTGAACGTTGCGCGGGCCTTTATAGGGCGGATCAAACCCAATCAAATTCACTCACGGCAACTTTACTTGTCCGCACCCCGGGAAGGTCTGATAAAGCCCATAAGACGATAACCTGCG
This sequence comes from uncultured Roseovarius sp., assembly GCA_964655135.1. Lineage (GTDB taxonomy): Bacteria > Pseudomonadota > Alphaproteobacteria > Rhodobacterales > Rhodobacteraceae > Roseovarius. The sequence goes on along the minus strand of CAZZKL010000012.1, from coordinate 19,277 downwards.
CGAGACATAAGGTTTTCAAAAATCTCGCATTCTTTACTTGTTGGGAAAGGCCGAAAAAGGCTATTGTTGCGCAGTGTAAAATTTTGTTCTTGTTAATTTTTTGGCCTCCCCTCGCCAAAATGCATAGCCCGAGGATTGCATCTTTGCTTTATAATATTGCCATTTCACTTACCCGGTCACAAAAGCGGCTGATCATACTTTGCGCCGATGTCATCGTGATCGGTCTGGCTTATATCCTTGCGGTTTTGTTGCTCACCGGTGAGGGCCCGCGCCTGTCGCGCCTGCTGGAATTAAAATATGATCTGGCGGTATTGATGTTGGTTGGCACGGTGATGATTGTGCTTTTGGGCCTGCACCGGATCAAGCTCAACGCTTATGAAATGCAAGGCGTGGTTGAGTCGGCCTTCGTCGCAGTAGCCCTGACCGGCACCGGTGTTTTGATTTCCATATTCGCCAACACTCATGCCACCGCGCCACATATCTATGTTGTGTTCGGGATGCTGTTTTTGATCCTGTCGGTTGCCAACCGGCTGCTGATGCGGTCGGTGCTTTTATGGATTTACCGCCGGGGCAACCCCAGCCTGCGGTTGATGATCTACGGCGCAGGCCAGACCGGGCAACAATTAGCGGCAGCACTGGCCACGGATAACACGGTACAGCCGGTTGTGTTTGTCGATGACAATCAACGCTTGCACAGCTTGTCGATTGCCGGGCTTCGGGTGCATTCCCCGGCGATGATTCGCAGCCTGATCAAAGACCTGGAGATTGACCGCATCGTGCTGGCGATGCCAAGCGCCAGCGCCAAGGTGCAGGCCGACATCATCGGCCGGCTCAACGACGTTGGCTGTGAGGTCCATGCGCTGCCGTCTTTTGCCGATCTCGTGGCCAATACCGCCGCCAGCCTGTCAGATACCAAACCGGTTGATCTTAATACACTTCTGGGCCGCGCCCAGATGGCGGATGATCTGCCGGGCGTGGCCGATACCTATCAAAACCGTGCCATCCTGATCACCGGCGCGGGCGGCTCTATCGGGTCCGAGCTATGCCGGCAACTTCTGTCGTGCCGCCCCGCGCGGCTGGTTATCCTGGATCACAGCGAATGGTCGCTGTTTGAAATTGACCGGGAATTGCGTGGCCTGTCCCCTGATTTTGACATCGTGCCGGTTCTGGGATCGGTGACGGACAAGGCCCTGATTTCGGAAGTCATCACTGAGAATGCCATAGACATCATCCTGCACGCGGCGGCCTATAAACATGTGCCACTGGTCGAAGGCAACGCCATTGAGGGCCTGCGCAACAATGTCTTTGGCACCAAATGCGTCGCCGAAGCCGCCCGCGAGGCCGGGATTGAGCGCTTTATTCTGGTCTCCACCGATAAGGCCGTGCGCCCCTCAAGCGTCATGGGGGCTTCAAAACGCTTTGCTGAATTGCTGATACAGGATCTGGCCACCCGCTCGGTCAGTACCCGGTTTTCCATGGTGCGGTTTGGCAATGTTTTAGGCTCGTCCGGCTCGGTCATTCCTTTGTTTGAAGAACAGATCGCCAAGGGCGGCCCCATCACCCTGACCCACAAGGATATGACCCGCTTTTTCATGACCATCCCCGAGGCGGTGCAACTGGTACTTTTGGCCGGTTCATTTGCCCGTGGTGGCGATGTATTTGTGCTGGATATGGGCGACCCGGTGCCGATTGCACAGGTCGCACGACAACTGATCGAAGGCGCGGGGCTTAGCGTGCGCGACGCCGACAACCCCGAGGGCGATATTGAGATACGCATCACCGGCCTGCGCCCCGGTGAAAAACTGCACGAAGAGCTGTTGATCGGTTCGGATATGCTGACCACGCCCCACGCCAAAATCCTGCGTGCGCAGGAGGATCACCTGTCTGAGATCGAAATAGCCAAGGCCCTGAAATCCCTACGCAAAGCCATTGAGGCCCGGGACAAAGATCAGCTTATGGCGATTGTGGCAAAATGGATTGAGCCATCGATTCCGGTGGAAGATGTGATCATCAATGAATGAACCCGTAGGGTGGGTGCAACCCACCTCACTTTCGCTATATCAAAGGGGCGGTGGGTTTCACCCACCCTACGAAAAAATTCAACGTCAGCCGCGATAAAGCCCGGTGAACTTACCCTCCAGATAGCGCATCAAAGGCCCCGCATCCGGCGCGCGCCCGCAGGCCCGTTCAATCAAATCCCCCGGCTCATACAGCCCGCCAAACCGCTGCACATGCGCGCGCAACCACCCGGTGGCCGCCACCAGTTCACCCTTGGCCAACTGCCCATCCAGCCCCGGCACCGCCTTGCGCATCGCCTCATAAAGACAGCCCGCATAGACATTGCCAAGGCTGTAGGTTGGAAAATAGCCAAACAACCCCACCGACCAATGCACATCCTGCAAACAGCCATCCGACGCCTTTTCAACCCGATAGCCAAAATCAGCCTCAAACCGGTCATTCCAAGCGGCTTCAAGATCCCCCGCTGCCAAATCCCCGGCTATCAGCGCCCGCTCCAGATCAAACCTGAGCATGATATGCAGGTTATACTGCACCTCATCCGCCTCGGTCCGGATAAAGCCGCGATGCACCCGGTTGACGCTGGCATAAAACCCCTCCGCATCCTTCACGCCCATATCGCCAAAAGCCCGTGTCATCCGGCGATAAAGCCAGCCGCAAAACGCCCGTGAGCGCCCCAGTTGGTTCTCATAAATCCGGCTTTGGCTTTCATGCACCCCCATCGACACCCCCTGCCCCAGCGGGGTCAGCCGATACGCCGGATCAATCCCCTGCTCATAACAGGCGTGCCCGGTCTCATGGATGGTCGAATACAGACAATTAAACGGGTCCTCCACGCTGGTCCGCGTGGTAATCCGCACATCATCGCCACTGCCCGAGCTAAACGGATGTACCGCCTTATCCAGCCGCCCGCGCGCCGTGTCATAACCAAACCGCCGCGCCATCTTGCGGGCAAATTTCATCTGCTTACCCGCCGGGAATTCCCCCGTCACCGCCGCCACTTCCGGCCGCGCCAACGCCATTTTGCGCAGCGCCACTAACCCCGGCCGCATCTGCGCAAACATCGCCTCAATACCCGCGCCGGTCATCCCCGGCTCATAATCATCCAACAGCGCATCATAAAGATCACCCGTGCCCGCCAAGGCCGCCGCCTCCTCGCGTTTCAACCGCAAAACCTCATCCAGCACCGGCGCAAACGCCTTGAAATCATCACTCGCCCGCGCCTCGGCCCATTGCCCCTGCGCCCGGCTGGTCAGTTTCGCAAGTGCCACCCCCAGATCAGGCGGCACCTTCCCCGCCCGCTCATATGCCCGCTGGATCAACCTAATCTGCGCCTTCCCCGCCTCATCCGGGGCTTTTGCCGCCGCCAGCCAATCGCCCACACGCGGGTCCGTCCTGCGCCCATGCAATACCGCCTGCAACGCCCCCATTTCCTCGGCCCGCTGATCTGCTGCCCCGCGTGGCATCATGGTTTCCTGATCCCAGCCCAAACGCCCGTAAACCTGCGCCAGCGCCTCAGTGTCTCGGGTAAACGCCATCAATTTCTGATACGCCGTCACCTCAGCCCTCCCTCAGAGATTGCGCCAACGGATACTGGCTCAAAAACCGCGCCCGCAGGATCAAAACCCAAGTCACAACCGCTAATAGCTGATGCAGGATCGCCACCTGCCAGGGCGCGCCATAAATCACCGTCACAATGCCCAGAATGACCTGCCCACAAAGCACCATAAACGCCGCTGAGAACGCGGCCCTCGTGGCCCGATTGGCACTTTTGCGCCCGCGCCGCCACAGCCATATGGCAAACACCAACAGCCCATAGCCAACAATCCGGTGGATAAACTGCACCGTCCCGGGATTTTCAAACAGATTGCGCCAAACCGGTTCAATCCGCCCCATCTCCGCCGGCAAAAACCGCCCCCCCATCAACGGCCAGTCATTATAACTGCGCCCGGCATCAATCCCCGCCACCAGCGCACCGATCAGAACCTGCACAAACGCCAGCCCCATCCAAGCGCCCGCCCATGTGACCAGCCCCGCCTCACGCCCGCGCCGCGCCTGCATCAACACCCGCTCCTCGCGCCCCAGCAGCAACACAAACCAGCCAATAAACCCTAAAATCAAAAACGCCAGCCCCAGATGCACCGCCAATCTATAACTCGCCACATCCAGCATCCCGCCGCTCAGGCCTGAGCTGACCATCCACCAGCCAACCGCGCCCTGAAGCCCGCCCAAAACGCCAATGAAAAACAACCGACCGGTCCAGCCCACGGGAATTTTACGCAATCCCAAAAACGCCAAAAACCCGACCAGCCAGACAAGGCCAATCGCCCGCCCTAACTGCCTGTGCCCCCATTCCCACCAGTAAATCGCTTTGAAATCAGCAAGTTGCATCCACTGGTTTTGCACCTGAAACTCCGGGATCGCCTGGTATTTGGCAAATTCCGCGCTCCAGGCCGCCTCTGACATTGGCGGCCACGCGCCGGTCACCGGCTTCCATTCAGTGATGCTCAGCCCACTATCTGTGAGCCGCGTCAGCCCGCCCACAACAATCATCAAAACTACCAGCGCAAACAGCGCCATCAGCCACACCCGGATCATCCGCCGCGCCCCCTGCCCCCGGCCCTGATCAATCATCCCCTTGGTTTGCCCGGCGGGCATATCCTCGCCGCTCACCTCTTCAAAAATGCTGCGTTTTTCGCTCATACCCAACCCGATCCTTTGCCTTTGCAGCAGCCTAAAGCCCCCACGCCGCGCCTTCAAGCGGCCTTACTCGCCGCGCATCTTCCAACGCACCATCTGCCGCATCACCCCATGCAGCATCTGCACATCGGCCCGCGTCAGCGCCATCCGGCTCCACATATTGCGCAGGTTGATCTTCATGCCCTCGGCCTTAGGCTCGGGAAAGAAAAACCCGGCCTGCTCCAGCCGCTCCTGATAATGCTCCGCCAGCTTTTCAATCTCAACCTGCCCGGCCCAATCGGGTTTTGCCATCTCCATCCGCTCCGGCACAGCCTCAGCACTGGCGCGCTGCCATTCATAGCTCATCAGCAACACGCATTGCGCCAGATTAAGACTGGCGAATTCCGGATTGACCGGCACATTAATCACCGCATTGGCGCGGGCAATATCATCGTTTTCCAAGCCCGCCCGCTCCGGCCCAAACAGCACCGCCACGGCCTCCCCCCCGGCAATCTTTTCCGCCGCCATCCGCATCGCCTGCTCCGGCGTAAACACCGGCTTGGTCAACCCGCGTGCCCGCGCCGTGGTGGCAAAAACGTAAACGCAATCGCCAATCGCCTCCGGCGTCGCCGCACAAACCCGCGCCTCATCCAAAAGCCGCCCCGCGCCACTGGCCATCGCCACCGCTTTTTGACTGGGCCAGCCATCGCGCGGTGCCACAACCCGCATCCGGTCCAGCCCGAAATTCCACATCGCCCGCGCCGCCGCGCCAATATTCTCGCCCATCTGCGGGCGCACCAACACAAAAGCAGGCTGCGGGCTATCGCTTGGCATCACTCGGCTCCTTAAAATCCCTCTCCGCCTCATAGGCCACCGCGCCTAAAGTGAAAACCCAATGGCCTTTCATTTTTCCCAAAATACTCCCGCCGGAGGCGATAATCTCTTGTCTCCCACATAGCCAAGTCCACTGATCCACGTTATGACAGGAAAAACAATTCAGGGACGCGAAAAAATGACAGATTCAGAGCACCCCCAGATTTACCTCATCACCCCCCCCGCCCCTGACCAGAACTGGTATTCAACCACCTTACCCGCCGTGCTTGACGCCAATGAGGTGGCCTGCGTCCGCCTGTCACTGGCCAGCGCGGATGAGGTCCAAATCGCCCGCGCCGCCGATGCCTGCCGCGAGGTGGCCCACGCGCGCGACGTGGCACTGGTGATTGACAGCCACCTGATGCTGGTCGATCGCCTCGGCCTTGACGGGGTGCATCTCACCGATGGCGCGCGCTCGGTCCGCGCCGCGCGAAAAGAGCTGGGTCCCGACGCCATCATCGGTGCATTTTGCGGCACCTCCAAACATGAGGGCGTGAATGCGGGCGAAGCCGGGGCCGATTACGTCAGCTTTGGCCCCGTCGGTGCCTCGGCTTTAGGCGACGGCACCCGCGCAGAGGCCGATTTATTCGCCTGGTGGACAGAAATGATCGAATTGCCGGTGGTGGCCGAAGGTCAGCTTGACGCGAGCCTGATCCAAAGCCTCGCCCCGGTGACGGATTTCTTTGGCATCGGCAATGAGATATGGAACGATGACGATCCCGCCGCCGCCCTCTCCGCTTTGATTGCTGGTTTCACCTGATCCGGCGCTCCGGCGGCATTCCTTGGCGCACAATGCTTTCCACATGCGCCGCCAGCGCTTTGCGGTTTGCAAACCCATCCACCTTGACCGCTGGATGAAATACCACCCGGGCCGCGCCGTTTTTCCGCGTCGCCAAAACCTTCAGAAAATGCGGCCCAAAATCCATATTCCCCCACCAGCCGTAAAACTTTTTATCTTGGCCCTCAGGCGCAGAATAAATAATACTGACCGGTTGAATATAGACCTCATGCACCAAATCAGGACTAAAGAACGGCTGAAAAAGCGTTGAATTAAAAGGCAAAACCCGCATCCCGTCGGTCGATGTCCCCTCAGGGAAAAACGCCAGTCTGTGCCCCGCCTTAAGCCGCTTTTCAATCAATCCGGTCTGGGCCGTCACCTGTTTTCGGTCACGGGCAATAAACAGCGTCCCCAACAGCCGGGTCAAAAAGCCAATCCCGGGCCAGTTTGCCACCTCGGATTTTGACAACATATAAATCCGCATATGCGCAAATAACGCCAAAATATCCAACCAGCTTGAGTGGTTCGACACAATCGCGCCGGGGGTTTTCATCGCCACCCCCTCGCGGGTGTTTTTCAACCCCACAACAAAGAAAAACCCGCGCGCCACCGCTTGGGTGAAATACGGCGTTATCGGTCGGTGCAGCCCGAAAAACAGCCGCTCAACCAGCCGAAAAACCAAGGTCAACCCCACCCCGACAAACAAGATCAGCACCAAAGCCACGCCGCGCAGACCAATCCGGAGCCAGCCGCGTAGCGGGATGTTCAACGGCGCATCCTCGGCCTCCGGCTCCCAGGTGTAGCTCACGCGCTAACGCTCTGGGTATAAAAGGATTTCTGCTTTTTGTTCATCGCTGCCATATCCATGATCAGACAAATATCAAGGGTGTTGAACCTGTGATCAATAAACCCGCCATCGCCGACATAGCCCCCGAGCCTCAGATAGGCCTTGATCAGGGACGGCATTTGCCGCATCGCCGCCACCCGGTCCAGTTGCGCCGCGTCCAACAGATCAAGCGGCTGATACTGCCCGGCGCAGGCCCGCACCCGTAATGCTTTCGGGGCCAAATGCCGGTGATGCAACAGCGATAAGGGCTGCGCCAAAGCCTGCGCATCGGTGCCATGAAAACTGGCCACGCCAAACATAATATCAATCTCATGGCGCTGCACATATTGCGCCAGCGCCTGCCACAGATGAAACATCGCCGTGCCGCCGCGATACTCCCGCGCCACACAAGACCGCCCCAATTCCAGCAATTTGCGCCCCGAGCGTTTCAACGGCGTCAGATCATATTCATCCTCGGAATAAAACTGCCCCGCCCGGCGCGCCTGATCCTCGCGCAGCAGCCGGTACACCCCGATGATTTTACCGCCCCGCCGCTCGTCGCTCAAAATCAGGTGATCAAAATAAGGATCAAACCGATCCTGCTCCAGCCGCGCCTGATGATCCACCATCTCCCCATCGCCGCCCAGTTCTTCAACAAACACCTCATAACGCAGGGTTTGCGCCGCCCGCAGCTCCTCTGGCGTTGTGGCAAGCCGGGCTTTGAAATGTGGCTCTGATGGGCGCATATCAGTCCTAAGTTGGCAGGTTTTCAGGGGTTTTTAGGGGTGGAAGAAGGCAAAGGCAACGGCAAGTGTCCAGACTGGTGTGCCCCCCTCTGGCATTCAATCTAAACCTGCGTTAACGTTTCAGTAACCAAGATCAGGGATCAAGGACAGGTATCAGGGCAATATGGGCGCTCTCGATCACAACTTTTCCGGCGTTCGGGAAATTCACCGTGATTTTGCCGGCAATATTCGATTGCACCTGCCCGCACCCCCAATCAGGCTGATTGGGATGCAACACAAAATTTCCCGGCGCAAGGGCGGCGTTGGAATTCATCACGGGTGTTCCTTTAAAGGAGGGCGGATTTGCTTCAATATAATAACACACTCGCGGCATTGATAGGCTCGCGCATCTGTCATGATTTAATCAGCCCGATTGGGGCAATCAGCAACGGGATTGAGCTGATGGCGCTTTCGGGCAGTGAGCAAAGCCCGGAAATGGCTCTGGTGGCGGCAAGTGCGGCCAATGCCAATGCCCGGATTTGCCTGTTTCGTCTGGCCTTTGGCATGGCTGGCGAGGGGCAGCGTGTTGGGGCTGATGAAATCCGGACAATCCTGAAAGATGTATTTACCGACAGCCGGATTACCGTTGATTGGCAGCCGGGTGGCGATTTTGACCGCGCCGAGGCGCAGGCCGCTTTGCTGGCCTTGCTCTGCGCTGAATCAGCCGTCGGGCTTGGCGGCAACATTACCGTGACGCATTCAAATGACGACTGGAAAATCACCGCATCCGGTCCCCGGCTGAAGGCCGACCCGGATTTATGGGCCGGGCTTACAAACCCAGCGGCTTTGCACAATATAGCCCCCGGCGATGTACAGTTCATGCTGCTCCCGGACCACCTGACCCGCCTCGGCCGGTTCTGCCGGTACAGCTTGACAGACACAAATCTGCGCCTTGAATTTTAAAGGGGGGCGGGCTAGGCGGTATCTTCCTATACAGCACCGCACTGGCGCTTGCCAATTTCGCTTGAAAGGGGGCGGCCCTTACCGCACTCAATTAACGCCACATTGGTGGATTTTGGGTGGAAACCAGTGCGGTGCTGTATAGGAAGATACCGCCTTAAGCCCGCCTTACCGCAAATATCAGATCAGGCGCGAATTGTGCCGTCGCCCTCAACCAGATATTTGAAACTGGTCAGTTGCGCCGCCCCCACCGGCCCGCGCGCGTGCATCTTTCCGGTGGCAATGCCAATTTCCGCGCCCATGCCAAACTCACCGCCATCGGCAAACTGGGTTGAGGCATTGCGCATCAAAATCGCGCTATCCAGCCGGGCAAAGAATTCGTCGGCGGTGGCATCCTCTTCCGTCAGGATGCAATCGGTATGGTGGGAGCCATATTTCTGAATATGTCCAATGGCTTGAGCGGCACTTTCCACAACCTTCACAGCAATGATACTGTCCAGATATTCACACCCCCAATCGCCATCCCCCGCAGGCGTCACGTTGCCAAGTACCTGCGCTGCCGCATCACCACGCACCTCAACCCCGGCCTTGATCAGCGCCTGAATAAGATCACGCCCCAGCGTTTGCATCACATCTTGATGGATCAACAGACACTCCGCCGCGCCACAAATCCCGGTGCGCCGTGTCTTGGCATTCAGCACCACATTCACCGCCTTCACCGGGTCCGCCGCCTTATCAACATAGATATGCACGATGCCCTCAAGATGGGCAAAAACCGGCACCCGCGCCTCGCGCTGCACCAGCCCCACCAGCCCCTTGCCGCCGCGCGGCACGATCACGTCAATCGTATCCGTCATGCGCAACATCTCAGCCACAGCCGCCCGGTCGCGCGTTGGCACCAGTTGCACCGCCTCCTCGGGCAGCCCCGCCTTGCGCAACCCGGTAACGAGGCAGGCGTGTATGGCGCCTGACGAGTGGAAGCTTTCCGAGCCGCCGCGCAAAATCACCGCATTACCGGCTTTCAAACACAGCGCGCCTGCATCCGCCGTCACGTTGGGGCGGCTTTCATAAATCACGCCAATGACGCCCAACGGTGTGCGCACCCGGCGAATATGCAGTCCCGAGGGCATATCCCATTCCGCCAGCACCTCACCCACCGGATCCGCCTGCCCGGCCACCGCGCGCAAGCCGTCCACAATGCCCTGAATGCGCGCTTCATCCAGCATCAGCCGGTCCATCATTGCCCCCGACAGCCCCTTATCGTGGCCATAATCCAAGTCCCGCACATTCGCCGCAAGAATATCCGCGCGCGCCGTCCAAACCGCATCCGCCGCCGCCAATAAAGCCGCCTCTTTGGCCTCAGCGCTCGCCGTGGCCAGCACCATTGCCGCCGCTTTGGCGCGCCTGCCTATCGTGGCCATCAGCGCAGGAATATCAGTTTGATCCGTCATCATTAACCCCCCTCAAAACGCCATATCATCGCGGTGAATCAACGGCCCGCGCGGCGGATAGCCCAGCACCGGCTCAATCTGATCCGAGCGCAGGCCTTTTATTCGCCCCGCATCCCCCGCATCATAACGGCTCAGCCCCTGCCCCAAAACCCGGCCCTCGCTGACCACCTCAATCACATCGCCCCGGGCAAACCCGCTGCTAACCTCAACCACACCGGCCGCCAACAGACTACTGCCTTTGGCCAGCGCCGCCGCCGCGCCGGCATCAATTACCACCCGGCCCTTGGGCTTCATCGCTGCAATCCACGCCTTGCGCTTTTGCTGCGGCGTGCCTTGGGCGATAAACCATGTGGCCGGGCCACCCGCCTGCAACGCCCGCACCGGATGCAGGCATGTGCCTTCGGTAATCACCATGTCACAGCCCGCAGCGGTGGCGGTTTTGGCCGCCATCAGCTTGGTCTTCATCCCACCTTTCGACAGGCCAGATCCGGCGTCGCCCGCCATCGCCTCAATCTCGGGCGTGATCGCCTCAATCACCTCAAACCGGGTGGCCTTGGCATCCACCGCCGGGTTGGCGTTATAAAACCCATCCACATCTGAGAGCAATATCAACTGATCCGCCCCCGCCGTCACCGCCACTTGCGCCGCCATCCGGTCATTATCGCCATAACGGATTTCATCGGTGGCCACGGTATCATTTTCATTAACAATCGGCACCGCACCAAGCTTCAAAAGCTGCTCCAGCGTGGCGCGCGAATTCAAATACCGCCGGCGGTCCGCGCTATCCTCCAGCGTGACCAAAACCTGCGCCGCGCGCAGGCCATGCGCCGCCAGCGCCCGGTCATAGGCCGCCGCCAGCCGGATTTGCCCCACCGCCGCCGCCGCCTGCGATTGCTCTAACGACAGCTCACGTTCTGGCAGGCCCAAGGCCGCGCGCCCAAGGGCAATCGAGCCGGACGAGACCAAAATCACATCCACGCCGCGCGCCCGCAACTCCGCCACATCCTGCACCAGCGCCGCCAGCCATGCCTCGCGCAATTCCCCGCTTTTCCGATCGACCAGCAACGCCGATCCGATCTTGAGCACAAGACGTTTGGCGTTCTTCAAGGTTGCCACGAGACCGGCTCTTCTTGAGCTACCTTATGGCGCAGCTTATCCTTGTCAATCCGGGTTCTGAGGGCCCGCAGCACCTCTTTCACCCCCATGCCAGCCACGCCCGACATCCGCATCACCGGCCCGCCTGACGCTTCTTCAAGCGCCGCTGCCGCCTGCGATTGCTCATCCGCGTCCAGCGCGTCAATCTTGTTCAATACCGTCAGGCGCGGCTTATCTGCCAACGCCCCGCCATACGCCTCAAGCTCATGAATGATCGTGCCGTAATCCCCGGCCACATCCTCGGACGTGCCATCAATCAAATGCAACAGGACCGAGCACCGCTCAACATGGCCCAAAAACAAATCCCCAAGGCCCCGGCCCTCATGCGCGCCGCCAATCAGGCCCGGAATATCAGCAACGACAAATTCAACCTCATCCACGCCGACAACGCCCAAATTGGGGTGCAGCGTGGTGAAAGGATAATCCGCCACCTTGGGCCGGGCGTTGGATGTGGCCGCCAAAAACGTCGATTTCCCGGCATTGGGCAGGCCCAAAAGCCCCACATCCGCAATCAGTTTCAGCCTGAGCCACAACGTGCGCTCAACCCCCTCCTGCCCCGGGTTGGCCCGGCGCGGCGCTTGGTTGGTTGAGGTCTTGAAATGCAGGTTGCCAAAGCCGCCATTGCCGCCGCGCGCCAGCTCAACCCGCTGCCCCACGTCAGTGAGATCACAAATCACCGTCTCTTTGTCTTCATCAAGGATTTCCGTACCCACCGGCACCCGCAGGATCAGATCATCCGCCGATTTACCTGTGCGCTGCTTGCCCATGCCCGGCTGGCCATTTTTGGCGAAAAAATGCTGCTGATAGCGAAAGTCAATCAGCGTGTTCAGCCCCTCAACCGCTTCGGCCCAGACCGCGCCGCCCTTGCCGCCATCGCCGCCATCCGGCCCGCCATATTCCATGTGCTTTTCACGCAAGAAACTGACACAGCCCCCCCCGCCCGCGCCGGACCGGATATAGACCTTTGTGAGATCAAGAAATTTCATATCCTATCCTTTACGCAATGTGCGCGCCCGGCTCAATCAGCTTTCCAGCTATAGGTCCAGGTGGCGACCCGGGCATTTCGCGCCACCGAAAATGTCTCAGCATCGCCCAGATACTGAAAGCCGCAATTCGTCAACACCCGCGCCGAGGCCGGGTTATCCTGAAAAACGCTGGCAAAAACCGCCTGACAGCCCTGCGGATTGGCCTTGACCAAGGTTTCCACCGCCGCCGAGGCCACGCCGGAATTCCAAAACCCCGGGGCCACCCAATAGCCAATTTCCGATTGCTCGCGGTCCATCCGCAGCAGGCTGATCACGCCCATCACCTCGGCCCCGCCGGTTTTGCTGCCATCCATCGCCCAGACATCCTCATCACGCTCGGGGTCCATGGCGCGCGCGATCATCGCCTCCGTGGTGCCCGGCGGCAGGGGGTGCGGGATGGCTCCGGTATGGCGGGCCACGCGAATATCACTGGTATGCAGCTCAATCAGCCCCTGATCCGACAGCCGCAAAGGCCGCAGGTCAAATTGCCCGGCATCCAGCACCGGCTGCATGGGTATTGCATCAAGCTTCATAAGATTTCTCCTGTTTAACCGGCTAAATCATCTGCAAACAAAAACCAAAGATGGCGATTTCGTAGACACCCTGCAAGGCTGCCAGCAAAAATGAAAAAAGGGCCGGTGTTGCCACCGCCCCTTAAACTTAAAACCTTAAGGTTCGGCTTATTCGGCTGCCTCCACCATTGGGAGTACCGAAATAAATGTGCGGCCTTTAAGCCCCTTATGGAACTTCACGGCGCCTTCCACAGTCGCAAAGATTGTGTGATCTTTGCCCTGCCCCACGCCCTGACCCGGCCAGAATTTATTACCGCGCTGACGCGCAATGATATTACCCGGAATCACCGCCTCGCCGCCATATTTCTTAACGCCTAAACGCCGGCCCGCTGAATCGCGGCCGTTACGGGATGAGCCGCCTGCTTTTTTATGTGCCATCTTGCTCTCTCCTTAACCTTTAGCCAATTTCTTGGCCTGCTCGATCCAGCCTTCACGCTCGATCCGGCCCTTGAACGACAATTTCCCGTCCATATCAGTAACATCCGCCTTCGTCCATGCTGCAATCTGGGCAAAGCTGGTCACGCCCTCGGCGTTCAGCTTTTTCTCCAGCGCCGGGCCGACACCTGACAATTTCTTAAGATCGTCCGTCGCGGCCTCGGATTTGGTGGCTTTCTTCGGCGCTTTTTTAGGCGCGGCTTCTTTCTCAGGTGCGGCCTCTGCCTTGGCCTTCTTCGCAGGCTTGGCTGCTGGCTTGGCAGGTTTCGCCGCCGCAATGGCAGCACCTGAAACCGAGCCGGCCCCAATCGCGGCTTTCACACCGGATTTATCAGCGCCCTTGGCCAGAATATCAGTGATCCGCAGAACCGTCAGATACTGCCGATGCCCCTTGGTGCGCTGCGAGCCATGCTTACGGCGGCGCTTAACAAAATGGATCACCTTCTTGTCGCGGATTTGATCCACGACCTCGGCCTGTACGGCGGCGCCATCAATCATCGGCGCGCCAATGACGGGCTTATCGCCGCCCAGCATCAGAATCTCGTTGAATTGAACTGTTTCGCCGGCCTCTGCTGCAAGTTTCTCAACACGAAGCATATCCCCTGAGGATACCTTGTATTGCTTGCCACCGGTCTTAAGAACCGCAAACATGTGCTTTCCTTCATATTTTCGCGCGTTACGGCCCCCGAATACGGGTGTTTTTGGCCCCTTGGCCACCTCACACAGCGCGCCCCATCGGAGCGATGTTATAACCCCCGACCGCAAGAGAATCCCGCGCCGGAATGCGCGCTTATCCAAGCTATCCCGGCGCAAGTCAAGGCCTTGCAACAAACACCCTTACATCGCCCAAAACCCGCGCAAACCCGTTATAACGGCTCACTGCGCATATACGTCGCAACCGCACGGCCCAGCTTATAGGAAATCTCATCAAACATCCGGTCAAACCCGGCAAAAATCGCCCGGTTCAAATCGCGGCCCTCGGGGCTGCGGTAAAACGCGGCATAGGCCTCAAGCTGATCGGTTGGCAGCGGCTGATAGGCCGTCACCATATAGGCATTCAGCCACGAGACCGTATCCGCCCGCGTCGCATCCTCTTGTGCCCAGACATCTGAAAGCATCTCATCCTCGGTCACACCGGCATTGGTGTTGGCATCAAGCCCCTGATACAGGCCGGTATAAAACATCAGGTTGGAATTCAGCGTGCCGGCCACATTGAACTCAATCAGATCGCTGTCCTCAATCAGCGTCTGCACCTGTTGCAAAATATCCGCCTGCTCAACCGTCAGGGTTTTCAGCCGCTGCTTGGCCGCCGCCTCAACATCGGGATCACTAAAGGCGCGCCGGGCGCTGATCTCAAGCCGGATCACCTCGCGGCCTGCGTCTGTGCGGAAATAGCGCAAAAGCGGTGCCAGATCAGTCTCGGCCAGATCCTTGTCAAACCCCTGCCGCACCAGCGCCATCATCCGCACCGGATCATAAATATCCGCCACCGTCGCGCTCCAGCTATCGGCGCTGATCCCCGCCAGCATATCCTCGGCGATCACCTCACCATAGCCTTGCCCCTCAACCCGGATGATCTCAATCGTCTCGGCAAACTGCATCAGGCCGACCAGCTCATCCAGATCCGCCGTGCGACCGGCCATCACGGCACTCGCCTGCACGATCATCAACACAGATGCGGCCATCGCCCGCAAAATCACAATTCCTGCCCCGGATGCATTTGCGCCATCTTGCCCGCTAATATTTCAAACCGCCCTGCGGTGATCTCATATTGCACCGCATTCAACAGCTCATACACCTCCTGCATCAGCGGCTGCTCCAGCGCCTCGGCATAGGCCGCCAGATCATTGTCGGATATATCGCGGTAAGTATAAGCCGCCGAAATCAGCCCGCTTTCCTTCAGGCGTATCCGCAGATCAGCCTCGTTTTGCGCCATCACGGCCCTGAGCGCGCCTTCGTCAATCTCACTTTCCAGCACCCCGGCATTCGAGGCCGCCATCAAAAACCGAAACTGTATTTCCTGCACCGCTTTAACCCCGGTATCGGCCACATCAATCGCCTGATTCATCCGTTGCAAATACCCGATGCGCTTTGATCCCTCCGACACCCATTGATTGATTGCGGCGCGGCCAATTTCTTCCCGCGCGGCGGCATCCTCGGACAGGTGTGAGGCATTCTCGACCGTCACCAGCCGCTGCCCCAGCGGGGTGGCATAAAACTCCGCCGCGTGTGCCAGCGCCTCCTCCGACAGGGTCTGCTCTAAAATATCCAGCGCAATACCGCGCATGGTATCTCGGTCAAACACCTGCTCGGCCACCCGTGACCAGTCAGCGCCAAAATCACCCGCCTCCATGCCCAGCATCATCGGCGCATTCTGGGCCGATAGCGCAATGCTATCCAATGCCACATCAAAGCCGGTGATCTGCAAAAACGCCTGCACCCTTTCGCGCCCGGCGGCCTCGGCCGGGGTCTGTACCGCAATCAGGGCGATAAGCATCGCAAACATTCCAAAGAACCGGGTCACCACCGGCCACATAATCGGGCGCATAATCACATCTCATCCTTTCGATTGCTATGCCTCTACCCATAAAGGGTTTACGGACAATGTTGAATCACAATTTGTTTTACTGCCCTGATATGCCCTTTGATAATTTTGCCTGCCGCCCTCGCAAAAGCGCTTGTCTCGCCCCGCAAAGGCCAGTAAACGGAGCGCTCCATTCCCCGCGGAGAGGTGCCGGAGTGGTCGAACGGGGCGGTCTCGAAAACCGTTGAGGGTGCAAGCCTTCCCAGGGTTCGAATCCCTGTCTCTCCGCCACTTTTCTGTCTCACGGGCGCAAAGCGCCTCCGACGGGACGGACTGCCGCCCGACGCGCGGTCGCGCGTTTTAGGTGCCGAAGCTCGAAGTTACACCCTCTAACTCCGACACTTGCCCTTTTTAAATCAAGGGGCTGGCACGTTAAAGCGTTTCGACTTAAACCTGAGACAGGGTTAAGCCGAAACGTAGTGCAACATATGAGTGTTGCGGGCGCTTCGATAAAAGCTCGTAATTCAAGTTTTTCCCGAAACGCTTTAATTTTCCTTTGTGCAATATTTATTTGCCTTGCCCACTGGTGTCTTTGCCCTCGTGGGCATGCGCCCGCCCCCGGTCACGGCTTTTGATCTACATCATCGCACTCGGATAAGCAGAGTGTATAAGCAAGACAGGGTTCAACAGAGATAAATAAAAGCGCGGACGAGATGAAGCGCTGTTGCTCGTAAGGTGGTTTCTTCAAGAATTCGCCTTGCCTGACAGTGGCTTACATCCCGCTCCGATAAGGGGGTCAGGGCCGCATTGTGCCCTCCCCAAAGCCTGAACTTAAGAGGAAAATAAAATGTCCAATCAAATCTGGTTACTTATTCACCCGACCTTTGGCGTGCTTGGTATGCTCGCGGCGCTGTGGGTCTTTGTCGAGGCGCTGAATGCGTCGGAAAATAATATCGACAGGATGCGTATGGCCGCGAAATTGTCGACAGTGTTCATCTGGCTGGCCTATTTCACCGCCGGGTATTTCTATGTGCTCTATTATGGCGGCGACAAGGCGCTGATCAAGGCGGGGCCGTGGCCGTTTGCCCATGGATTGTTCATGGAATCCAAAGAGCACCTGTTCTTCATCGTGCTGCTTTTGGCCACCTTTCTGCCCATCGCAACGCAAAGCAAGGTTTACGCCAACAAATCGGCCAGAAACCTGGTGCTGTGGAGTTCTGCTTTCGTGGTTCTGGCAGCCATGGCCATGGAAGGCGCTGGCGCAATCATCGGCATGGGCGTGAAAGTCGCGCTTTTGGCCAAAGTTATATAAGGAGTGAAGAAAATGTCTGTACATGAAACTCAAACACCCGACTCTGACCTGCTGAGCCCGAAGATCACCGGATTTGGCCTGTCTTACTCCATCGCGGTTATTTTCAACGCGCTGTTGATGATGCTGAAAGAAGGTTCACCAGGTTTTCGTGATTTCATGGCCGCCCTGACGGGGCACCACTGGGTCACCCACGGGATCTTTGATCTGCTGGTGTTTTTCATCCTTGGCTATGTCTTTACCGCGCGCGGGATGCGCTGGGACGGTAATAAATTGGCGTCCTATGTCGTCGGTTCAACCGTGCTGGCAGGGCTGATGATCGTTGGCTTCTTTGTCATTGTTGGATAAGCTCATGACACTTGTTTTGAACGGTTAGGCGCAACCCCAAACTCCACGTCCCGGCCCCCGCGCCGGGACCTCTGGGCTGGGTGCTGTTGGGGCGTGTCACCAATCAGGAGGTCAAAATTGTTGAAGGCCATCACCGACCAAGTAAGCCGGGCTTAAGCCCGGCCTACCACAATGAATATCCGCGCAACTTGTCATGACCCAATTTTTAATATCTCCAATGGCGCTTTGCTCTGAGCAATCCATCATTAACGCCCCTGCGTGTTATCTGTTATCACGACCAAGGGATCTATCAGCTGCAAAAGACGCTATATTTCATCGCACCCCTTGTACAAACCCGCCATCCGTGATCGATGCGCGCCATGCAGGTGGATACTCTTATACTCGGGGCCGGCGCGGCGGGCATGATGTGCGCGGCCCATGCGGGCAGAGGGGTGCTGATCATTGATCACGCCAAGGCCCCGGGTGAGAAAATCCGCATCTCCGGCGGCGGGCGTTGTAATTTCACCAATCTGCACACGGCCCCGGAAAATTTTCTGTCCCAGAACCCGCATTTCTGCAAATCCGCCCTCAAACGCTACAGCCAATGGGATTTCATCGCGCTTCTGGCGGTTCATAAAATCCCATGGCATGAAAAAACCCTTGGCCAGTTATTTTGCGATCAAACCGCCCGCGACATCGTCACCATGCTCCGGACCGAGATGACATGCGCCGGGGCTGAACTGTGGCTTAAAACCTCTCTCACTGACCTGTCCCACAACGGCACGCATTTCACCGCCACGCTAGAGACCGACGGCACGCGACGCACGGTTACTGCGCGCAATCTCGTCATTGCCACTGGCGGCAAATCCATCCCCGCCATGGGGGCCACCGGACAGGCCTATGACATCGCCCGCCAGTTTGGCCACGCGGTCACCGAGACCCGCCCAGCGCTGGTGCCGCTGACCTTCTCTGACACCCCATTCAAAGACCTCTCCGGCACCGCCCTACCGGTGCGGGCCTCCAATCAACGTGCCAGCTTTGACGAGGCCGCGCTTTTCACCCATCGCGGCCTCTCGGGCCCGGCGATCCTGCAAATCTCGTCCTACTGGCGCGAGGGCGAAGAGATCATCCTCAACCTGTGCCCGGATCATACGCTTTTCGACACCCTGCGCGCCCAGCGTCAATCCGCAGGCCGCCGCAACCTCACCACAGAACTGTCCCGCCACCTGCCGCAACGCTTAGTGGCACATCTGGCGGATGATTTACACCTGAGCGGCAACCTTGCCGATCAATCCGACACCCGACTGCAAGAGATCACCCGCGCGCTGAGCCATTGGCCCCTCAAACCCACCGGTTCCGAAGGCTACCGCACCGCCGAGGTTACCCTTGGTGGCGTCGATACCGAGGGGCTTTCCTCGCAAACCATGATGTCCAAAACCCTACCGGGGCTGTATTTCATCGGCGAGGCGGTCGATGTCACCGGCTGGCTCGGCGGGTTCAATTTCCAATGGGCCTGGAGCTCCGGCTGGGCCGCGGGGCGTGCCATTCAAAACGTTTGAGTGCTCTTTGATGCGGATGTAATTGGTAGCTTTGTGGGGCAAAGCTGCAATTAATGCTCAGCT
>CAZZKL010000011.1:19831-32191 GCA_964655135.1 uncultured Roseovarius sp. | reverse complement strand
TGCAATTCGGGGAATTCGTAGACCATTTCAGAGCTGAGATCGGCCTTGGCAACCCGCGCGGCTTGCGCGGCCAGATCGGGGTCAGCGCCCACGGAAGGGGCAATCTCGCGGGCCAGCGCGGCGATGCGCGAAATGCGGTCGGCTTGAGTGCCCAGCTTGTTGTGGAAGGTCACGTTGGACAGCTTGGCGGCCATCTCGGACAGAGGCACGCGCAGGTCGTTTTCCCAGAAGAATTTGGCGTCGGCCAGGCGCGCGGCCAGCACTTTTTGGTTGCCCGCCAGAATAGTTGCGCCGTGGTCAGGTGTGGCGATATTGGCGACGGTGATGAACCGCTCGATCACGCCCGTTTTGGGGTTTTTGACCGAGAAAAATTTTTGGTGCGCGCGCATGGAGGTTTGCAAAACCTCCGCTGGCAGGTCGAGAAATTCAGCGTCAATCGTGCCCATCAGCACCACCGGCCATTCGACCAGACCGGCGACCTCAGACAAAAGCGCTTTGTCTTCAACCACTTCCAGACCGGCGGCGAAGGCCTGTGTGCTGGCGTCTTGCCAGATGTGATCGGCGCGCTCAGAGGCGTCAAGCATGACATAGGCGCGGTTGAGTTTGGCGCGGTAGTCGTCGAACGACGTGACAGCAAACCCCGCAGGGGCCATGAAACGGTGGCCTTGGGTGGTGTTGCCGGATGTAATGCCATCCAGATCAAACGCCACGGTTTCGGCCTCGCCTGCCTCATCGGTCAGGATGCACAGGATGGAATGCAAAGGCCGCACCCATTTCAGGCTGCCCGCGCCCCAGCGCATGGATTTGGGCCATGGGAAATTGCGGATGGTGGTTGCAAGTACCTCGGCCACGATCGCGGGCGCGGCGCGGCCCGGTTTGGTGATTGTGGCGAAAAAGACCTTGCCCTTGGGGGTGTCGCGCTGTTGCAGATCATCGCGGCTGAGGCCTGCGCCGCGCAGGAAACCCTCAATGGCTTTGTCGGGCGCGTCCACGCGGGGGCCTTTGCGTTCTTCGCTAACCGTGGGGCTTTCCGCAAGCAGGCCTTCGATAGCGAGGGTCAGGCGGCGCGGTGTGGAAAACGCAGCGGCCCCGGCATAGGTGAGGCCCGCCTCAACCAAGCCGTCGGTGATGAGTTTTTTGAGGTCCGCCGCCGCGCGCGTTTGCATTCGGGCGGGGATTTCTTCGGAGAAGAGTTCTATTAATAAATCAGGCATATCAATACTCGTGTGGAGGTTCGGGGCAGCCGTCCGGCGCGGGTTTGCCATCAAACACAACCTCGCCACAGGCGTTGATCTGTTGCCAGACATAGCCGCGGCCATCGTCGGTTATCGCCACAACCCGGTCAATGCCGTATTCGATGTCTTTTTGCCCGAGAAAGGCCAAAGCGCGGCCCGCTTCAAGATCGGCCCCGAGGGTGACGGCATCGAAGCAGTCGAACCATCCCGGCGCGGTGAGGGGGACGGCATCGTCGTAAGGCTCATAAGTCTCTGTCAGCATGGCGTGGCTCATAGAGGTGGTAAAGCAGGCGCGGTAGCGGATGGGCGAGCTTGAGGCGTCAATCGCCTCAAACCCATCATAAAGCACCGGTTCGGGCAGGCCGGTAACCAGTGAGGTCATTTGCACGTCATCGGTGCCATTTGCCTGCACCGGCTCGTAATAATAATAGACCTGAAGGTAATACATGGCCGCGCCGGCCAGAACTGCGGTGATCACGATAAATCCTGCCAGAAATTTTCCCATTATGCCGCATATCCCCCGGCTTTAGTTTGTAAAAATGCCTCGGCGCATTGTTTGGCCAAGGCCCGGACGCGGCCAATGTAGGCCTGACGTTCGGTGACGGATATGACCCCGCGCGCGTCAAGCAGATTAAACAGGTGGCTGGCCTTGATGCATTGATCATAAGCCGGGTGCGCCATCACGATGCGTTGGCCGGTTTTGGGGTCGGTGGCCGGTTGCGCAAGGATGGCGGCGCATTCGGCCTCGGCCTCTTCAAAATGCTTGAGCAGCACCTCGGTATTGGCGACGTCAAAATTCCAGCGGCTGTATTCCTGCTCAGACTGGCGGAAGATGTCGCCGTATTTGAGCGCAATCGCCGCGTCGGGGTCATTAAATGGCATGTCCATCACATGATCCACGCCCAGCACATACATTGCCAGCCGTTCCAGCCCATAGGTTAGCTCGCCCGAGACCGGCGCGCAATCAAAGCCGCCGACCTGTTGGAAATAAGTGAACTGACTGACCTCCATACCGTCGCACCAAACCTCCCATCCGAGACCCCAAGCGCCCAGGGTGGGCGATTCCCAATCATCCTCGACAAAGCGGATGTCGTGCGTGGCCATGTCGATGCCGATGGCCTTGAGGCTGCCAAGATAGAGGTCTTGCAAATTGGGCGGGCTGGGTTTGATCAGCACCTGATATTGGTAGTAATGCTGCAACCGGTTGGGATTTTCGCCATAGCGCCCATCGGTGGGGCGGCGCGAGGGTTGCACATAAGCCGCCGCCCACGGGGTTGGCCCAAGCGAGCGCAAGGTGGTGGCGGGGTGGAATGTGCCGGCACCGACTTCCATGTCGTAGGGCTGCAACATGGCGCAGCCTTGCGCCGCCCAATAGGTTTGCAACGCCAAGATTATTTCCTGAAAAGAACGAGGTTGGGGGGCTTGATCGGGCATGGGTCCTCGGGCGGGGCTAAGCGGAATGAGATGTTGCCCCCTTCCCTATGGAAAGGAGGTGGGAGGGTCAATCAGGTGATTTATTATCCGCGTCATTCAACCGCCCGGCCAAAGATCACGATCAGCGCCGCAAGCAGGGCCGCCGCCGTGAACAGCAGCGCCTTGCCGGGTTGGTTTTGCCGCCGCGCCGCCAGCGCAGCAATGGCCGCTTGCAGGGCGTAATACAGCGCAAAGGCGCGCGAGGCGTGGCTGATGATCTGGAAGACATCATAGACCCAGGTCATGATCAGGCCGATCCCGACCAAAATGGCATAGCCTTGCCGCGCGGAAACCCGGCCTTTGGTCAGCTCAACAATCAGCCCGCCCGAGCCGCTGGTATCGGCCACGGCGGCGCTGAATTGCGCGCTGAGTGCTGCGGCGACCAGCAGGATGGGCAGGATGGGCGCGACGATCTGCATCAGGTCGATGATGGTTGTCTCGTCTAAGGTCAGCGTGCCCGCCGGGAAAGCAAATGACAAAAACCCGATGTAAATCAGATAGATGGCGGTGGAAATCACCTGCGCCAGCCGCATGGAGAGGATACGGGTGCGAGCCGGATAGCTATCACCAAGATAGCGCGAGGTTTCAAACCCCTGCACCGTGACAATCAGCCCGAATGCCAGGGTTAGCCCGCTCCATATGCCAACGGTTGGCGGATTGAGAACCAGCGCGCCCTGCCCCGCCTGCTGCACAAAATACGCCCCAAGGCCAAATATAAGCCCCATGATGATCGCCAGTTTGATCCCGACCGAGACCTGCTCCATCCGTTCCAGCGCCGCAAAGCCACGACCCCAGCCGACCAGCAGAATCAAGATCAACACGGCGCTGGTCAAAAGGCGGGCGTGAAAGGGGTCGTCCTCCGGGGTCAGGCTGACGCCAAAGGCCCCAAACAGGTTAAGATAATAGGTGACCGAGATGACATAGGCAAAGGCCAGCGCCCAGGATGACAGGGTCTCGAACCTGAGTTCCAACCCGGTGCGCGGTTTTTCTGCTTTATCAAGGGTAGCGATATTATAGCGGATGCTGGCACCAAACAGATAGGCCACGGCACAAAGCGCCAGCATAACCGCCAGCGCGTAGCGGCCATATGAGACATCCAATATCGGCCCAAGAACCAAAAAACCGCTGCCGATGATTGACGCCAACGGCGTGATCGACGCGCGCCATAGGGGGGCATTTGCCAGCTTGGGATAGGCCAGCAAGGCCGCTGTCAAAACGGTGACCAAAACGATGAGGAAATTCAGCACTTAGGGGGGCCTTTTCTTGATAACAGGGCATGTTTGAAGGCTTATGACATGGCGGCGGTGCGGGTGAAAGCAATCTGCTGGCGGCGGGGTGACGACAGCAAGGGCCGGCCCTCATATGGATAATATACCATGACCGGTGCAATTTTGAGTGCGCTTGCCTTCAGATTTGGTAAAAGACAAAAGGGACAGCCGCCGAATTTTACGGCGACAGGTAAGGGTAATTGATAATGCGCAATGTTTGGGCGATTTTTCATGTGGTTTTTCTTACGGTATTTTTGATATTTCATGCGACCGGGTCCACCGCGCAAGAGCAGGCCTGGGTTCAGGTTGAAACCCTGCCAAATCTTGCCAGCGCCAAGCGGACCATTCGCCGTTATGCGGCCAATTTGCAGGATGTGAACGGGTTTTCCATCGCCAACGGTCGCTATGCGGTGGCGCTGGGGCCATATTCCCCAAGCGATGCCCGGCAGGTTCTGGCGGTTTACAAGGCCGAGCGCCTGATCCCGCAAGACAGTTTTATTGCCAATAGCGCCACCTACCAGCAGCAATTCTGGCCAAAAGGCGCGCATAATTTGCGACGCCCGACATCGGAGCCGACGGCAACTACCTCCCAAACCGAGCCTGAAACTTCCACCTCGACCGAGCCTGAAATTATTCCCCCGACCGAGCCGGACGAGACTGCGGTGGTCACAAACCCCGAGCCAGAATTCAGCCAAGAATCCAAGCGCGAAGCCTTGGCCAGCGAAAAACTTTTGAGCAAAGACCAGCGCAAGCAATTACAAATCGCTCTAAAATGGGCCGGGTTTTATGACGGCGCGATTGACGGGGCTTATGGCCGGGGCACACGCGGCGCGATGTCGCGCTGGCAGGAGCAAAACTTTTATGATCAGACCGGCGTGCTGACCACCTTGCAGCGGGCCGAACTGATGCGGCAATATAATGCGGTGTTTGAGGGGCTTGGGCTTGAACTGGTGCGCGATACTGGCGCGGGCATTTCGATGATCATGCCAACCACGCTGGTGACATTCACCGCGTATCAGCCGCCGTTTGCGCAGTATAATGCGGTGGGCGATGGCCCGGCGCGGGTCTTGCTGATCAGTCAGCAGGGCGATGAAGCCACCCTGATGGGGCTTTATGACATCATGCAGACGCTGGAGATCGTGCCACAGGACGGCCCGCGTAAAATTGAGGGCAAATCGTTTACGCTGGTGGGGGAGGACGCCAAGATTGTCTCGCAAACGCAAGCCTGGCTGGAAAATGGCGAGATCAAGGGCTTCACCCTGATCTGGCCCGCAGGCGATGAGGCGCGCAGGCAGCGGGTTCTGGCGCGGATGCTGGCCAGCTTTGAGCGCACGGACGGCGTGCTGGACCCGGCGGCGGGGGCAAATGAGGATCAGCGGATTGATCTGCTGGCCGGGCTTGAGATTCGACAGCCCAAGCGGTCTCGCTCGGGGTTTTATGTAGATCAAAGCGGCGCGGTGGTGACCAGTGTTGATATTTTGGACAGCTGCGGGCGGATCACCATTGACGAGGAATATGACGCCAACATAGTGGCGCGTGACGATGCGTCAGGCATTATGGTGCTGCGCGCCAAGGAGGAACTGGCACCGGTCTCGGTTGCCGCGTTTCAACAATCGGTGCCGCGTCTGCAATCGGAAATTGCCGTGGCGGGGTATTCCTATGGTGGCATTTTGGGCGCGCCAACGATGACCTATGGACAGTTGGCTGATCTGCGCGGTCTGAATGGCGAGCCGGGGCTGAAACGGCTGGCGCTGGCAGCACTTGAGGGCGATGTCGGCGGGCCGGTGGTGGATGCCGGTGGCGCGGTTTTGGGGATGCTCTTGCCCGCCAACAAAAACCAGCGGCAACTGCCCGATGGGGTGAGCTTTGCCGTGGGGTCAGAGGCGTTGAAGCGGGTTTTGCAGCAGGCTGGGATCACTGTGGATGAGACGTCGGATCAAAGCCGCATCCCGCCGGAAACCCTGACCCGGCAGGCCTCGGATATGACGGTATTGGTGAGCTGTTGGGAATAGGGTGATGTAGGGTGGGTAAAACCCACCATACCCAAAAGAGGGGTGGGTTTTACCCACCCTACAATTAAGACCAGACCTTTACTTGCGTTATTTCCGGCGTGACATGAATGAGCGTCGGGCGGTCCGCCTGAAAGCCTGCATTCACCGCTTTGACCAATTCATCAAGCGTCTTGGGGTGTTCCGTATAGGCCCCATAGGCCTGCGCCAAAGCGCCAAAATCGGGGTTTTGCGCGATCACCGCATTTGGCGCAATTTGCGCGCGCACCATGCTGTCTTCGATCTCTTTCAGTTTGGTATTATCCCACAGCAAAATCGGCAGAGGCAGGCCCAGTTCAACGGCGGTGCCAAGCTCAGGCAGGGTATATTGAAAACCGTAATCCCCGGCGATGCAGAGCGTCGGCTGCCCCTTACGCGCCATAGCGCCGCCAATGGCCGCAGGCAGGGCATAGCCAAGCGTGCCAAAGCCGAAGGGGTGGTGCCAGTGGCCGGGGCGCTGCATCGGCCAGACCTCTTTGGCCACATAGGCGAATTGGGTCATGTCGGAAAACACCATCACATCCTCGGGCAGACCCGCCTGCAGAGCGTCGCATATGGGCACAATGCCGGGGCGCTCGGCGTCGGTCTCGGCGCGCCAGCGGGTGCGGGCCGTAGCCACTTCCGTCGCGGACCAGCCGGATTTCCCCTGCCGGTTTTCAATCTCGGGCAAAAGCGCGGGCAAAAACGCCTCGGCATTGGCCTGCACCTTGATGTCGGCACGCCCGGCATCTGCCAGTTGTGAAGCGTCAAGATCAATCCGGATCATTTTCGCCACATCCCCCAGAAGATCACGCCACAGATCAACCTCGGCCAGCTCGGTGCCCACGGCAATCACCAAATCAGCGCTGGCAATGATGTCGGCACTATCCGACCGTGCCAGTGTTGCGCCAAAATGAAGCGGATACTCATCCGGCACCACCCCACGCCCGGCGTAAGTTGTGAAACAGGCCGCTGCGATTTTATCAACCATTTCAAACGCTTCATTGTTAATCGCCAGATTCTTAGACCCACCGCCAAATACGAAGAGCGGGCGTTTCGCGCGGTTGATCTCATCGGCGACTGCGCGGCGCATTGACGGGCAATCCAGCAAAGACAGCGGCAAATCTTTAGGCGAAGGAGCCGCCGGGGCCGCCCCTTCCAGGGCTTTGATTGGCACCTGAATATGTTTGGGCCGGGGGCGATTGCTTTTGAATTCAATAAAGGCGCGGTCGATCAGGTGATAGGCCGCGTCGGGCGTTTTGGCCTCATGGCTCCAGTCGCAAACGCAGGCCGCAGCCCCCTCCTGATCTTTCATCTGGTGCAACTGGCCTTTGCGGGCAGCGACCTCATCCAGACATGACGAAATCACCAGCAGGGGCACGGAATCAGAATAGGCCTGCCCCATCGGCGTCATGATATTGCACAGCCCCGGACCGGTGATCACATAGGCCACACCGGGCCGACCCGAGGCGCGGGCATAGCCATCGGCCATAAAGCCCGCGCCCTGTTCGTGGCGGGCCAGAACATGGGTGATCCCGGCCTCTTCGATGCCGCGATACATTTCCTGGTTATGCACGCCGGGAATGCCGAATATTGTGTCAACGCCGCGCGCCTTCAGCATGTGGCTGATCTGCGCACCAAGCGGGCGGGTTGGGGGATTTGTGGCCATGGTCAGGTTCTCCAAAAGGCAAATGTAAAGATCGCATAAACCGTCAGCACCTCAAGCCGGCCAATCAGCATGGCCGCTGTCAGCACCCATTTTGCGGTGTCATTGAGCGAGGCAAAATTGCCCGACGGGCCGATGGTATCGCCAAGGCCCGGCCCGATATTGGCCACCGCTGTTGCTGCGCCGGAAATCGAGGTAATGAAATCAAGGCCGGTGAGGCTGAGGATCACTGCGACGACGCCCAGCGTGACAACAAAAAACAAGAAAAATGTCATCACTGAATTGAGCACCTCATCGGTCACCGGACGGCCCTGATATAGCGGGGTAAACACCCCGTGGGGCGAATGAATGCGCCGAAGCTGCGCTTTGATCGAGGAAAACAACAGCTGATAGCGGAAGATTTTGATGGAACAGGCGGTGGAACCGGCGCAGCCACCGATCAGGCCGACAAAAAAGAAAACCGCGATCAGAAACGAGCCCCATTTCATGTAATCCACGCTGGCATAGCCGGTGCCGCTGAGGATGGAGGTGATGTTGAAGGCGGCCTCGCGGATGGCCTGCTCTGGTTCATGCGGGAAGAGAAACAGCAGCACCCCGGCGGTGCCGATGATCAAGATAACGGTGGTCAGGATAAACACCTGTACCTGACTATCGCGAAACAGCGCGCGATTACCGCTGACCAGTTGCACATAACGCACGAAGGGCATGGCCGCGAGAAGCATGAACACCGTGGCCACCCATTCTGCCGGGCCGGTGAATTTTGCGAATGACGAATCGTAATTGGCAAACCCGCCGGTTGAGACGGTTGTCAGGGCGTGCACGGTGGCATCAAACGTGCCCATGCCGGTCATGATATAGGCAAAGATACAAGCCAGGGTGATTGCGATGTAGATTGACGAGATGCTTGAGGCAATCTGAGTGGCACGGGGCAGGATTTTACCCATGGTTTCAAAGGCTTCTGAGCGAAATATCTGCATCCCACCGACCCGCAATTCAGGCAGGAACACCATCGCCACAACGATGATCCCAACGCCGCCCAGCCATTGCATCAACCCGCGCCACAGCAGCAGGCCCTTGGGCATGTCATCCAGCCCCGATAGCACGGTTGAGCCGGTGGTTGTCAGGCCCGACATCGCCTCAAACACCGCGTCAACGATGCGCGCCTCGGTGGCGCCCAATACAAACGGGATGGCGCCGAACATCGGCAGGACGACCCAAACGCCGGTGGTCAGCAGGAAGGTTTGTTGTATTGTCAGCCCCCCGCCCACGCCATTGCGGCACGCCAGCGCCACCAGACCGCCAATCAGCATGGTCAGGGCAGCGCTTTGGGCAAACACCGGCCATTGCCCGCGCGCCTCGGCGAGATCCACCATAAGTGGCAGCAGCATGGCAATGCCAAGCGCCATGACCAACAGGCCAATTACATATCCGACGGGGCGCATATCAATCATAAGGCGCAGGGTTGGACTCGCGTGCCAGCGCTGTCAAGCCAGATCAGGCCAAAGGCAACATGATATATCGTCGGAAATTTTAGCTGCGGGGCCCCGGCCCCCGCGCCGGGGCCGGGGCCGGGACGCGGGATACTGAATTTTTGGCTCAGCCGGGGTGAAACAGCGTATTGAACAGCTTTGGGTCAAGGCTGTGGGCGGCAAATGTCGGCCCCATGGTCAGGATGCTGACCGCGTCATGGCTGTGCAGGCTTTCTTGGTGGCTGGCGATGATCCGGAAATCACCAATGCGCGCATCCGCCTGTAATTGCTGGCAAAACAGCCGGGCTGCATCTTCGACAAAGATCGGATTGGCGGCATTCAGCTCGGCAAAAGCCTGTTCATCCTCGCGTTTGACCATCACTTGGGTTTCCGTCGGCACCGCCCGGCGCGCCATCTCAATCAGGTCTTCAAACCACAAGGTATCGCCTTCCAGCACCTCAACCGAGAGGCGCGCGACCGAGCGCTGCGAATGCGCCGTGGCCAGTTGCCCGCGCGTCTGTCTGGCGTGCTCGGACAGTTCAAGCGAGCATGGGCAGGTTGAGGAATAGACGTAATCAAGGTGCATGAATTTGTGGCGTTTGCCCCCCTGCTCAACCTTTTCCATGGCAATATCGTAATATTGAAACCCCTCCAGCCCCGAGCGCAGGGAGCGGATTTTCATCGGATAGGAAAACCGCATTTGAAGGCGCGCATCCAAACTGTCGAGATCGGTGATATAATCCGCGAGCGCCGCCTCGATCACCTCAAAGCTAAAGACCTTTTCGGCGTGTTTATAAAATGAGCGCATGATCCGCGACATGTTGATGCCCTTTTTGCCGGCCTCAAGGCTGACCGTGCCGGTAACCGAGGTTTCCAGCGTCAGATCAGAGGCATCCCGGGCATGAAACCGCACCGGCAGGCGAAAGTTTGAGATGCCCACATGTTGCAAATGTTGCCGCGCGCCGCGAATAAGCGAGGCCGGGCCGTTTTGCAGGTCTGGCAGGCTGGCGCGGTACGCAGCATCGGCGGTGAAATCCTGCGGGTAATCCCGCGACAGGGCCGGATAGTTGGACACTTCCCCACCGGGCAAAAGCCGGGCGATGGCCGGATCAAGATCGGCCACCTCTTCAGGGCTGACAGAGCTGGCCCATTGGCGCAGGGTTTGCAGCGCGGAGTGCGCCGCCGAGCGTTTGGGCTTTGTTGAGGTATTTTCCATGGCCAACTCCTATATCCGGGTTGCTGAACCGCCGCTCAAACCGCGTCAAGCGCCTGCATCACGTCGCGAATCAGGTCACCTTCATCCTCAATCCCGACGCTCAGCCGCACAAGGCCCGGGGTAATGCCAAGGGCGGCGCGCTGATCCTCGCCAAGGCGTTGATGGGTGGTTGTTGCCGGGTGGGTGACGATGGATTTGGCATCGCCAAGGTTGTTAGAGATCAGCACAATTTTCAAGCCATTGAGAAAGCGAAACGCCGCCGCCTGACCGCCTGAGATGTCCAGTGACAGAACCGTGCCGCCCTTGCCCATCTGACGCTTGATCAGCTCGTTTTGCGGATGGGTGGGATGGCCCGGATAGATCGCGCGGTTTAGTTTTTCATGGCCCTGCAATGCCTCGGACAAGGCCAAAGCCGACGCCGCTTGCGCGCGCACCCGCAGGTCAATCGTCTCAAGCCCTTTGAGCATGATCCAGGCGGTAAAAGGCGACATCGAGCCGCCGGTATGCTTCATATAAGGCTCAACCGTGCCGCGAATAAATTCCTTTGTGCCAAGGATCACGCCGCCCAATGCGCGGCCTTGGCCATCAATATGTTTGGTGGCGCTGTAAATCACCACATCAGCCCCCTGCGCGATGGCGTCGGAAAAGACCGGCGTGGCAAAGACGTTATCCACCAGCACGGTCGCCCCCACCCCGTGGGCCAGCTTTGCAACGGCGGCAATATCCACCACCTCAAGCGTCGGGTTGGCGATGGTTTCAAAAAACACCGCTTTGGTATCCGGGCGCAAGGCCGCCTGCCATTGGGCAAGGTCAGGACCATCAACAAATGTCACCTCAACCCCGTAGCGGCTCAGGATTTCTTCAAGCACATAAAGGCACGAGCCAAACAGCGCCCGCGCCGCGACCACATGATCCCCCGACCTGAGCATCGCCATCAGCGCAGCGGAAACGGCGGCCATGCCCGAGGCCGTGGCAAAGGCATCTTCCGCCCCTTCCAAAGCCGCAATGCGGCGTTCAAACATCGCCACGGTTGGATTGCCGTAGCGGGCATAGATAAACTCATCCGGGCCGGCCTCGATGAACCGCGCTTCGGCCTGTTCGGCGGTCTCGTAAACAAAGCCCTGAGTGAGGAAAATGGCCTCGCTCACCTCATTATATTGGCTTCGGGCGGTGCCGCCATGCACCAGTTTGGTGCGGGTGTTCCAATCGTCGCTCATTTTCTTCACCTTCCGGGCCGCAGCCCATAAAAAAACCCCCGTCGCGGCCATGCGAAAGGGGGTTCCTTCGTCTGACCTCTTTAGCGGGATGTTTAACGTGGCCCGCAATCCGGTAACAAATCGCCACGGGGAAAGATTTAGACCGGTGACGCCATCGCGTCAACCGGCTTTTGGGAGGAGAAGATTTTTAAGATCAGCTCTTGGCCGGGTGCATTCAGCGCGCGGGCACCATGAACATGCTGCGCAGAATTCCGGGCCGTGATCTTGGTGCAGGTTTTTCTACCGGGGCCATTGGCACGCCCTCAACCAGCAGGGTTTGCAGAATTTTTTCATCCAGCAGCCAACGCCCTTCACGGCCTTCATTGCGCTCAGCGGTTTGATACGAAACCCATTCCGCCACACATTCCCGACAGCCGGTGGAGGTGCCGCGCAGGGGCAGGTAAAACCCGCAGTTGATCCGCAAACAGATATTGTCCAACAACCGGGCCCGGCCCAGATCGGCAGACCCGACATTGCCCTTTGAAATATAGTTAAGCTCTTGCGGGGCGGCCCGCATGAAAACCCGCAAAGCGGTACACAGATCAATGCATCTTTGCGCCATGATCCAGCCCAGCACAGTTTCGGTTTGCGGCGTCCAATCACAGGTCCGGGCAATTTCGCGCAACTGATCTTCGCTGCTCCTGCGGGCCGCTTCAAGCTGCTCATTCACGGTGCCAACCGACCAGCTAAAATTTTCTACATCCAACATGCTTGATCCTCCGCGATCATTTTGCCATGAATATTTCCATG
>CAZZKL010000011.1:0-19731 GCA_964655135.1 uncultured Roseovarius sp. | reverse complement strand
GCAGAAAGCTGACCTCGCAGAAAGCTGACCTCATTGAGTGCGCTAATCGCGCACGCATAATATCTCGTCATCAGCCTATCGGCTTCTTCCTCGGATTGGCGCCTGAAACGACTGGAGCTATTCCATATCCGGCGTATGCGCCTCGCCCCAGCCGCGCAGGGCGCGCATGACCGGCGACAAGGCCTGCCCCGCCTCGGTCAGGCGATACTCTGAGCGCGGCGGATTGGTGGAATACTGATACCGCGATAAAATCCCCGCTGTTTCGAGTTTTTTAAGGCGCGCCGACAGCGTGTTGGGCGACAGTGCAAGCACATCCTGCAAATCCTGAAACCGGCGCGGCCCCTCAAGGAAAAACTCGCGCAGGATCAGGATCGACCATTGATCGCCCATCGCATTGGTGGCGCGCACAATGGGGCAGTTTGTTCGGTCTGGTGTTGTCATGGCTCAATATATAGCAGGTTAATTCAAAATGTGAATTGACTCCTTTAAACATAGTCACTACATATTTCATACTTTATAATTGGAGGCGAACATGCTTGATCTTTTCTTCCTTGGTTATGTGCATTTCTTTGCCGTCCTGCTGCCGGTGTTGGCGCTGAGTATTCTTACCATTGGGGCCGCCGGTGCCGATCTGAGCTGGATCGACCCGCGCCGGGCGCTGATTGTGCCTGCGGTGGTGCTGGCGCTTTGGTATGCGGTTGCCATGGGGCTGTCGGCCAACGGCACCTTCAAAGTGCCCGCCACCCTAAGCGATCCGCCGGTTGTGCTGATGTTTTTATTTGGCGGGGCCGGCTTGCTGTGGGCGATGGCACGGCTGACGTTGATTGGCCGGGTCATCACCGATCAGGTTGATCCCGGCCTGATTGCCGCTTTCCAGATACCGCGCGCCATGGGCGGGCTGTTTTTGCTGGGTTGGGCCGCAGGCGTTATCCCGTGGCAGTTTGCCCTGCCTGCGGGTGTGGGCGATATCTGGGCCGGAATTGCCGGCTATCAGGCGTGGTCGGCAAGCCGCCGCAATGCGCCGGATGCGCGGGCCAAAATCATCCGCGCCAATGTGATTGGCATCGCTGATTTTGCGGTTGCGGTGATCACCGGCATCCTCAGCTCGGAAGGGTTTGCGCAGGTTTGGGCGTTTGACAACCCCAATATCATCAACCTGCATCCGCTGGCGATGTTTCCGGGGTTCTTTGTGCCGCTGTTTTTGGCGTTTCACCTGATCTCAATCAGTAAGCTGCGGCAGGAGAGCCGGGCTGTGCCTGTTCGGCCCTAATACCCTACACCTAAAAACCAACCTCTCATTTTGATGTAGGGTGGGTGCAACCCACCTGCCTTGGGATTTCAACAGGGTAAGCGCGTGGGTTTCCCGGGCACCCGCCGTTCTCGCCTGAAACGCTCCCCCGGAGCGTTTCCGAGACGGCTTAAACCCCACCCTACATCAAATCGCCAACCCCATTGCCGCCGGGGCTTTGGCTCTCTATATCACATGCATGTTTACAGCTTTTCTCAATAAACTCACCTGCCCCGCGCCCGAGCCGCTGAATGATACCGACGCAAGGCTGGCGCTGACCGCCCTTCTGGTGCGGCTGGCGCGAACCGACGGGGATTATGCCATCTCGGAAATTGAGCGGATCGACCGTATCAGCGCCGCGCGCTATAGCCTGACAGCGGATCAGGCCGCCGCGTTGCGCGCCGAGGCCGAAGCGCTTGAAGCCGCAGCCCCCGATACGGTGCGTTTCACCAATGCCATCAAAGATGCCGTGCCCTATGTTGACCGTGTGAACGTGATCGAAGTGCTGTGGCAGGTGGCGCTGTCGGATGGTCAACGCGACCAAAATGAAGACAGGCTTTTGCGCATGGTTAGCAAATTTCTGGGTGTCAATGACCGCGATAGCGCGCTGGCGCGGCAGCGCATGGCCAAAAACACATGATTGCCAGCCTGCCGATGTATGATCGCGCTGAAACAGCGCAGGCCAATGACCGGTTGTGGCAGGGCATCCGCGCCGAGCTTGGCTATGGTCCCGAGGCCCTGACCCGTGACAGCGCGCAAATGTATGACTGGCTTAGCCCTGATCTGGTGCTGTCACAGACCTGTGGCTATCCCTACCGCGCCGGGCTGCATGGCAAGGTCAAACTGGTTGGCACGCCGGATTATGGCCTAAAGAACTGCCCGCCGGGGTATTATTACAGCGCTCTGGTGGCCCGCGCCGATGATCCGCGCCGTGAGTTACAGGAATTTGCCGAAGCCCCGATGGCGTATAATTCGGCCGGGTCGCAAAGCGGCTGGGCGGCGCCGCAAAACCATGCCGCCGGGATCGGCTTTTGCTTTAGTAACTGCCGCGCAACCGGGGGCCACCGGGCATCGGGCCTTGCGGTGGCCGAGGGCCAGGCCGATATTGCCGCCATAGACGGGCTGACATGGGAGCTGTTCGCGCGCTATGACAGCTTTGCCAAAGACCTCAGAATAATCGCCCGCACCACGCCGACGCCAACACTGCCCTATATTACCGCACTGAACAGGGATGCAGACGAGATATTCTCGGCCATAACCCGCGCCATCGACAGCCTCAGCCCGCAAGACCGCGATGCGTTGCACCTCAAAGGGTTGGTGGCTATTCCGGCTGAGGACTACCTTGCGGTGCCCAATCCCCCCGCGCCAGTCCCATAAAGACACCCGATTTGCCCTAACCCGGCGTCAGATCGGGCGGATTTCTTGGCTTTCAGCCGTTTTGCAAGTTGCATTACCCCGATTTTTCGGCCCTAGTGTTCTGTGACCCTGCTTGCAACAACACCGGACGCTGCCTTGCCTGACGAAACACCTGTCATTGAAATTCGCAACCTGCACAAGGCTTTTGGCGCGCTTGAGGTGATCAAGGGGGTTGATATTACGGCGCGTAAGGGCGATGTGATCTCGCTTATCGGCTCATCTGGGTCGGGCAAATCCACCATTTTACGCTGTGCCAACCTGCTGGAGAACAGCCAGCAAGGCGACATCCTTTTCAAGGGCGAAGCGGTGACTTGGAAGGGGCAAGGCGATAACCGCCATCCGGCGGACCCAAAACAGGTTTTGCGCATCCGCACCAATTTTTGCATGGTATTCCAACAGTTTAACCTGTGGTCGCATCTGACGATCCTGCAAAATGTGATGGAAGCACCGGTGACCGTGCTGGGCCGCGATAAAGCCGAGGCTGAAGCCTCGGCGCGGCATTATCTGGACAAGGTGGGCATTGGTGACAAGGCCGATGCCTGGCCCGCGCAGCTTTCCGGCGGGCAACAACAGCGGGCAGCGATTGCCCGGGCGTTGACCATGGAGCCGGAAGCGCTTTTGTTTGACGAACCCACCAGCGCGCTTGACCCCGAGCTGGAACAAGAAGTTGTCAAGGTGATCAAGGATCTGGCGGCGGAAGGCCGCACCATGATGCTGGTCACCCATGACATGAAACTGGCCGCGGATGTCTCGGATCACACTGTGTTCCTGCATCTTGGCCTGATCGAGGAAGAAGGCGCACCAAAAGATTTGTTTGGCGCACCAAAATCCGAACGGCTGCAGCAATTCCTCAGCTCAACAATGGCCGTTTGACCACTAAAACAAAGGGAGAGACCACTATGAAAAAACTAATGATCACAGCCGCAATTCTGGCGATGACCGCCGGTATGGCATCGGCTGAAACCATCCGCATGGGCACCGAAGGCGCCTACCCCCCGTGGAACTTCATCAATGATGACGGCGAAGTTGACGGCTTTGAGCGCGCCTTGGGTGATGAGCTGTGCAAACGTGCCGAACTGACCTGTGAGTGGGTCACCAACGACTGGGACAGCATCATTCCCAACCTCGTTTCGGGCAACTATGACACCATCATCGCGGGCATGTCTGTGACCGCTGAGCGTGATGAAGTGATTGATTTCACGGATCAATATACCCTGCCTGATCCGTCCGGCTATTTGGCCCTGTCGAAGGATGCCGATATTACGGGCGGCGTTCTTGCGGCCCAGACCGGCACCATTCAGGCGGCGTGGATTGCCAATGAAGGCATCACACTGGTTGAGTTTGCCACCCCCGAAGAAACTGTCGCCGCCGTGCGCAACGGCGAGGCCGATGCGGTTTTGGCTGATGCCACCTATCTTGGACCGATTGCAGCCGAAGATAGCGCTCTGGTGATGATGGATGAGGAGGTCATGATCGGCGGCGGTGTTGGCATGGGCATTCGCGAAAGTGACGGCGAGCTTAAGGCCAAGTTCAACAAGGCAATCCAATCAATGAAAGACGACGGATCATTGAATAAGTTGATTGTTGAATGGGAAATTGGTGAAACATTCCCGTAAACGGATAGTGGGCGGGGTGTTTACGATGCCCCGCCCGCAAATCTGATGTTTGAATATTGCGCAAATCCAGATGCCCTTGCCGGCTTGAAATGGCTGTCGTGCTACATGACCACGATCAAGCACATGCAGCTTTATTACTCGTTCGGTACGGTGCTTATGCTGCTGGCGATTACCGCGCCTGTCGCGTTGCTGTTTGGCTTTTTCGGAGCCGCGGCGGCGCGGGCGCGGTTTTTGCCTTTGCGATGGTTTGGCAAGGCCTATATCGCGCTGGTGCGCGGCGTTCCGGATATTGCGCTGTTTTTGTTTTTTGTCATTGCGCTTGATCAGGCGATTGAGTGGACCCGGCACAAAATTCTCTGCCCCGGCTGGACCGAGCCGATTAGGCAGGGCAGTGATTTTGTCGTCTGTGCGGCGGCCAAAATGCCGCTCTCATCCGCGCCGCAATGGGTGCATGAAGTTTACGGTTTTTCCCTTGCGGTCTTCACCTTTGCCATCGTGTTTGGCGCGTTTGCCGCCAATGTCATGTATGGGGCAATGCGCGCCGTGCCACGGCCGCAGATCGAAACTGCCGAAGCTTACGGCATGACCCACCGACAGGCGTTTTGGCGCATTATGGTGCCGCAGATGTGGGTCTATGCCCTGCCCGGCCTCAGCAATCTGTGGATGATCCTGATCAAGGCCACGCCGCTTTTGTTCTTGCTGGGCGTCGAAGACATTGTGTATTGGGCGCGTGAGCTGGGCGGCACCAAAACCTCGCGCTTTACCAGCTATCCCCATCCCGACTGGCGGATGTGGTATTTCCTTGGGCTTTTGGTGTTTTACCTAACATTTACCCGCATATCCGAGATATTCCTAGAGCGCCTGATGCAGCGGCTTTCCCACGGGCAGGCCACCACGGGCGGTGAAACGCAACGAAAGGCGACAGCATGAGGGGCCGGATTAATACCAACGCCAGGGCGCACACGTTTACTGTGCAAACGCTTTCGCGCTTACCGGCCCTCCTGTGGAGGACCCTTTAATGTCTTGCTGGGAAACCATTCAGGCCTATGGCCTGCGCTCTTTGGGTCTGGGCGAGCGTTTACTGCCCAAAGAAGATTTCACCCTGTGTCAGCAATTCACCCTGATCGGCTCGGGCCTGATCTGGAACATCTATTTTGGGGTGTTTGCACTGGCCACCGGGTTTTTCTTTGCCAATGCGCTGGCGCTGGCCAAAAGCGCGCGTAATCCGTGGCTGCGCAAACCGGCGGAATGGTTTATCTTCGTGTTCCGCGGCTCGCCCTTATTCATACAGTTCTTCTTTGGCTATTTTCTGTTTTTAAGCCTCAAAGGCGTTTATCCGATTTTCTCGCCTTTCACGGCGGCCTGGCTTGGGGCACTGATTGTGCTGTTTTTAAACACCTCCGCCTATACCGCTGAAATTTTCTATGGCGCGCTGCGCTCGATCCCCAAGGGTGATGTCGAGGCGGCGGATGCTTACGGCTTTTCCGGCTATCCAAGGTTCCGGCGTATCGTCTGGCCCACCATGCTGCGGCTGGCCTGGCCCGCCTATACCAACGAGGCAATCTTTTTGTTTCACGCCACCACGCTGGTATTTTTCTCGGGCTTTCCGGCTTGGCAACAACGTGGCGACGCGCTTTATTATGCCAACTTTTTTGCCGATAAAACCTTCAACCCGTTTATCCCCTATCCCATTTTGGCGGGGTATTTCATCACCCTCACACTGATCATTGTCAGCATCTTTGGCCTGTTCAACCGCTACCTCAACCGGCATTTGCCACAAGAGGCGCGGCAAAAGATGAAAATTCGGATGAATGTGATCCGCTGAAGTTTTGGAAGCCGCATGAAAATCATCATCATCGGAGCCGGCCTTATCGGGGCCTCTATTGCCGATCATCTGGCCATGGCGGGCGCGGATGTTTGCGTGCTGGAGCGCGCCGCGCCGGGCATCGGGGCCTCGGGAAATTCCTTTGGCTGGATCAACGCGAGCTTTGCCCAGACGGATGCCTATTTTGCGCTGCGGCAACGGGCGATGGCCTATTTCCACGGCTATTGCGCGGGCCTTGGCCACGCCCCCCGCTGGGGCGGCTGCCTGTGGTGGGAGGATGAGGGCGATGCGTTTGACCGGCAGGTCGCGGAACTGCGCCGCCGGGGATACGGCGCTGAACTTATAAGCGCGGCGGAATTTGCCCGGTTGGAACCGGCGGTGGCAAACCCGCCGGAGCGGTCCTTGCGGATTACCGCAGAAGGGGCGGTTGAGGGCGATCAACTGGCGCGGGCGCTTTTTCGCCGGGCGGCTGATAACGGCGCCACACTGATCACCGGCTGCGATGTGCGACATCTTCTGCGCATGGGCGCGGATGTTATCGGCGTGCAAACCTGTCTTGGCCCGCTCATGGCCGACCGGGTGATCTGTGCCGCCGGGGCCTATTCAGAAGTTTTGCTGGCTGAAAGCGGTATCTCTTTGCCGATGGACAACAAACCCGGCCTGATCCTGACCACCGCCCCGGCGGCCCCGGTGATCCGTCATATCGTCATGTCACCCGACATTCATTTCCGCCAAGGCCGCGATGGCCGGTTTACCCTGGGCGAAATATTCAGCGGCGGCTTTGCAGGTGGCACGGCGGAGGACGCCAAAACCCTCGCCGATGACCTGATCAAGCGCCTGCGCGCCCGCCTGCCCGGTTCGGATGATATTCAGCTTGAGACCCTAAAGCTTGGCCTGCGCCCGGTGCCCGCCGACGGCTTGCCGGTTATTGGCCCGGTGGCGGCGGCCCCGGGTCTGAGCCTTGCGGTGATGCATAGCGGCATCACCCTTGGGCCTTTTGTGGGCCACCTTATGGCCGACGAGGTTCTGGACGGGAAACCATCCCCGTTGCTAAGGGATTTTCGCCATGACCGTTTTGTCTGATCTCTCGCCCGTAGGCCGGGCTTAAGCCCGGCTTACCTTTGCTCGAAAAGAAATAATTTGATCAAATTATGTTGGCGCCTGCCTCAAATTGCGATTAGGCTGGCCTAAACCAGCAACGGACACCCAGATATGGACCTCACCCAACATGCCACATTCCGCGTCGCCGCCTGTGATCTCAATGGTCTCATGCGCGGCAAACGTGTGCCCGGCAGCTATGCCGCCAAGCTGGATCAGGGGGCCGTTCGCCTGCCGCTTTCAACGCTCAACCTCGATATTTTTGGCGATGATATTGAAGGCAGCCCTTTGGTGTTTGACAGCGGCGATGCCGATGGCATTTTGCGCCCCACGGATCGCGGCCCGATGCCCTTGCCGTGGCTGGCCACCGCGCAACCGCTGGTGCCGATGATGCTATATTATGAGGATGGTACGCCGTTTGAGGGCGATCCGCGCCACGCGCTGATCTCGGTACTGGAGCGCTACAAATCCCGGGACTGGCAGGTGGTTGTGGCAACCGAGCTGGAGTTTACCCTGGTTGATGACAGCAGCAAGCGGCTCAAACCCGTTCGCAACCCGCTGAGCGGGCGGCGGCTGGCCACCTCCGAGATCCTTTCGGTGGCGCAGCTTGACCCGTTTGATCCCTTCTTCTCAGCGCTATATGAGGGCTGTGTGGCGATGGGAATTGCCGCCCAAACCACCACTTGCGAAGGCGGCATTGGTCAGTTTGAAGTTACCTTGCATCACCAAGATGCCCTGCGCGCCGCCGATGATACATGGCTGTTCAAGGCCTTGATCAAAGGGTTGGCGCGGCAATACGGTTTTGCCGCCACCTTTATGGCCAAACCTTTTGAGGCGGATGCGGGCAACGGTATGCACCTGCATTTCTCGGTGCTGGATGAAGCTGGCGATAACGTTTTTAACGACGGCACCGAGGCGGGCTCGGCCACGATGCGCGCCGCCGTTGCGGGCTGTCTTGCAATCATGCCCGCCTCGGCGTTGGTATTTGCGCCACATGCCAACAGCTATGCCCGTCTGGTGCCCGGCGCGCACGCCCCGACCGGGGCCTGCTGGGCCTATGAGAACCGCACCGCTGCCATTCGTATCCCCGGCGGGGCCGCCGTGGCACGGCGCATTGAGCACCGCGTTTCGGGCGGCGATATTAATCCGTATCTGACCTTCGCCGCAATCCTTGGCGCGGCCATTACCGGCATTGAAGAAGGCATGACCCCGCCTGCGGTTTTGACCGGCAACGCCTACGCGCAAGACATCCCACAACTGGCCCCTGATTGGGAAACCGCGATCAACTGGTTTGAAAGTGATCCGCTGATCCAGCAGATATTCCCGGCCATGCTGATCCGCAATCTGGTGATGACCAAACGGCAAGAACTGCGCCGGATGCAGGATATTCCCGCAACTGAGCACTGGAAAACCTATCTGGAAACCGTATGATCAACACCGTATTGCCGGGACAACTGGCATCCACTATTATAAATTTGATCAAATTATGAGGCCCCTATGAAGATCGGCATCTTGATGACAGGCCACGCCATTCCCGAGTTTGGAAAAGACTTTGG
Organism: uncultured Roseovarius sp.; assembly: GCA_964655135.1. Classification (GTDB taxonomy): domain Bacteria; phylum Pseudomonadota; class Alphaproteobacteria; order Rhodobacterales; family Rhodobacteraceae; genus Roseovarius. Next base: position 10,932 of record CAZZKL010000011.1, on the reverse strand, counting down.
GGATTACGACAGATTATTTGCCCGCCTGCTTGCGGGCCACGGGTTTGAATTTGTTGATTTCGACATCGAAGGCGGGGTGTTCCCGCCCGGGCCTGAGGCGGCGGATGGCTGGCTTATCACCGGCTCGCGCCATGGCGCGTATGAGGATCACCCGTGGATCCCCCCACTTGAGCAACTGATCCGCGAGATTTACGCCGATGGCCGGCCCTTGGTGGGGGTGTGTTTTGGCCACCAGATCATTGCGCAGGCGCTGGGTGGTAAGGTGGAAAAATTTGACGGTGGCTGGTCAGTGGGCCGCACCGCTTATGAGATCGACGGCCATGAAACCACGTTAAATGCCTGGCATCAGGATCAGGTCACTGAGGTGCCAGAGGCGGCCGAGGTTATTGGCTCAAGCGATTTTTGCGCCAATGCGGCGCTGCTTTATGGCAACAAGGTCTATTCGGTGCAGCCGCATCCGGAATTTACCGCCCCGATGGTGGACATGCTGGTGAAAATGCGCGGCAAGGGGGTTGTACCGGACGCTCTGCTCGCGGATGCCAGTGCTCAGTTAGACGCGCCGGTGGATAATGCCGATATTGCCGCCCGCATGGCCGCATTTTTCAAACGAGGGGCCTGACAATGGCAAACTGGAAAGATCACCTGCCGGCAGCGGCGCAAACCTATCTTGAGGGGCGGCGGCTGGATGAGGTGGAATGCATCATCTCGGACCTGCCCGGCATTGCCCGGGGCAAGGCGGTTCCGGCGTCAAAATTTGCCCGGCAGGATTTCTTTCACCTGCCGGATTCGATCTTTTTCCAGACCATCTCGGGCGGGTACGGCGAGGCCGCGGATAAAGACGAGGGGTTCATTGAAAAAGACATGACCCTGCGGCCTGATATGTCCACCGCCACCGCCGCACCGTGGACTGGCGACTGGACCTTGCAGGTGATCCATGACGCCGAAGACAGTGAGGGTAATCCGGTGGGGTGCAGCCCGCGAAATGTATTGAAACGGGTTGTTGATCTTTATAAAAAACAAGGGCTTACCCCAGTTATTGCGCCTGAGATGGAATTTTATCTGGTGGCGCGCAACATTGATCCGGCGGTTGAGATCAAGCCGATGATGGGGCGTTCGGGCCGCCCCGCAGCGGCGCGGCAGGCCTATTCGATGACCGCTGTGGATGAGTTTGGCCCGGTGATTGACGACATCTATGATTTCGCTGAGGCGCAGGGGTTTGAGATTGACGGCATCACCCAGGAAGGTGGGGCTGGGCAGCTTGAAATTAACCTCGCCCATGGCGACCCGGTGAAGCTGGCGGATGAGGTGTTTTATTTCAAACGGCTGATCCGCGAGGCGGCTTTGCGTCATGATTGTTTTGCCACCTTCATGGCCAAGCCGATTGCGGAAGAGCCGGGTAGCTCGATGCATGTGCACCACTCAATTCTGGATGCTAAAACCGGCGAAAACATCTTTGTCGGGCCGCAGGATGGCGAGACGGATGCGTTTTACCATTTTATTGGCGGATTGCAGACACATCTGCCTTCGGCCATCGCGGTGCTGGCACCTTATGTGAATTCCTACCGGCGCTATGTGAAAGATCACGCGGCACCGATCAATCTGGCCTGGGCGCGGGATAATCGCACCACCGGCATTCGTGTGCCGCTTTCAAGCACCAAGGCGCGGCGGGTGGAAAACCGGTTGGCGGGGATGGACTGCAATCCGTATCTGGGCATCGCTGTCAGTCTGGCTTGTGGGCTTTTGGGGATGAAAAATGAAATTCGCGCTGACAAGCAATTCAAGGGCGATGCTTACGCCGGGGAGGCCAGCATTCCGCAGGTTTTGGGGGATGCGCTGGATATGTTTGACGCGGCGCATGAGCTGCACGAGGTGCTTGGCCCCGATTTTGCCCGGGTTTATTCGATCGTGAAACGGGCCGAATATGATGAGTTTTTGCAGGTGATCAGCCCGTGGGAGCGGGAGCATCTTTTGCTGAATGTCTGAGCCGGTGGTTGGTGCGGATTTGAGTATTTATGGAAAAATGAAAGCATGAACCTGCTTTATACCAATGACCGTCAGGGGCAGTATCCTGAGAGCTGGTATGCCGCGACCGCGACGCCGCTGGACCCGTTCGAGCGGCTGAAAGGCGAGACACGCGCCAATGTTTGTGTGATTGGCGCGGGCTATACCGGGCTGTCGGCGGCGCTGCATCTGGCCGAGGCGGGAATGGATGTGGTGTTGCTTGAGGCGCACCGTGTGGGCTTTGGCGCGTCGGGGCGCAATGGCGGGCAGTTGGGCAGCGGCCAGCGGATGGAGCAGGACGATCTGGAAAAGTTGATGGGGCAAGGCGAGGCCGCAAAGCTTTGGGACTTGGCGGAGGATGCTAAGGATCTGGTTAAATCACTGATTAAACGGCATAAAATTGACTGCCATCTTAAGCCGGGCATTATGCATGGGTGTTTTTCGGCGCGCGAGGTGGCGCATGAGCATAAATATGTTGAGCATCTTAACAGCCGCTATGGCTATGATCAGATCACGGCGCTGGACCCTGATGCGGCGCAGGCGATTTGCCCCTCGCCGGCGTATGTGGGGGGATCGCTGGACATGGGCGCGGGGCATTTGCATCCGCTGGGTTTTGCCCTTGGACTGGCGCGGGCGGCGGTGGCGGCGGGGGTGCGGATTTTTGAGAATTCAGTTGTGCATGACATCCAACAAGGGCAAAATCCGGTGGTGCGCACCGATCATGGCAGGGTAAAATGCGATCATGTGATCCTTGCCTGTAACGGCTATCTTGGCGGGCTGGAGCGCAAGGTGGCGGCGCGGGTCATGCCGATCAATAATTTCATCATTGCCACCGAGCCTTTGGGCGATGCGGCGGCAAAGGTTCTGGCCCGCGATGTGGCCGTGGCCGATACCAAGTTTGTGGTGAATTATTTCCGTCTGTCGCATGATAAGCGCCTGCTGTTTGGCGGCGGGGAAAGCTATGGCTATAAGTTTCCCCGCGATATTATCGCCACGGTCAAAAAGCCGATGCTGCAAATCTTTCCGCATTTGCGCGAGGCAAAGATTGATTATGCTTGGGGCGGCACTTTGGGTATTACCATGAAACGGATGCCCTATCTGGCGCGGCTGGCCCCCAATATCCTGACTGCCTCGGGCTATTCCGGGCACGGGGTTGGCACCGCCACCCATGCGGGGGCGTTGATGGCACAGGCAATAGGCGGCGCGGCGGCCGGGTTTGACACCATGGCCCGCGTGCCCGCCCCCGCCTTTCCCGGCGGCTTGATGATGCGTGCGCCGCTTCTGGCGCTGGCGATGACGTGGTACGCAATGCGCGACCGTTTGGGCGTCTGATCCGGCCTGAATGCCACAGATTATGGTTTCTGAAAATTTAGCTTTGGCCCAAACGGGTTTTGCGTTATAGTTTCAGCATATCCGAATACTACATTCAGGAAACCCGAACATATGACCTTAACCCCAAACACCTATGATGCCGAGCCGATCCCCGAAGCCGCGCGAGCCGAGATTGACCGGATGCTGCAATCGGGCGATCTGTTTCGTTATACCGCGCCGCAGGATGCACCGGTTACCTTGCTGGAGCGGGAATTTGCCGAGCTTTTGGGCTCAAAATATGCCCTTGCTGTGTCAAGCTGTTCGGCCTCGTTATTTCTGTCGCTGAAGGCGCTTGGATTGCCACGGGATGCGCGGGTGCTGATCCCGGCGTTTACATTTGCCGCTGTGCCCTCGTCGGTCATTCACGCTGATTGCCTGCCGGTCCTGTGTGAGGTTGGCGATAATTACCGTATTGATATCAAAGACTTCAAAGAAAAACTCGGCGACAATATAAGCGCCGTCATTATCAGCCATATGCGCGGTCATACCTCGGATATGGATGCGATCATGCGGCTTTGCGCGGATCATGATATTCCGGTGATCGAGGATGCGGCGCACTCATTGGGCACCACATGGAACGGGAAAAACATTGGCACCATCGGTAAGGTGGGGTGCTTTTCCTTTCAGTCTTACAAAATGGTCAATGCGGGTGAAGGTGGCATTATGATCACCGATGATCCCGATATTGCGGCCCGCGCGGTGATCATGTCAGGCGCGTATGAGCATAACTGGGCCAAACATTTCACCCGTCCCGATGCCGCCCTTGAGGCGAGTTTTGCCAAATGGCAGAATCAACTTCCGCTGTATAATTTGCGCCTGAATAACCTGTCGGCGGCGATTATCCGCCCGCAACTGCCTGAACTGGCGCGGCGGGTGCAGGATGGCCGGGCCAATCATGATTATGTGGCGACGCGGCTGAATGCCTGCCCGTGGATGCGGGTGCCGGAGAAACTGCCGCCGGAAAACCGCGCGCCGGATTCAATTCAGTTCAATCTGGTGGATATGAGCGACGATGAAACCCGGGCGTTTGCGGCCAATGCGGCAGAGCTTGGGGTAAAGGTGCAGGTGTTTGGCCTGAGCGCCGACAATGCCCGCGCCTTTTGGAACTGGCAGTTTATTCCGGGTGATACGCCGGACCTGCCGCAGACCAAGGCGATGCTGATGCGGGCCTGCGATACCCGCCTGCCCGCACGGCTGACACGACCCGAGCTGGACGCCATTGCGGATGTGCTTATGCAAGCAGCCGAGGCGGTGATGCGGGAACCTGCCCGCGCTTATGGCACCTGACATTTGATCATCGCTCCAACACGCCCCGGCGCGTGGGGATTTTACCTCTTACGAAAAAAGACGCCCCGTTTGTGGGGGCGTCTTTTGTGATTAATCATCCGAGGTGATTTAAAATCTTACCGGTTTCTGTCACCCAGAATGTTGATGGCAACCTCTTGAACGGTTGCCGATGTGCCGGCTGTGAAAAAGCCCGCCCTTTCCACCTGAGCACTGGTGATCGTTTTTGCCTGCTCGGCCCGGTCTTGGGCATCATTGGCGGCAAAGACCGGCGTGGCGGTGGCGGCGATGACTGCGAGGATACTAAACATACGCATGGGGTTAATCCTTTCCAAAGGTTAATTGGTTTGCTTGGATACGGGGGAGGGTTTTATGGTTTTCCGCCCGTCGTACCCTTCAATTTGTGACGCGATGCACAGATTGTAAGGCCATGTCAGGGCAACGTGAAAACCCGCTCACCACCACGCGCGGCGCTGTGACTATTCCGGCATCCGCCCTCACACCGATGCGAAGACCCGTGTGGGATAACGTGAAGATTTGCTGTAATTGAGAGGGTATTGTTACAGATAATTTGTCATAGCTGCCGCGTGAGATAACATTTTATGACATAATTTCAGCAGGTTAGCCAAATTTGCCTGCTATTCCCCTGCGCCGGGGCCGGTTTGATTGAAATAAACAAATATGCCGCCATCAATATCCCCGTCCCTGACGACAAGCCGCCGGGGTATTCGAACAATCGGTTTTAATGCCTCATCCCCCGCCTGCCAGGGGCGGCTGGTTAGGGCGCAATTCACCTTCTGCCCGCTGTAATCCGCCATCGGCGCAACCTTGTTCAAAAACAAAAGGTTTTGCACCAGCCGCTGTTTACCAAGGTAAACCGACCCGGCTGGTAACATTTCACGGGATTTATTATTGGTCAGCGCCGATTGCCAGCGGCTTTCGGCCCAGAGACCACATAGCGCGGTTTTTCCATCGCGTTCCTGCACTTCAACCGCAACGGTAAGCCCGCCGCCGGAGGTAAAGCTGCCGCCATCCAATGTCGGCGCAGATTGAAAGCGGGCGACATAAGACGTGGGCACAGTGTTGCAGGCCCCGGTGAAAAGCGCCAAAAACAGCAGTTTCGATTTGAATCTTAGCATTTCATCCCCTTTTGGCCTCACGGCCCTTGCCGTGATTATCGCGCAAAATCGTGGAAATTCAAACCACAGCCTATCAAAAGCCTGTGACATAGTGCTTTGGCCTAGCTTGCGGCGGCAAATTCCGCCGTTTCCTTCAGCATTTCAGGATACCATTTTTCAATCATCGGCAAAAACTCCTGTCGGATCCGTCCCACCTGTGCCGGGCTGAGATCGTCGCGCCAGACACCGGATTGACCTTTGGTGAAAAAGCTTTCCATGCCTTCGGGTTTTTCAAAGAACCCCAGCTCTTTTTCCTGCTTTTTCATCGCTGTAAAGCTGGTGGCCTTGACCGCCCGCGCCAGCTTGGGTTTGTCGATTTTCAGTCGCAGAAACTTGTCCAGCATATGATTGAATGTCTTTGCCGGTTTGGCCAGCATATCCTCGTATCGGACAACATAGCGCGCCAGCCCCGGGGCTGTGGTCCACGATTCGATATGATCATCCCAGCGGCCAAGCATCTCGGCGATGCCTGCGGATGTAGACATCAACGATTCAGAATCCGTCATCCGATCAATCGCCGTATCCAGATCAACCGACAAATGCCGCGCAAATGAAGGCGCCAGATCAAAGGGATTGCGCATGATATATATGGCGGCGGCGGTGACCTCGGGCAAAATCAGGTCAAAGCCCATATAATAGACCGCCTGACAGTGGGTTTTCACAAAATGATGGCCGGTTTTTGACGCCGCGATCAAACGCAGCGCCTTGGGGCGGGTATTTACCCAGTCTTCAATGCTTTTCGCCTGATATTTTCCACCTGCCGCCGCATCAAAGAAATCCAACCGGGTATCGCCGGTGGTGAATTTACGCAGATTGTTGATGTCCGGCGCTTCGCCGGGCGGCATCATGTAATGTGCCAGAAAACTGCGCATCCAGGTGTTGCCGGATTTTGGGAATGACCCAATCCAGATGATACGCTTGAGATCGTTCATTCCAGATACCCGTATTTTTCCATTACTTTGCGATGGTCTTTCTTGACCTGTTTAATAAGCTTTGGCGACAGCGCCTCGCGCCATTGGCCTTCCTGACCCTTGGCAAAGAATTTAACCTTGTGGTCAGAAGATTCAACAAATCCTTTTGCCTGCTCCTGTTTTGATACCTCATCGAAGCTTGAGAAACGAATGGCGCGGTCAAGCCTTTCTTTATCAACCGGAACCCCTAAATGTTTCAACAGACTGCCAAAGCTCTTATGCGGATCCTGATGCAAGTCTTCATATCGCAAAACCAGTTGTGGATAGCTTGATTTGCTGGTCCAACTGTTTACATGCTCGGACCACGAGCCAAAAAACTGATGCACGGTTGTTGGCGCGGCCGGGGCGGCATTATCACTGCGCGATAAGGCCTCAACGGTTTCCTCAACGGTTTTACCAAAATGGCGGGCATAAGACACAACCACGTCCAAAGGGTTGCGCATGATATAGACAGCCGAGCGGGTTAATCCCTCGGGGATCAGGGTATGGCCATAGGCCTTTCCCCGGATATTGTGGGTTTTTACCAGATTTACATCAGCGTTATTGGCGACAATTCCCTGCAAGACTTTTGGACGCAGGGCAAGAGTGACATCAAGTAAAGCAAGGTTTGCGTCTGCACCGCCAATCATGCGGTATGTTTTCCCGATCGAATCTCCTATTCCGAAGCGATGGATTTGATTGATCTTCATCGGCTCCTTGGTATTCATCAGGTAGTTCGCCAGGAAAATCCGGGTCCATGTATTGCCCGACTTGGGATAAGAGGCCAGCCAGACGATACTTTTCTTCATCACAGATTTACCTTCATAGAGAGTCCATAACATCGTCGTTAAGACGAAAATGGCAGAAGAGATTTCTCCCTTCTGCCAATAATTTTAAAGAGCTTGGTCTTAGAAGCTCAGGTTCAGCAATGTGCCGACAGTGTACCCGTGAACACCAACGTTTACTGGGTTCTCTGCGCTCGCTTTGATTGCAAAGATGTCCAGTTTCACGCCTGGCCCAAGATTCCGGGCTGCGCCCAGTTTATAGGCTTGGTATTCGGATTGGTCACCAGCGTTGGTGGCTTTACCTTGGTATGTTGATACAGCGAACGACCATGGGCCTGCTGCATCATAGCTGGCGCCGAGGCTCCAACCAGCGGTATCTTGTGCAAGTGCGTTGCTGTTTGCACCATAAGCACCACCGACTGTGAAGCCGCCGAAGCCCAAGCTACCGCCAAGACCCCAAACGTCATTGTGGCCAGCACCCGAAACATCAGCGCGACCGTAACGACCGGAAACCGATACGTCTACTGCGCCAAAGCTGCCTGAGTAGCTTGCACCAATGTCGAAGATGTCGCTTTGTACACCAAGAACACCAGTGTCAACCGAAGCGTTGCTGTCTTGACGGCCGTCACGGGCATACGAAACACCCACTTGGAAACCGTTGAAGTCAGGCGTGCGGTACGACAGACGTGCCGCATCGTTGTTTGCGCCAACTTCGGCAAAGCTCGAGATCAAAGTGGTACGGAATGTCGGACCACCAGTAAGCGCCAGGCTGAACGGGATATAACCCGAGATGGATGGCGAGTTGATCCACATGTTGGTTACAGTAGGCGCGCCGGACGACATGCGGTAACCTTCAGAGTTTTCGTTACCCAGAGTAATTGTACCAAGGGTATCACTGCTGATGGTCAGGAATGATTCGTCGATTTGGTCGCCTGAAGTGTTGCCTTCCAGCTGGATGTTCACACCAAAGGTGAGGCCGTTATCCAGTGTGATCGACGGCAGAAAGAAGATTTCTGCCGATTGGAACATATCAACGCCGTTAAGGTTTCTACCGGTAACAAGCGGGCCGCTTACGTCCGCATAGGCCAAGCCGCCGCTAAAGAAGCCGCCAACTCGTACGTCCCATTCTTGGGCCGCAACCGGAGCAGCCATTGCGCAACCAAGTGCGATCGCGCTTGTTGTGTAAAGGATTTGCTTTTTCAAGGTTTCCCCTCCTCATATTAGATCAGGAATAATTTCATGTACCGCCGCGCCCAGAAACAGACCCGGCTTGATGATGGAATGCTATACCCGGCCCTTCAGGTCAACGAATGGCCCGGCTTTGCGCCCGTTGTTGTTGCGGTTGTGACGTTTAAACCACACAGTTTTAAAGGGGAGCGCCGCACCGCGCGGGCAACGGCCCTGTGAAACTCGGATTTTCCCTTATTTTTATGGCCATTTTGTTAATTTCGGGCGGCTTTGCAATATCAGGTGGGGAATGGCCAAAAATATTTTTTCCGGGTTCTTGAAAGCCAAAATGCCGTGGCCTGCGCGCCTGAAACAGGACGGATTCGGGCCAGAGCAGGGATTTAACTGTCCTGGTCAAGAATCGATTCCCCCCCGTCTCCCCTTCTGTCCAGCCCAAGAATGTCCCGGGCCTGAGCCGCAGTTGCAACCGGGCGTTGAAATTTTTCACACAGCCCAACACAGCGCTCGATCAGCGCCGCGTTTGAGGGGGCCAGCGTATCGCGATCCAGCCGGATATTATCCTCAAGCCCGGCGCGGGTATGGCCGCCTGCCGCAATCGCCCATTCATTCACCAGCAGTTGACCCGGGCCAATCCCCGCCGCGCACCAGTTGGCATGGGGCGCGCGCTCGGTCATTATTTTCACATAAAAATCAAACACATCGCGATCCGCAGGCATGGCGTTTTTCACCCCCATGACAAATTGCACATAAAGCTGGCCATAAAGCGCGCCTTCGCCGTGCAGGCGAATGGCCTGCAAAATGTGGCTCAGGTCAAACGCCTCAACCTCGGGCGTGATTTGGTACGCGCGCATCTCACCAGCCAGCCACGCCACCAGATCGGGCGGGTTTTCATAGACCCGGGTGGGAAAATTGTTCGACCCCACCGAAAGCGAGGCCATATCCGGCCTGAGCGGCAACATCGCGCCCCGCGCCTGCCCTGCCCCCGACCGCCCGCCGGTGGAAAACTGTATGATCATGCCCGGGCAATGCTTTTTCAGCCCCTCCTGCAACAGGGCAAACCTGTCGGGATCGGAACTGACCGAGCCATCATCATGGCGCACATGGCAATGGGCAATCGCCGCCCCCGCTTCAAACGCCGCATGGGTGCTTTCGATCTGCTCAGAGATTGTCACCGGCACCGCCGGATTATCGGCCTGTGTCGGCACCGATCCGGTGATAGCGACGCACAAAATACAAGGTTTTTTCATCGTCTAATCGCCCTGCTCGGCCAAAACTTTCTTCGCCGCGCGAAAACATTCCAGCGCCTGAGGCACGCCGCAATAAATCCCCACTACATGGATAATGGCGCGTATTTCCTCGCGGCTCACGCCGTTATTCAGCGCGCCTTTGCAATGGATTTCCCATTCATGCATCTTGCCCAGCGCGCCCAGCATCGCCAAGTTCATCATTGAACGGGTTTTGGCATCAATCACGCCGTCGCCCCAGCCAAAGCCCCAGCACCACGCCGTCATGGCATGTTGAAACGGCTTGGTAAACTCATCCGCCGCTGCCAGATTTTTCTCAACATATTCAGCGCCTAAGGTGCTTTTGCGTTGCTCAAGCCCCAGCAAAAACAGGTCTTCATCGAAGATGTCGGGCATGGATTACCTTTCAGGTCATTTCTTGGATGTATAAGGCTCAGGAATGATATTTTGGGTCGAAAATGGCGGCCGTTCATATTCGGGATGCTCGGGGCGCTCGCCAAAGGTGATCGGGGCGGGGGGTGTATCTTCATAGGGGATTTGGCTTAGAAAATGTGAAATACAGTTCAGGCGCGCGTGTTTCTTCACATCGGCATTAACCACATGCCAGCGTGCCTCGGGAATATCTGACCGCGCCATCATCTCATCCTTGGCTTTGGAATAGTCCACCCATTTTTTGCGCGATTCCAGATCCATCGGCGACAGTTTCCAGCGCTTCAGCGGATCGGTCAGGCGCGACTGAAAGCGGCGTTCCTGTTCCACATCACTGACCGAGAACCAGTATTTGATCAAGATGATGCCCGACCGCACCAACATGCGCTCTAATTCAACCGCCGAGGTGAAAAACTCGTTATATTCATCCTCAGAACAAAACCCCATCACCCGCTCAACCCCGGCGCGGGTGTACCAGGAGCGGTCAAAAATGGTGATCCCG
>CAZZKL010000010.1:9198-33702 GCA_964655135.1 uncultured Roseovarius sp. | reverse complement strand
GACCAAATGCATCTATTGCGGCTTTTGCCAAGAGGCCTGCCCGGTGGATGCCATCGTCGAAGGGCCGAACTTTGAATACGCCACGGAAACCCGCGAAGAATTGTTTTACGACAAAAACAAATTGCTGGCCAACGGCGACCGCTGGGAAGCCGAGATTGCCCGTAACCTTGAGATGGATGCGCCCTACCGATGAGTGATGCCAAAAACCCCTTTGAGCAGATGATGCAACAGGCGCAGGAGATGGCCAAGTCCATGGGCCCGGGCCTTGACGCATTTACGCCCGAGGGGCTTGAGAAATTATGGCCAACCATGCCCAAGGATTTCATGGAAATGAGCTTTGGCAAGGGCGCGGCTGAGAACGGCCTGGACGCCAAAACCCGGTTGCTGCTGACGCTCGCAGGCCTCACCATGCAGGGCGCGCAAAGCGAGGCGCAAATTCGCCTGACGGTGCGCCACGCGCTTGAGGCCGGGGCGAGCAAAGATGAGATTGCCGGCACCATCACTCAGATGTCGATGTTTGCCGGAATGCCATCCGCCACCCGCGCGATGGGCTATGCCAATGCGGTTCTGGATGGCGCTAAGGACGAAGGAAAAGACCCATGATTATTGCAACGATTTGCTTTTATCTGTTTGCCATATCGGTGCTGGTGGGCGGGCTGTTCACCGTGATCAGCCGCAACCCGGTGCATTCGGTCCTGTGGCTGATCCTGTCGTTCATCTCAGCCGCTGGATTGTTTGTGCTGCTGGGCGCTGAATTTGTCGCCATGCTTTTGATCATTGTCTATGTCGGCGCGGTCGCGGTGTTGTTCTTATTTGTCGTGATGATGCTCGACGTGGATTTCGCCGAGCTGAAAGCGGAAATGGCGCGTTACATGCCGCTGGCCTTGCTGATCGGCACTATCCTTTTGATGCAGCTTGGCTTGGCTTACGGCGTCTGGCAAAGCGCTGACGGGGCAGAAGCCGCCCGCGCCGCGATTGCGCCGGAAGGGGTGCAGAATACCGCCGCTTTGGGCCTGCTGATCTATGATAAATATATCCTGCTGTTCCAACTGGCGGGGCTTATTTTGCTGGTGGCGATGATCGGCGCCATCATGCTGACCCTGCGCCACCGCCGCGATATTAAACGTCAGGATGTGTTGCAGCAGATGTGGCGTGATCCGGCCAAGGCGATGGAATTGAAAGATGTGAAGCCGGGTCAGGGATTGTAACCAACCCCTGACCCGCGCCCCGGATCAAGTCCGGGGCGTGAGAACAACAAGACGCCATGGGTAAGGCCCCGGGGCAATGAAATGACTAAGACGAACGGGGCAAACCCGGAGGGACGGACATGATCGGAATTGAGCACTATCTCACTGTCGCGGCGGGGCTTTTCGTCATCGGCATTTTTGGCCTCTTCCTCAACCGGAAGAACGTGATCATCCTGTTGATGTCGATTGAGCTGATGCTGTTGGCCGTCAACATCAATATGGTGGCGTTCTCAAGCTTTGCCCATGATCTGGTGGGGCAGATATTTACCCTGTTTATCCTGACCGTCGCCGCCGCCGAGGCTGCGATTGGCCTGGCCATTCTGGTGTGCTTCTTCCGCACCCGTGGCAGTATCGACGTCGAAGATGTCAATGTGATGAAGGGCTAAGACCATGGAAAAGATTATCCTCTTCGCGCCTCTCATCGGTGCCATTGTCGCGGGCTTTGGCTGGCGCGTTATCGGCGATGTGGCCTCACAATGGCTGACCACCGGGCTGTTGTTCCTTGCCTGCCTGCTGAGCTGGATCATATTCCTTGGGTTTGACGGACAGTCCTACACCATCCATATTCTTGACTGGATACAATCCGGCACTCTTGATGCGGACTGGGCCATCCGGATGGACCGGCTGACGGCGATTATGTTGATCGTGGTCACCACCGTTTCGGCTTTGGTGCATCTTTATTCGATGGGCTACATGGCCCATGACAGCCAGTTTCATGAAAACGAAAGCTATCGCCCGCGTTTCTTTGCCTACTTAAGCCTGTTCACCTTCGCCATGCTGATGCTGGTGACGGCGGATAATCTGGTGCAGATGTTCTTTGGCTGGGAGGGGGTGGGCCTTGCCTCGTACCTGCTGATCGGGTTTTATTACCGCAAGCCAAGCGCCAATGCCGCCGCAATCAAGGCGTTTGTGGTCAACCGGATTGGCGATTTTGGCTTTGCCCTCGGGATCATGGCGCTGTTTTTGCTGACCGACAGTATCCGGCTTGATGATATATTCGCCGCCGGGCCTGAGCTGGCGCAAACGCAGCTAACATTCCTCTGGAGCGATTGGAACGCGGCCAACCTGATTGCCTTCCTTTTGTTTGTGGGTGCCATGGGCAAATCGGCGCAGCTCTTCCTGCACACATGGCTACCCGACGCGATGGAGGGCCCGACGCCGGTCAGCGCGCTGATCCACGCGGCCACCATGGTGACCGCTGGGGTGTTTCTGGTTTGCCGGATGTCGCCGATCTTTGAATACGCCCCCGAGGCCAAAATGTTTGTGGTTTTCATCGGTGCCTCAACCGCGTTTTTCGCCGCCACCGTGGGGCTGGTGCAAACCGATATAAAACGGGTGATCGCCTATTCCACCTGCTCACAGCTTGGCTATATGTTTGTGGCCGCCGGCGTGGGCATGTACTCGGTTGCGATGTTCCACCTGCTGACGCACGCATTTTTCAAGGCGATGCTTTTCTTGGGCGCAGGCAGCGTCATTAACGGTATGCATCACGAACAGGACATGCGCAATTACGGCGGGCTGCGCAAGAAACTGCCCTATACATTCTGGGCGATGATGATCGGCACCCTCGCCATTACCGGCGTTGGCATTCCGCTGACCACCATCGGCTTTGCCGGGTTCCTATCCAAGGACGCGATTGTTGAAAGCGCCTGGGCGGGCACCCAAGGCGGCTATGGCTTCTGGATGCTGGTGATTGCCGCCTTGTTTACAAGTTTCTATAGCTGGCGGCTGATGTTCATGACCTTCTACGGCAAGGCGCGCGGCGATAAACACACCCATGAGAAGGCCCACGAGTCACCGCTCACCATGCTGGTGCCTTTGGGCGTGCTGGCGATAGGTGCTGTGTTTTCCGGCATGGTCTGGTATGGCAGTTTCTTTGGCGATCATGCCAAGGTGAATGCGTTTTTTGGTATCGCCACACATGAAGCGGCGGTTGGGGCCGAGGAAGGCAGCCAAAGCGAGGCAGTCACGCAAGGGGCTGACGAGCAGGCAGGCGTTGCCCCCACCGGCGCGATCTTTATGGGGCCTGACAATGAGGTCATGGCCGAGGCCCACGAAGCCCCGAAATGGGTCAAGGTCAGCCCGTTCATCGCCATGCTGATCGGCTTTATCATCGCCTTGTGGTTCTATATCTGGGATCCTTCAATGCCGCGCAAAGTGGCGGAAAACCAGCGGCCGCTGTATCTTTTCCTGCTCAACAAATGGTATTTCGATGAGATCTATGACGTCCTGTTTGTACGCCCCGCCAAGGCCCTTGGCCGCCTGCTGTGGAAACGCGGCGATGGCACGGTGATTGATGGCTCTCTCAATGGCTTGGCGATGGGGATCATCCCCTTCTTCACCCGCCTCGCGGGCCGGGCGCAATCGGGATATATCTTTACTTACGCCTTCGCCATGGTGATCGGAATTGTGGTTCTGATTACATGGATGTCGATCACCGGAGGAGCACAATAATGTATAACCTGCTTTCCATTGTGACCTTCATCCCTGCGGTTGCCGCCCTTATCCTGTTGATATTCCTGCGCGGGGAAGATGAATTTGCCCAGCGTGCGGCAAAATGGGTGGCGATGATTGCCACCGGCATGACCTTCATCGCCTCGCTTTTCATTCTCAGCGCCTTTGACCCCTCAAACACCAATTTCCAGTTTGTCGAAGATGGTCAATGGCTGCTTGGCCTGCGCTACCGCATGGGCGTGGACGGGATCAGCGTGCTGTTTGTGATGCTCACCACCTTCATGATGCCGCTGACAATTCTGGCCTCATGGAATGTCACATCGCGCGTCAAGGAATACATGATTGCTTTCCTGCTGCTGGAAACCCTGATGCTGGGCGTTTTCATGGCGCTTGATCTGGTGTTGTTCTATCTCTTTTTCGAGGCGGGCCTGATCCCGATGTTCCTGATCATCGGTATCTGGGGCGGCAAAGAGCGGGTCTATGCCTCGTTCAAGTTCTTCCTTTATACCTTCTTTGGCTCGGTTTTAATGCTGGTGGCCATCGTGGCGATGTACGCCAACGCAGGCACCACCTGCATCGGGGCCTGCGGCGATAGTGGCACAGCGCTTTTAAGCCACAACTTCCCCTCAGAGGGTTTCTCAGTCTTGGGCATCTATATTCCGGGCGGGATGCAGACGCTTTTGTTCCTCGCGTTTTTCGCCAGCTTTGCCGTCAAATTGCCGATGTGGCCGGTGCATACCTGGCTGCCGGATGCGCATGTCCAAGCCCCCACCGCCGGGTCGGTGGTGCTGGCGGCAATCCTGCTGAAAATGGGCGGCTATGGCTTCTTGCGGTTCAGCCTGCCGATGTTCCCCATCGGGTCTGAGGTGCTGACGCCTCTGGTGCTGTGGCTGTCGGTGATAGCGATTGTCTATACCTCGCTGGTGGCGCTGGCGCAGGAGGATATGAAAAAGCTGATCGCTTACAGCTCGGTGGCACATATGGGCTATGTCACCATGGGCATTTTTGCCGCCAACCAACAGGGCATTGATGGGGCAATTTTCCAGATGCTCAGCCACGGCTTCATCTCGGCCGCGATGTTCCTGTGCGTTGGGGTGGTTTACGACCGGATGCACACCCGCGAGATTGACGCCTACGGTGGGCTGGTCAACCGGATGCCGGTTTACGCGCTGATCTTTATGTTCTTCACCATGGCCAATATCGGCCTGCCGGGGACCAGCGGATTTGTTGGCGAATTCCTGACGCTGATTGGCATTTTCAAGGCCAATACATGGGTCGCCGCCGTGGCCACCACCGGCGTGATCCTTAGCGCGGCTTATGGGCTTTGGCTCTATCGCCGGGTGGTGATGGGCGATTTGATCAAGGAAAGCCTCAAATCCATCACCGACATGGGCACCCGCGAGCGGATGATATTCGCGCCGCTGATTGCCATGACCCTTCTGCTGGGCGTTTATCCCAGCCTTGTTACAGATATTATCGGCCCCTCGGTTGAGGCGCTGATTTCCAACTATGATGCTGCACTTGCTGATGGCCACGCCGCCAGCCTGATCGCAGCATCGACAAATTGACCCCGGAGGCCATGATGATCCAGGCTGATCTTAACGTAATCCTGCCCGAGATAGTGATCTCGGTCTATGCCATGGCGGCGCTTTTGTTCACCGTCTACACCGGCAAGGACAAGATGGCGGGCATGTTGGTCTGGCTCACCGCCGGGCTGTTCACTGTGATGGCCCTGTGGATTTTGGCCACCGGCAATGGCGACCGTGAGGCGTTTGACGGCATGTTCCAGGACGATGGATTTGCCCGCTTTGCCAAGGTCATCATCCTTCTCAGTGCCGCCGCTGTGCTGGTCATGGGGCAGGAATATCTTGACCGCGCTGGTATCCTCAAATTTGAATACCCACTGCTGGTTGCCCTCTCGGTGGTTGGCATGATGATGATGGTCAGCGCCGGTGATCTGATGGCGCTTTACATGGGGCTTGAGCTGCAATCGCTGGCGCTTTATGTGCTTGCCGCCATGCGCCGCGATTCCGCGCGTTCAACCGAGGCGGGGCTGAAATATTTTGTGCTTGGCGCGCTGTCGTCGGGGCTTTTCCTTTATGGTGCATCGCTGACTTATGGCTACGCCGGTACAACGCTGTTTTCAGGTATCTTTGAGGCGGCCTCTGGTCGCGCACCGCTTGGCCTGTTGTTTGGGCTGGTATTCGTAATTTCCGGTCTGGCGTTCAAGATTTCCGCTGTGCCGTTCCACATGTGGACGCCGGATGTTTATGAAGGGTCGCCCACGCCAATCACCGCCTTCTTTGCCACTGCCCCCAAGATGGCGGGGATGGGGCTTTTGGCCCGGGTCTTGCATGACGCCTTTGGCGGTATCACCGGAGACTGGCAACAGATTTTGGCGCTGCTTAGTGTGCTGTCGATGTATCTCGGTGTTGTCGCCGCCATCGGCCAGACTGACATCAAACGCCTGATGGCTTATTCCTCGATCGCGCATATGGGGTTTGCCCTGATGGGGCTGGCCTCGGGCACGGTGTTTGGGGTGCAGGCGATGCTGATCTATATGGCGATTTATGTGACGATGAATGTGGGCACCTTTGCCTTTATCCTGTCGATGCAACGCGACGGTCAGCCGATCACTGATATTGCCAGCCTCAACAATTATTCCCAAGCCCATCCGGCGCGCGCCCTTGCGATGACGGTGCTGCTGTTTTCGCTCGCCGGCGTGCCGCCCTTCCTGGGCTTTTTCGGTAAGTTTTATGTGCTGCGCGCGGCCTATGAGGGCGGGCTGGCATGGCTGGCAGTTGCCGGGGCCATCGCCTCGGTGATTGGCGCGTTTTATTATCTGCGCTTGGTTTATTTCATGTATTTCGGCGACGACCGCGAGCCGTTGCAGGCCGGAAAATCGCCGGTTTTATGGAGCCTTCTGATGGTCTCATCGGTGATCATGCTGGCGGGGATCATCAATATGTTTGGGGTTGAATCCATGGCCGGTGCTGCGGCGGCAACTCTTGTCAATTAACTGGCCTGAGGGCTACGGCAGGCGAATTTTACCAAGCGTTGACAGCACCAACGCCGAGGCCGCGCGCATCGCGCCGGGGCTATCAGGCCCCGAATGGATACTGGCGCTTGAGCAAACCAAAGGCCGGGCGCGCCGTGGCCGGGAGTGGGTTAACCCCAAGGGAAATTTTGCGGCCACGTTGGTCATGCGCCCGGTTGAGCCTCCCGCGACTACCGCTTTGCGCTCTTTCATAGCGTCCTTGGCGCTGTATCAGGCCTTGGTTGACGCCACCGGGCGGGCTGAAATGTTGTCATTGAAATGGCCCAATGACGTGTTGCTGAACGGCGGAAAACTGGCCGGGATATTACTGGAAAGCGCCGGGCAGGGAGCGGAAATATCTTATCTTTCCATCGGCATTGGGGTTAATCTGGCACAAGCCCCGGATCAGGATGAGGTTGAGCCGGGCGCGCTCAGGCCGGTGTCATTGCTGTCGGAAACCGGCGCGCATGTCACGCCTGAAGAGCTGCTTGATCTGCTCGCCCCGGCCTATGCCCGGCTTGAGACGCAATTCACCACCTACGGGTTTGAGCCGATCCGCACCGCTTGGCTGGCCCGCGCGGCGCGGCTGGGCGAGGTGATCACCGCCAAAACCACAAATGACAAGGTGACCGGCAGATTTGAAACAGTGGACGCGGCGGGCAATCTTGTACTATCCACAGGTGGAACCCGCGTGGCCATCCCGGCCGCCGAGGTGTTTTTCTAAGATGAGGGGCGGATAATGCTTCTGGCAATAGATTGCGGCAATACAAATACTGTCTTCTCAATCTGGGACGGCACAAAATTCCTGTGCACTTTGCGCACCTCAACCCATCATGCCCGCACCGCAGACGCCTATTTTACCTGGTATTCCACGCTGGTAAAGCATTACGGCATTGACGTGAAAATCACCGATGTGATCATCTCATCCACCGTGCCACGGGTGGTTTTTAACCTGCGGGTTTTCACCGACCGTTTCTTTGGCTGTCGGCCTTTGGTGGTGGGCAAACCGGACTGCAAACTACCGATTAAAGCGCGGGTGGATGTGGGCACGCAAGTAGGCCCCGACCGATTGGTCAACACCGCCGGGGCGTTTGACCGTCATGGCGGCGATCTGATTGTGGTGGATTTTGGCACCGCGACCACCTTTGACGTGGTGGATCATGACGGCGCTTATATCGGCGGGGTGATTGCGCCGGGGGTCAATCTGTCGCTTGAGGCGCTGCATACCGCCGCCGCCGCCTTGCCGCATGTGGATGTGACCAAGCCTGAGAAGGTGATCGGCACCAATACGGTGGACTGTATGCAGTCCGGTATTTTTTGGGGTTATGTCGGCCTTATCAATGGCTTATGTGACCGTATCAAGGCCGAACGGGGCCGTCCGATGACGGTGATTTCCACCGGTGGGCTGGCGCCTTTGTTTCAGCAGGGACACGCGATGTTTGACGTGTTCGAGGACGATCTGACAATGCACGGGCTGACCGTGATACATGATTATAATAAGGAGGGCTGAGGCCCCATGAGTAGTGAACGATTGATATACCTGCCCCTTGGCGGGGCGGGTGAGATTGGCATGAATGCCTATGTCTATGGCTATGGCAGGCCGGGCAAGGAGCGGCTGATTTTGGTGGACCTCGGGGTGACGTTTCCCGATATGGATACAACGCCGGGTGTTGACCTGATTTTGCCGGATATTCAGTGGCTTAGAGAGCGCAAAAATCAGCTTGAAGCGGTGTTTATCACCCATGCGCATGAGGATCATGTGGGCGCTGTGGCGCATTATTATGACCAACTGGGTGCGCCGGTTTATGCGCGGGCGTTTACCGCCAATATTGCCCGGCGAAAGATGGCTGAGTTTGGCCATTCGGAAAAGGCTGTGAAAACCGTGTCACCCTGGCCCGAGGTGGTTGAGGCGGGACCGTTCAAAGTGGGCTTTGTGCCGATTTCTCATTCGATTCCAGAGAGTTCCGGGTTGGTGATCGATTGCCCCCATGGCCGTCTGATACATAGCGGCGATTTCAAAGTTGATCTGGAGCCGGGCGTGGGTGAGCCGTTTGACGCGGCACTTTGGCAGGAGATTGCAGCACCGGGTGTGAAGGCGCTGATGTGCGATTCAACCAATGTTTTCAGCCCCTTGAAGGGGCGATCGGAAAACTCTGTGGGGCCGGAAATTGAAAAACTGGTGGCCAGTAGCACCGGCATGTTTGTGGCCACCACATTTGCCAGTAATGTCGCGCGGGTGAAAACCCTTGCCGAGGCCGGCAAACGCGCGGGAAGATCGGTTTGCCTGATGGGGCGGGCGATGCAGCGGATGGTGGAAGCCTCGATTGAAACCGGCGTTTTGCAGGGCTTTCCAAATACCGTAAGCCCCGAGGATGCAAAGGGAATTCCGCGTGAGAGCCTGATGCTGATCGTCACCGGATCACAAGGCGAGCGGCGGGCGGCGAGTGCGCAACTGGCCAATGGCAAGTATCGCGGGATCAGTTTAAAAGAGGGCGATACATTCCTGTTTTCGTCCAAAACCATCCCGGGAAATGAGCGCGGGGTCATCAGAATTGTCAACCAATTCAGTGAGTTGGGGGTTGACGTGGTCGATGACAGCTCAGGGCGCTATCATGTTTCGGGCCATGCCAACCGGCCTGATCTGGATTTGATGCAGGGATTGATCAAACCTCAGGTTTTGATCCCGATGCACGGCGAACACCGGCATTTGCGTGAGCATGTAAAGCTGGCTGATTCCAATGGGTTACAAAGTATTCTGGCGGTTAATGGCATGATGATTGACCTGAGCGGCAACAAACCCAAGGTGGCGGAGTATATTGAGACCGGGCGGACTTATCTGGATGGTAGCAGCAAGATCGGTGCGCTGGACGGCGTGGTGCGTGACCGTATCAGAATGGCGTTGAATGGTCATGTGATGATCAACGTTATTTTGGACGAGGACGATGAGCCGCTTGGCGAACCTTGGTGCGAAATCAAGGGCTTGGCCGAGATGGGCCGCAGCCGCGCGCCGCTGGTGGATGTGCTTGAGGAAGATTTGGGTCAGTATATTGGCCGGGCCGGATCGAAGGTTTTGCGCGATGATGACAAGCTGGAAGAGGGCTTGCGACAGGCCGCGCGAAAAAGTGCCATGACGGAAATCGGCAAGAAGCCGGAAGTGAGTGTGATTATCAGCCGCTTGAGTGCGTGAATCTTGTACAAGTTGTACAAGATGCGTGGGTGTTTTGTACAAAACCCGGCAGAACGAGGCCGGGTTTCTCAGAAATACCAAAAATAATGTGGCGAGGGTGGGATTCTCCCACCCTACGGGGCTTTGCTGAGGTCGGATAAAAGGGTCAGTTGTCGCGCTCGGCGAAACTCAGGGCGATGAAGCTGGGCATGTGATCGCCCATGCCGACGGTTTTGTTGCCGTCGGATTTTTGATGCCCACGGCCCCGGTCGCGATCCCGGTCACGGCCCCTGTCCCTGTCGCGATCACGACCGCGTTTGTTCGGGGGAGATTTGGCCGCCTCATCGACTTGTTTGGTATCAGTAACAGGTGCCGCCTCAGGCTCAGGCTCGGGCTTTTTGCGCGAGCGGGTGCGGCGCGGTTTGGCGGGCTCTTCGGTTTTGGCCTCGGGGGCTGGGGCCGGAGCGGTGGCAGGTGCGCTGGTGTTCAACTGGCTATCGAGGCGGGGAATTTCCTTTTGGACCAGCCGCTCAATCGCCGCCAGATTTTTCTCATCACGGGGGATGCACAGGGTTATCGCCTTGCCATCCCGCCCGGCGCGGCCGGTGCGGCCGATGCGGTGAATATAATCCTCGGGGTGGCCGGGCACATCGTAATTGATCACATGGCTGACGGCGGGCACATCAAGCCCGCGCGCGGCCACATCGGAGGCGACCAAAAACCGCAGTTCACCATTTCGGAAGGCATCCAATGTGCGGGTGCGTTGCGACTGATCCAGATCGCCGTGGATCGGGGCCGCGTCATAGCCATATTTTTTCAAGGATTTGGCAACGATGTCCACATCGGTTTTGCGGTTGCAAAAGATGATGGCATTGGTGCATTTTTCGCCTTCAGATTCAATCAGTGCGCGCAGGAGTTTGCGTTTTTCCGTGCCTTCACGGTCGCGGCGCGAGGCTTTGAACATCACCACGGCCTGCTCAATAGTTTCCGAGGCGGTGGCCTGCCGCGCCACTTCGATGCGCACCGGGTTGGACAGGAAGGTGTTGGTGATGCGCTCAATCTCAGGCGCCATGGTGGCCGAGAAAAACAGCGTCTGGCGGGTGAAGGGTGTCATGCCAAAGATGCGCTCGATGTCGGGAATGAAGCCCATATCCAACATGCGGTCGGCCTCATCGACCACCATAACCTTGACGTCAGACAGGATCAGTTTGCCGCGCTCAAAATGATCGAGCAAGCGGCCCGGCGTGGCGATGAGCACGTCAACGCCCTTGTCGATCAGGTTATCTTGTTCTTTGAACGAGACGCCGCCGATCAGCAGGGCTTTGGAAAGCTTGAGATATTTTGAATAGGTCTCAAAATTTTCCGCCACTTGCGCGGCCAATTCGCGGGTTGGGCACAGCACAAGGCTGCGCGGCATCCGGGCGCGGGCGCGGCCCCGGGCCAGCATCGAGAGCATCGGCAGGGTAAAACACGCGGTTTTGCCGGTGCCGGTCTGGGCAATGCCAAGCACATCGCGGCCCTCAAGCGCGGGGGGGATGCCTTCGGCTTGAATCGGGGTGGGGGTTTCATAGCCCGCGTCTGCAATGGCTTTGATAACCTTGGGGTTCAGGCTTAAATCAGAAAATTTTATCATGTGTATCCGTGGGTTACGGACACAATCCTGGCCCGCGCGTCTGTGTAAATATCTGGCGGCCCGAATGGCCGCTCTGGTCGGCCCTGAATGGGCTGATCCAATGGACCAGCGTTTAACCGATATTTCGGGCGAGGGCAATGCGGTGTATTGAAAGCATTGAAATCATCCGGAATTAGGGCCTGTGCGATGGGGGCCCTGACCATAATTAATCACCCTGCAGGATGCGCAACACTCAGGCATATTGGGGGAAATGCTGCCCACGCTTTGCATCAAGATCAAGGCGCATCTGATGCAAAAGCCCATGGGATTGCAAACGGTGGCGAAGGGCCGGGGTGGCGACGCATACCTCATTAAAAAACCCGGTGAGGGCCGCTTTGCCATTTTCCTTTTCAAGCATACTCAGAAGGCTGTGCATGTTCATCCCATCACCGTTCGGATGTGGTGCGGGCTTGAGATTGGCGCGATAAGCCCCTTTTTGCATACGGTAACGATACTCCTTGCGCCAATGATCAATATCGGGGGCATGCAGATGACATAGGCGGGTATTGGATAATTCTGTCGACGTGTCGTATCTGACCTGATTGATAAAGATGTCGTGAATGCGAAATCCGACATTCTCCATGCCGGTGCGGGCAAAGACTTTTCCCGTGACATGGCTGAGAAACCCCCCGTTAAGATGTTCCCCGAATAAAGGGTATATATCACGGGTTTGAATATGGCGTTGGCGGGGCAAAAGGTGGCAGGCCTTAAACCAGGTCGCGCCGTCGGGTGGGGGATCATTTGGGTCCGGGGCCAGGGCTTCAATCGGGCGAACGCGGGCCGAATTGGTTTCAGGGTTGAGTCTGCTTAACTGATCGCTCAGGGGCTGTTGACCGGGCCAAAGATACTCATCACCGTCGATATGCGCCAGCCAATCCACCTCGGGGCCGCGCTTATAGCAATGGGTCGCATTGGCCGTTTGGCTGGTCTCATGCATTGGGGGTTTGCCTTTGGCCCACCCCCTGCGTTTCCAATAGTCATCATTGCACAGGGTCACCCGGCATTTGGGATGGTCAATCAACGCACGGCGTGCCTCGGGCGCGTCTTGGTCCAGATAGATATGCACCCGGTGTGCCCCAAGATCGAGGTGGTAGGCAGCAAAATTGAGAATATCACGCGCCGGCGCTTTAATCGTGGCGACAAGGCCCCATGTGGGTTTTGTGTTCATCTGGGGCACCTGTGCGGGGCGCGCACCAAAGATAGAGGCAGGATCATATCATCATTTCTTTGGTGGCGGTCAGGGTGATGTCGGGAAAATCGCGGGCGATGCGGTCGATGTCCCATTGCAGGCGGGTAAGATAGACGATGTCGCCATCGTGATCAAAGGCGATGTGTTGTTTGTTGGATTCGGTGAATTTATCAATCGCTTGGCGGTCGCCCTGCACCCAGCGGGCCGAGGTGAACTGACTGTTTTCAAACCGCACCGGCAGGCCGTATTCCTGCTCAATCCGTGAGGCCAGAACCTCAAATTGCAAGGCGCCGACAACGCCGACGATGAAGCCCGAGCCAAAGGACGGCTTGAACACTTTGGCCGCCCCCTCTTCGGCGAATTGCATCAGGGCTTTTTCGAGATGCTTGGATTTCATCGGGTCACCGGCGCGGCAGGTTTGCAGCAGCTCGGGCGCAAATGAGGGGATGCCAGAGACGCGCAGGGCCTCGCCCTCGGTCAGGGTATCGCCGATGCGTAATTGGCCGTGGTTGGGGATGCCGATGATGTCGCCAGCCCAGGCCTCTTGCGCCAATTCGCGGTCGGCGGCGAGGAATAATACCGGGTTGGTGATGGCCATGGGTTTTTTCAGGCGCACATGGGTGAGCTTCATGCCGCGTTTGAAATGCCCCGAGGCGAGGCGCAGGAAAGCGACGCGGTCGCGGTGTTTTGGGTCCATATTGGCCTGCACCTTGAAAACAAAACCGGTGACTTTGGTTTCTTCCGGCAGAATTTTTCGCGATTGCGCGGTTTGCGGTTGGGGCTGGGGGCCGTAGCTGACAATGCCATTCATCAGTTCTTTGACGCCAAAGGAGTTGATTGCCGAGCCGAACCAAATGGGGGTCATATGGCCCTCAAGCACCGATTGCGGATCAAGCGCGGGCAGCAATGCGCGGGCCATTTCGACCTCTTCGCGCAGCTTCGCAACCAGCTCGGCGGGGATGTGTTTTTCAAGGGCGGGATCATCGAGGCCGTTAATCTCGATGCTCTCGGCGATGGTATTGCGGTCGGCGCGATCCATCAGTTCCAGCCGGTCATTGAGCATATCATAGCAGCCCATGAAATCACGGCCGACGCCGATGGGCCAACTGGCGGGGGTGACGTCAATCGCCAGGCTTTCCTGAATTTCGTCAATGATGTCAAAGGTGTCGCGGCTTTCACGGTCCATCTTGTTACAAAATGTCAGGATCGGCAGATCGCGCAGGCGGCAGACCTCAAAAAGCTTTTGGGTTTGGGATTCAACGCCTTTTGCGCCGTCGATCACCATCACGGCGGCATCCACGGCGGTAAGAGTGCGGTAGGTGTCTTCGGAAAAATCCGAGTGGCCGGGGGTGTCGACGAGGTTGAAGCGGAATTCATGAAAATCAAACGACATGGCGCTGGCGGATACCGAAATGCCCCGGTCTTTTTCCATTTGCATGAAATCCGAGCGGGTGCGGCGGGCCTCGCCTTTGGCGCGGACCTGACCGGCCATCTGTATCGCGCCGCCAAACAGCAGGAATTTCTCGGTCAGAGTGGTTTTGCCCGCATCCGGGTGCGAGATGATCGCAAAAGTGCGGCGGCGCGCAATTTCGGGCGGCAATTTCGGGCGGTTTGAAAGGCTGTTCAACATGCGCCCGGATATATGGGGCTGCGCCGGGTGGGGCAAGGGCGTTTGGCGCATGACCTCAATCAAGGCGCGGCGGCGGCAAGGCGGGTATACTAAAAGATGAAAAAAGCGCCGGGGAGGTATGTAGGCATGTCAACGCAAGAGGTGGATAAGATTGAGGACGCGGCGGAGGCGGCCGAGATTTGCCCGCATTGCGGGGCGCATCTGGTGTCGCATCAGGATTATTGTGATCATCTGTCGCAAAAGAATTGCCCGGCGGCGAACTCGGGCGGGGCGCGGGTCTATCCGGATTGGCGAGAAAGCCCCGATGGGCCTTATGACTGAGGGTTAGATTTTTGCCGGGCGGCAAGCTGTTTTGCCCCGCGTTCGGCCAAGGGGCCGGTGCCGTCTTTCCAGCGGCGGTGAATCCAGAACCATTGATCCATGTGGGCACGGATTTGGGCCTCAAGCAGATTGTTGATGTCTTTGGTCATGGTCACCGCGTCCGAGGGGGCAATCGGCGCTTCCGCCCAAATATCAAAATCAAACCCGTTTTCGGCGCGGATGCCCCAGACCGGGAGCAAAAGCGCGTCGAATTTAAGCGCCAGTTCGGCGGCGGTCAGCGGCGTCAGGGCAGGTTTGCCAAAGAAGCTGAGCGGCACGCCGTCGCGGGCTTTGATGTCGGCCAGAATGGCCAGAATGCCGCCCTTGCGCAGGTGTTTGATCATTTGCGCGGTGCCGTGGCGGCCTTGTTTGAACATCGGCTCAGAGAGCGCGGCCATGGCTTTGGTATAGGCGGCGTTGAAGGTGGCGTTGTGCATCGGGCGGTAAAACACGCCCATGTTGAAGCCTTGGTTGATCAGGGCCACGCGCACGGCGTTGAAGCTGCCGAAATGGGCGCTGACGATGATCACCGGGCGGCCCTTGGCGCGGGCGGCGTGCAGGGCTTTGAGGCCGGGGCCGCGCACAGGCGCGCGGCGGGCGCGGGCGGTGAATTGGGTGGGGGAGAACAGCTCAGCCATATTGCGCCCGGCGTTGTCGGGCACCCGGCGGAGCAGGTTTTGGATGTCGGATTCGGGCAGGTCGGGCAGGACATGGGCCAGATTGGCGCGGATGCGTTTGGTGTAGCCCGCCAAGGGTGAGATGACGCGCGCGGTTAGCCAGCCGAGAAAGGGCAGACGCCATTTGTAAGGTAAAAGCCGGGCCAGTCGCAGGGGGGCCAGAAGGGTGAGACCAAGGGATTTGTCGCGCAGGCGGGTGAGGAATGTCGCGGGCGGGTTGGCCATTTTGGGGCCTGCGGTCACTCAGGCCTGCGCGGCAAGCCAGATTGGCGCGGCAAGCCTGTGCCGATCATGCTGTCGCGGGTGACGAGTTTTTCAAGCTCGGTCTGTGACATTCCTTCGGTGCCAGAGGGCCGGGCCGGGAGCACAATATAGCGCATGTCGGCGGTGCTGTCATGCACGCGGATCTGGGTGGTTTGTGGCAGTTCCACGCCAAATTCGCGCAGAACCGCGCGCGGCTCGGACACCACGCGGGAGCGGTAGGCGCGGGTTTTGTACCAGTCGGGCGGCAGGCCCAGAAGGTTGCGCGGGTAGCATGAGCATAATGTGCAGACGATGATATTGTGGATTTGGGGGGTGTTTTCCATCGCGATCAGTTTGAGCGGGCCGATGTCAAAGCCCATCTCGCGGCTGGCCTCGGCGGCGTCTTTTAGCAGGCGGGATTTGAAGGCGTCATCGGTCCAGGCGCGGGCCACCACGGCGGCACCCTGGGCCGGGCTGCGGGCATCCATGGCGTCGATCTGGGCGGCAATCTCGGCCGGGGTGGTGACGCCCTTTTCGATCAGAAGCTCGCGCATACTGATCTCCATTTGCTGCCAGTAGGTCAGCGGGGTGTCGTTATCCTCGCGGTAGGGATGGCCCGAGGGGCTCATGCCTTCGTGGTGGAAATGGTCATGATCGTGGGGCATGATTTACGCCTTCTCCAGCCAGTGTTCAAAGATTTCTGCGTCGAGTGTGTCGGTCGGATTTTCCGCCCTGTCGCCCCAGATTTCGGCCATGGTGAAACGCACGCGGTAGAGTTGTTTTTGCTCAGGCTTGAGGCCATAGGCCAGTTGTTCGGGGTTGGCAAAGGGGCCGAGGGCGCGCTCAATCGTGCCGGTTTTGCCGCGCAGGTAGGCGGGGGTGCGGATGTGGCCGGGGGGCATCATTGGCTTGACGCGGACGCGGGGGGCTTCAGTCATTTTGCGCCTCGCCGTAGGTGGCACCGCGCGCGGCGACCTCAAGCATTTTGTCGCCCAGTTCTTGCGGTGAATAAACCCCGTGTTCGATCAGGTTTTGGTTCACGGATGCGATCCAGCGTTCATAATAGCTGTATTTTTCATAGGCCTCGCGTCCCATGTCTTCGAGCACGCGGCGCAGACCGTCGACGTTAAGCAGCCCCTTGTTGCCACAGAGCACCATCAGTGCGTCAATGCGTTTTTCCCATAAGGCAAAATCATGCCCCTCCTTTGGAACAGGACCGGCGGGTTGCCCGCCCATGTCGTGCCAGCGGCGTCCATCTGTATCTGTCATGGGGCAAACGTAGTTACACGGTGGGCGGCTGTCCAGCCCTGACGTTAGCCGGGGATGCCTCCGGCGGGAGTATTTAAAGCGTTTCGCGTTCAGTTTGAGTCACGAATTGAACGCGAAACGCCCACGCGATTAAATGGGAGTGCGCGCTTCGCCATATACAATGATTAAATGCTGTGCGAAACGCTTTAAGGAAAAATGAAAGGGGAGTTGTCAGCCGTCGCCGTCTTCCTCTTCGTCATCATCGGGGACAATCAGGGTTATCTCGCCATTGGCCTGAAGCGTGCGGATGGCGTTGATCACTTCGGTCATCGCCTCTTCGCCGTCTTTGGCTTTGACTTTGCCAAGCTCGGTCATTTCTTCGCGGATGGCTTCGGCCATGCGTTTGGAGATGTTTTCAAGGATGAACTCGGCCACCGGGGCGAGATCGCCGGAGGAGGCCGATACCAGAGCGGTGACAAGCACCGATTGCTCGACCTCGCGGGTCATTTTGGGCAGGTCCACCGGATCGACACGTTCGGGGATGTCTTTGAAGGTGAAGATCGCCTTGCGCACCAGATTTGCAAACGCCTGATCGGTTTCTTCCAGCCCCTCAAGCACGTCATCGCGGGTGATGGAGGGCGAATAATTAAGAATTGCCCCCACCCGTTCAACCGGGGTGGTGTCAAACGCGGTTTCGGGTTCTTCATGCAGTTGCGAGGCCAGTGAAAGCCCGATCCGATCCACCGCATCGG
The DNA here is from genome assembly GCA_964655135.1 of uncultured Roseovarius sp. Taxonomy (GTDB): domain Bacteria; phylum Pseudomonadota; class Alphaproteobacteria; order Rhodobacterales; family Rhodobacteraceae; genus Roseovarius. The sequence continues at coordinate 16,027 of CAZZKL010000010.1, read as the reverse complement.
GCGAAACCGCGCCGGTTTGGGACACCGCATAGGTGATGCGGCGGGCCTTGGCACCGGGCAGTTTGCCAAGGATTTCAGCCGCGCGGGTGACGCTGAGCTTGGAGAGGATCACCGCCGCCACCTCAACACTTTCGTGCTCAACAATGGGCACGAGGCGGTCAATATCGACGCCTTTTATCTGTTCCCACGGGTCGCCAAATTGGCGCACGCCGGCTTCTTTCTTGAGCCGCGCCGCAGTTTGTGGGCTGATATGGCCGTCAAGCGCGGTGAGCGCCCCGGCGACGCCACGGGGGAAAGTGAGGCCCATGGCCTCAAGCTCGGTTGCGAATTCGGCGATCACATCGGCCAGGGTTGCGCGGTCAACATAGCGCATGGAGCCCATCTGATTGGTCAGGTCGGCCTGTAGCGCATCGGGCAGGTCCGTGAGCGGAAATTCGGCCCCTTCATTGAGCAAGAACCGCACCACAATCGCAGCCTTTTGTTTGCGGCTAAGATGGGCCGCGGCATTTGGCCGTGTTGGGGGCGTGAGGCGCGCGAGCGGTGTGGCATTATTCATCGATGACCCTTTGATGACATATCGCTGCATCATAGGGTGGGAAGGGTGAATAAATGTCTAAGGGTTTCAGCTAATAATTGCCGGGCCGGTCAGATTGCGGCGATACCCATGAAAATCTCATTGACGATGGCGGCGCTGGCGAATTTGGCAGGCAGGGCGCGGCGGTTGATGTCAATCAAGGTATAGTCCGTGCCGGTTTCCAACGGGTCGAGCGGCAGGGTAAAAATGTCTTCAACATCGCCCTGAGAATCGACCTCAACCAAAATCAGCACTTCGGCGGTGGTGCCGTTTGAGGTCATCAATGTCAGGCAGCTATCGAGGTGGAGGGTGGCCCCGATATGGCCAAGATTTGTGTCATAGGAAATCCCAAAACTGCCGCTTTCATCTTCTGCAAGGGAGAGGAAATGCGGCCGCGCGTTGGGGTGCAGTTGATAGATGTCGCCGGGGTTCAGCTCATCCGCGAAAGATATGGCATCGTCAAAATTAGCCCCTGACACAACAGTCAAATCCGCCGACGGGAAGGCCGGGAAAGTGAGCGTTGGATTTGCGGCTGTATCTTTCATATCAAAATGGCTTTAATTTCATTGTTACAGGTACACTTAGTCAAATACATGAATGTTTATGACTGGATGCTATCTGACTATTGTCGGAATGTGTCAAGACCGGGACAAAGAGTGGGTGTTTTGCTGGCATCATTGTGGTAAATGATTGCGGGTATTGAGGTTTGCCGTGGCAAAAATCACCGTTCTGGCAATTGCAGGAGAAATAACATGGATTTGGGAATAAACGGTAAACGGGCGCTGGTTTGTGCCTCGTCCAGGGGCTTGGGGCTGGGTTGTGCCCGGGCGCTGGCGGAGGCGGGCGTTGATCTGGTGATGAACGCGCGCGGCGCCCCGGCGCTGGAGGCGGCGGCCAAGGCCATACGCGATGAATTTGGTGTGGAAGTGACCACCGTGGCGGCGGATGTGGCCACGCCGGAGGGGCAGGCGGCAGTTTTGGCCGCAGCGAAAGATGTGGATATTTTGGTGACCAATGCGGGCGGGCCGCCGCCGGGGATGTGGTATGACTGGGAGCGCGAGGATTTCATCAAGGCGCTGGATGCCAACATGCTGGCACCGATTGCTTTGATGAAGGCGCTGTTGCCGGGGATGATGGATAAGGGCTGGGGCCGGGTGGTGAATATCACTTCGGTCAGTGTGAAAGCGCCGGTTGGCGTGTTGGGGCTGTCTAATTCGGCGCGCACCGGGCTGACCGGCTATGTGGCGGGCACGGCGCGGCAGGTGGCGGGCGCGGGCGTGTGCATCAACAATCTGCAACCGGGCATTCATGCCACTGATCGGGCGATAGCACTGGATAAGGGCGTGTCTGAGGCGCAGGGCATTTCCATCGAAGAGGCCAAGGCACAGCGCTGTGCCACGATTCCCGCCGGGCGTTATGGCACCCCAGAGGAGTTTGGCGCGGCTTGCGCGTTTTTATGCTCACAACAGGCCGGGTTTATTGTGGCGCAGAATATCCTGCTGGATGGTGGCAGCGTGAATTCAACCATGTGATCGCCGGGTGAAGGATCAGTTATTCAATGATGGCTCTATCGGGGACCTGGCGGCGGAGTTTGCCGCCGGGGTGCCGGGGTTTGCGGGCGCGGATTTCAAGGCTGAGGTGATGGCGGGCTTACCGGGTCGCGAATTGCTGGCGCGGTTGGAGTGGATTGCCGATTGCCTTGAGCCGCGTCTGGCGCAGGATTTTCCGGGAATGGCGGCGCAGTTGGAAGCGGCGATGGTGCCGGAACTGGACGCAGGCCTGAGCGATGAGGATTATGGCCGGTTCATTCATGCGGTGCCGGGGATTTTGGCGGTAAGGCACGGGCTTGAACAGCACCGGGAGCGGGCGCTGGATTTACTTTATCGGGCCACTAAGCGGTTTTCGATGGAGTTTTATATCAGGCCGTTTCTTAATCGCTGGCCGGACGAGACTTATGCGCGGCTGGCGCGTTGGGTGGGCGATGAAAATTACCATGTGCGGCGGTTGGTGAGTGAGGGCACACGGCCAAAACTGCCCTGGGCAAAGCGGATTGAAACCGATCCTAACCGACCGCTGGAATTGCTGGATCAATTACATGCGGATGCGACGCGATATGTGACGCGCTCGGTTGCTAATCATTTGAATGATCTGGCAAAAATTGATCCTGTGGCTGTGGTTGAACGACTGGAGATGTGGCAATTTTGGGGGCGGCAGGAGGCCCGCGAAATGGGATGGATGACGCGCCACGCGCTGCGCAGTTTGGTCAAGCGGGGGGATAAGGCCGCGTTGCGACTGCTGGGGTATCGCGATGATATTGCGGTGACGGCAGGTTTGAAGATCAAGCGCGCGGCGGTGGAAATCGGCGGGGTTTTGGACTTTACCTGTGAGGTTGTGACCCCTGAGGCGGAAAATGTGCTGGTGGATTATGTGTTGTATTTTCACCGACCCAACGGCCCCAACGGCCCCAACGGGCGCGAAGGGCGTAAGGTGTTCAAGCTCAAACAAGGCCGGACCGAGGCGGGGAAGCCGTTTGAGATGCGCAAAAAACATGCCCTGAAGGGCAATGCGAGCACGTTTACGCTGCATCCCGGGGCCCATAGGATTGAGTTGCAGGTCAATGGCCGGATTGTGGCGCAGGCGGCGTTTGAATTGCTGGGGGGAGAGCGGCGCCCTCATCCGCCCTGACAGGCGGCCTCGGGACAGGGATCACAAATGCGTTTACGGGGGTAATACCTGCTGGCGTGAGGTAGGGCGGGCTGATAGGCCGGTAAAAACGCGAAACAACAGGACAGTCTCCCATGCAAGCCACTGCCATTATTGCCATATTCGGTCTTGTTATTTTTGCCAGCTTGCTGGTGGCCCCAAGGCGGGCCACGGTTGAGGGGTTTTTTAATGGCGCGTCGGTGCAAGGAGATGCGCCGGGGCTGTGGATGCTGGTGCTGAGCCAGGTGACCACATGGATTTTTGCCCGCTCGCTGATGAATTCGGCGATTTTGGGCTATTTTTACGGGATTTGGGGCACGCTGGCCTATGCCGCCTATTACGCCTCGTTTCTGACCGGAGGGTTTATTGTCGGGCGGCTCAGGGCCGATGGCGCGGGATCGGTGCAGGATTGGCTGAGCGGGCGGTTTGGCGCGGTTGGGGTGAGCTGTTACAATCTGGTGATTGGCTTGCGGCTGCTGTCAGAGGTGTTTGCCAATTTGCTGGTTGTCGGGCTGATTTTTGCGGCTGCCTTGCCGGAAACGGCGATGGCGCGGGATGTGGCGATTGTTGCGGTGGCGGTGCTGGGGCTGGGCTATAGCGCCTGGGGCGGATTGAGTGCGGCGCTGCGTACCGATGTGTTGCAGATGCTGGTGTTTTTGCTGGTGTTTGCGGTGGCATTTGTGGCGCTGGTTGTTAGCCCCGGTTTTGATCTGGGGATGGTGCTGACGGCGCCCGGCAAAAGTGGCGCGTGGAATGGGCAGGTGCTGTTGCTGGTGGCGTTTTTGCAGGTGTTTTCATATCCGGCGCATGATCCGGTGATGATGGACCGGGGGTTTTTGGCCGATCCTGAGACCACGCGGCGGTCATTTATACATGCGTTTTGGATTTCTGCGCTGTGCATCATCGGGTTTGGGTTTTTTGGCATTCAGGCCGGGCTGGTGGGCGCGGAATATGAGGGGCAGTTGATTGGCACCTGGGCGGGGATGTTTCCCACATGGTTGTTTGTGGCGCTGCTGGTGTCGCTGTTAATCTCGGCGCTCAGCACGCTTGATTCGGCGCTGGCCTCGGCTGCGCGGCTGGTGGTGGATGAGTTGAAGCTGGGACCACGCACGCTGGCAAGCGGCCGGGTGGCGATGGTTGTTTTTATGATCGCGGGGGCGGCGCTGACGCTGTGGGGCAATCAGACGTTGTTTGATGCGGTGGCGGTAAGCGGCACGGCAAGCATGTTTTTGACGCCGGTGTTGCTGGTGGGGCTGGTGATGCGGCGCAAGATTGCGCTTTGGTCATATCTGGTGGCGTTTGGCGCGGCAATGACCGGGGCCTGGGCGTATTTTGACCGCGCCGGGATGTTTGCGGCGGTGCTGCCCGAGGGGCATAAATATGAGCAGCTTTTGGTGATATGTGTTGTTGTTCTGGTGGTGGGGTTTGTGGCGGTTCTTATGGGTGCGCGGCAAAGGGGGCCGGGCTGAAGCCCGGCTTACGGTTTTGGCGTCTGCTTGCACTAAGTCATCGGGGTTGTTATCTGGCGATTTGCCATGACTGATATAACCCCTCCCCGACTTGAGATCAGACATCTGATCAAACGCTATGACCAACGGGTTGTGGTGGATGATGTCTCGCTCAGGGTTGACCCCGGTCAGGTGACCTGCCTGCTTGGCCCCTCGGGATGCGGTAAATCCACCACCCTGCGGATGATTGCCGGGGTTGAGATGCAAGACAGCGGTGAGATCCATGTAGATGGCAAGCTGATTTGCGACACGGTTTTCCGGGTGCCGCCTGAGCGGCGGCATATCGGCCTGATGTTTCAGGATTTCGCGCTGTTTCCGCATTTGCGGGTCGGCGATAATGTGGCGTTTGGCCTGACTGGCAATAAGGCCGCCAAGGGGCAGCGGGTTGAGGAATTGCTGCGCCGGGTGGGGATGACGCGCTATATCAATGCCTATCCGCATGAATTATCCGGTGGTGAGCAGCAGCGCGTGGCGCTGGCGCGGGCCTTGGCCCCGAGGCCAAGCATCATGCTGATGGATGAGCCATTTTCAGGCCTTGATAACCGGCTGCGCGACGGCATCCGCGATGAGACGCTGGAGATTTTGCGCGAGCAGGACACCGCCGTTTTGCTGGTGACGCATGAGCCGGATGAGGCGATGCGCATGGCCGATGAAATAGCCCTGATGCGCGCCGGGCGGATTGTGCAGCAAGGCGCGCCCTATAATATCTATAATGCCCCGGCGGACCGGCAGGCGGTGTCATTCTTCAGTGACATCAATGCGATCCGCGCCACCGTAAAAGGCGCGCTGGCGCAGACGGTTTTTGGCCAGTTTCTGACACCGGGCGTGCCGGACGGGGCGCAGGTGGATATTGTGGTGCGGCCGCAGCACCTGAAGATTGACTTTGACCGCGAGGGGCACGGCCCCAACCCCACCATCAGTGAGGGCACGGCGGCGCGGGCGGTGGTGCGCCGGGCCAGATTTATCGGCAATGAAAGTCTGGTTGAGTTTACCATGGATCATGATGGATCAATGGTGCGGGCGACGGTGCCGAATGTGTTTTTGCCGCAGGTGGGCACGGTTTTGTGGCTGACCATCCGGCGCGACCGGTGTTTTATCTTTCCGGTTGAGCGTAATGGCTGATCTCTCTGGAAAACGCGCGTTGGTAACTGGCGGCGCGGGGGGCATTGGCCTGAGTTGCGCACAAGGGTTGGCACAGGCTGGCGCGGAGGTGGTGATTGCGGATTTATCCGATGCGCTGTGCGCCGGGGCGGTGGATGAGCTGGCGCAGATGGGCCATGCGGTGACGGGGCAGGCCTTTGATGTGGCCGACCGGGGGGCGGTTGAACGCGGGTTTGAGCAGGTCGGCCCGGTGGATATTCTGGTGACCTGTGCGGCAATAGTGAAACCGGCGCGGATTTTGGATTTTGACCCAGAGGCCTGGGCGCGGATTATTGAGGTTAATCTGACCGGCACCTTTCATTGCTGTCAGTTGGCCGGGCGGCAGATGGTCAAGCGTGGCTGGGGGCGGATTATCACCTTAAGCTCGGTCAATGGTCAGATCGCCAATATCGGGCGCGGGGCTTATGCGTGCTCTAAGGGTGGGGTGGATATGCTGACGCGGCTTCTGGCGGCGGAACTGGGGGGCAGTGGTGTCACGGCCAATGCGGTGGCGCCTATTCCGGTGGATACGCCGATGGTCCGAAAGGTGCATGGGCCGAAGGACCGCGCGCTGTGGCATGCACAGACACCGATTGCGCGTTATGCGGAGCCGGAGGAGGTGGCCTCGGCGGTGTGTTATCTGGCGTCAGAAGAGGCGCGGTTTATTAATGGGCATATATTGAATGTCGATGGCGGGTTTATGGCCTCGGGGGTGTTGCCGAGGGATTAGGGGCAAAGCGTTTTTGAGGGGTGGTCGTTTAGAGTGACCTCAATCAGAACAGCCTCTGGAACCTTTGAGTAAGTAGAGAAATTTGCAAAATGTCAAAGGGGCGTTGTTCTGGGTAATTAAGGGCATTAATTCCAAATAATAGCAGGGATTCATCAACCGGTGCGGGTGGCGGGG
>CAZZKL010000010.1:1524-9098 GCA_964655135.1 uncultured Roseovarius sp. | reverse complement strand
AAACCGGCAGCTAAACCGGCAGCTAAACCGGCAGCTAAACCGGCTGTGGCGAAGGCCAAGGCAAAACCCGTGGCAGCCAAGAAACCGGCAGCCAAGAAACCGGCGGCAAAGAAACCGGCAGCACGGAAAAAATCGACCGGGAGTAAGGCATGAGCGATAGCGATGAGATGGAAGACAGCTCGGCCCCGCTGATCGAGCACCTGACCGAGTTGCGCACAAGGCTGATCAATTCTGCGATGGCGTTTATTGTCGGCATGATCATCAGCTTTACCGTGTGGAACCCGATTTTTAATTTCCTGACGCAGCCCTTATGCGCCGCCCTTGGGGATGTGGGCAAAGATTGCGGGCTGGTTCTGATTAAGTTGCAGGAAGGGTTCTTTGTCGCGGTCTCGATCTCGCTTTTGGGCGGGCTGATCCTGTCGTTCCCGTTTATATCCTATCAGATGTGGCGGTTTGTGGCGCCGGGGCTTTATAAATCCGAGAAGGGCGCGTTTTTGCCGTTTCTGATTGCCTCGCCTTTCATGTTCCTTTTGGGCGCGTCATTTGCGTTTTTTGTGGTCACGCCATTGGCCTATGCTTTCTTTCTGGGCTTTCTTCAGGATGGCACGCTGGTCGGTGAAAACGGTGAGACGAGTGCGGCGGCGGGCATTGCCTTTCAGGGGTCGGCGCAGGAATATCTGAAGCTGACGATCAAATTTATCGTGGCATTTGGCCTGTGTTTTCAATTACCTGTGTTGCTTACACTGATGGGTAAGGCCGGGTTGGTAAGTGCCCAAGGCCTGCGCAGCGTGCGGAAATACGCGGTGGTGGGCATTCTGGTTCTGGCCGCGGTTGTGACGCCGCCGGATGTGCTGACGCAGGTGATTTTGTTTGTGGTGGTCTACGGGCTTTATGAGATTTCGATCTTCCTTGTGCGCCGGGTTGAAACCAGACGTGAAGCGCAGTTGCGCGCCGATGGGCTTTGGTTTGAGGACGATGAAGATGAAGATGAGGACGAGGCTGAGGCTGAGGATCCGGGCGCGTGAGTGAGGCGCTAGAGCGGATTGCGGCGGTGCTGGAACGGATGTGTCCGGGGCCGCTGGCCGCGCCTGATTTCAGTGTTGCGGATGCCTATTTGTGGCAGGTGGAGCCGGACGGGTTGCAGCCGGTCAAAGATGTGGCGCGGGTGGAGATGCGCCTGTTGCACGGGATTGACCGTGCCCGCGATATTTTGCTTGAAAACACCCGGCAATTTGCCCGGGGCCTGCCCGCCAATAACGCGCTTTTGTGGGGCGCGCGGGGGATGGGGAAATCCAGTCTGGTGAAGGCGGTGCATGCCGCCGTGCTGGCCGAGGGTGCTGCAGTGAAGCTGGTGGAGATACAGCGTGAAGATTTGCCCTCTGTCGGGCGGCTGTTGCATGTGTTGCGCGGTCGCAACGCGCGGTTTTTGCTATTTTGTGATGACCTGTCGTTTTCCCATGATGACCAGCATTATAAATCACTCAAGGCGGTTTTGGATGGTGGCATAGAAGGCCGGCCAGAGAATGTGATTTTCTATGCCACGTCAAATCGGCGTCATCTGATGCCGCGTGATATGATTGAGAATGAGCGCTCGACCTCAATCAGCCCGTCGGAGGCGGTGGAGGAGAAGGTCTCACTCTCGGATCGGTTTGGGCTGTGGCTGGGGTTTCATCCATGTGATCAGGTGGCGTATCTGGAGATGATACGCGGCTATTGCGCGGCGTATGGCGTTGAGATTGACGATGATCTGATGCGCGCCGAGGCGATTGAATGGCAGGCGACGCGCGGCGCGCGGTCGGGCCGGGTGGCGTGGCAGTATTTTATTGATCTGGCAGGGCGCAAGGGTGTGACGCTGGGGGATTAATCCCGACAGAGGCCGTTTAGCCGGACTGTCGGGATTTTGAGTATTTATGGAAAAATGAAAGGTGGGGTTTTATCCCAGGAAATCGGCGGGGTTGACGCTTTCAAAGCCGTCGCGCACTTCAAAATGCACGGCGGCGGTGCCGGTGCTGCGGATTTCCGCCAAGGGTTGGCCTCGGGTGACTTTATCGCCTTTGCGGACCCGCAGATTGCCCACATTGGAATAGACCGTCAGCAGGTTGTTGGGGTGTTTCAGCACGATGATCGGTATGCCGTTTGAATCTTCGGTGATGGCGGCGACGGTGCCGGCGGCGGCGGCTTTGACCGGGGTGCCGGGCGCGGCGGCGATGTCAATGCCTTCGCTTTTGCCTTTGGAATACTCGCGGATGATGTCGCCGCGCACCGGCCAGGTCATGCGCCCGGTATCCGCCGCTGTTTGACTGTCGCCAAGATCAGGGGCGGAGGTTGCATCGGCCTGTGACAAGGGGGTGGTATCCTCATCCGGCAGGGGGGTGGCGGCGCTGGGCGGTGTCGGTGTAGGGGAGCCTGCGCCGGGCAGTTCGGTGGCGTCATATGGCTCGGTTGTGTCGCCGGGCAGGGCTACGGGGATCAAGAGATATTGACCTTGATGCACGGTGAATTTGCTGTCGAGCCCGTTCCATTCCGCCAGACTGCGGATTGACACATTATAGAGCCGGGCAATGGTGAAGGCGGTCTCGCCGCGTTCAACCTTGTGGCGGATCGGCTCAACGCCCACGCGGGTATTGGGGTCAAGCGCGGTGGTTTCGATTGCCGGGGAATTGGCGCTGTCGAGGGCGTTGCCAGCGACGGAATTGATGTCAACCGGGGCTTGGATCGGCCCGCCCAAAGGCTCGGCCACGCGGCCGGGCAGGGCGATAATCTCGCCGTCGTTCAGGGGATCATCGGGGCGGATGCCATTGTAGCGCGCCAGCTCATCGGCATTGACACCGATGCGGTCTGCGAGGCTGGCCACGGTATCACCGCGCTGGGCGACGGCGACCTGATAGCCGGGATATGAGATGATGCCGCGCTCATCTGCCTGAGGCCGCTCGGCGGTGGCGGCGAGGGCGGCGTCGGCGGTGCTGAGGCCGTTGCCGGTATTGAAAGCGTCGCGCAGGTCCATGTCAAACGGCTGATTGCAGGCCGTGAGCAGGAACAGGGCGGTGCCCGACATCAGAAGGCCGGATCGGGGGGCTTGAAAATGGATTTTGGTCATATGCTCGTCCTCATGAGAGAGTGCCCCTTGTGGCCGGGGCCTTGGCCTATAATGGGTTGCCGCAGGGGCCTTCGTCAAGTATCGCGGCTGATGCCCTCGATCAATGGCACAAAACGGACCTGTCGCAGCTCGTCATACTCATACCCGCCCTCGTGTTTTGTAACCCGGATCAAGCTTTGCACCGCATCCGATTGCCCCACCGGCACCACCATGATGCCGCCGGGTTTGAGTTGGTCCAGCAGCGGCCCCGGCGGGTCTTCGGCGGCGGCGGTCACGAGGATGCGGTCAAACGGTGCCTGATCGGGCAGGCCAAAGCTGCCATCCCCCATGACGGTGGTGATATTGGTCAAATCAAGCTCGCGAAAAAGCGCTGTGGCCTCACGCACAAGGCGCGGGTGGCGATCTACCGTGTAGATGCGCCGCGCCAGATGGCTGAGAATCGCCGCCTGATAGCCGCTGCCGGTGCCCACTTCGAGCACCTTGTCGCGGGGGTTTATTTTTAAGGCTTGCGTCATCAGGCCAACCACCGAGGGTTGGCTGATGGTCTGGCCGCAGGCGATGGGCAGGGGGGTGTCCTCATAGGCGCGACGGGCGAAATGGCCGCGCACAAACGGGCCTCGATCGACCTTTTCCATCGCTGAAAGCACACGCGCATCCGTCACCCCGTGCGAGCGCAGGGCAAAGAGGAACTGCATCTTGCGTTCGGCGCTATCGTCGTTTGCCGCGCTCATTGCTCAATCGCTTTCAGGGCCTCAAGCGCGTCATGGGCGGTCAGGTCAGCGCGCATCGGTGTGACCGAGATATAGCCCTTGTGGTTGAGATCGGCATCCGAGCCGGGGCTGGTGGGCTGTTGTTGTGGCGCGCCGGTGACCCACAAAAACCGCCGTCCGGAGGGGGCGACATGCGGCTGAACGCCAAAGCCCATATCGCGGCGAAAGCCCTGAGGCGCGGCGCGCAGGCCTTTGACCTCGGCCGCCGGGACCGGGGGAAAATTGATGTTGTAGAATATGCCGTAATCATCGTGGCTCCAGACGCCTTTGTCCAAAAGCGTGCGCAGGGTGTGCAGGCCGTGCACGCGCGCGGCGTCAAATAAATCAGGCAGGTCTTTCAGGGCGGGGCCGTAATATTGGCTAAGCGCGACGGCGGGCAGGCCTTGAAGGGCGGCCTCCATCGCAGCCCCCAAAGTGCCGGAATAAAGCGCGTTTTCGGCGGAGTTGTTGCCGCGATTGACGCCGGAGAGCACCAGATCGGGGGGGCAATCCTTCATCACGTCATGCAGGCCCGCAAGCACGCAATCGGCGGGGCTGCCTTCGGTGGCAAAGCGGCGCTCGGCCATTTTTACCACCATCATCGGCCGGGTGAACGAAATGCAATGGCCAACGCCGGATTGTTCAAACGCGGGCGCGACTGTCCAGACCTCGCCCTTGGGGCCGGCAAGATCGGTGGCGATGGTGTGCAGGACCTCAAGCCCCGGGGCGTTGATGCCGTCGTCATTGGTGATCAGGATGCGCAAGGGATAAAGGCCTTTTGAGGTGGTGTTTGGCCCTTATGTAACCGGGCTTTGAACAGGCGGCAAGCGCCCCCGGGCAGGGCAACGCCCACCCACCCTCCCCGTTGCCCTGCCCGGGGGTCAGAGGACGGTGCTGAGAAGGCGGCGGGCCTCATCGCGGGGATCAAACAGGGTTGTGCGGTCTTCGCCGGGGTGAAACCGCGCGCGGGTGGCGGTGGGCATGGGGTTTGGCGCAAGGATGTGCACCTTTGGGCCGATTTTGGTGGTTTCCGCCTGCCATGAGCGAGCCAGCGCAATCTGGGCGGCTTTGGTGCTGCCGTAAGCGCCAAAGAATTTGGCCCCGCCTTGGGGATCGTCAAAAAATAGCGCTGTGCCCTGAGCGCCCAGAAGCGGCGCGATAAAGGGGATCAGTTGGCCGGTGGCGGTGACATTCACAGCGACGGATTTTTGCCAGTCTTTGCTGTCAAGATGATCTGCCGGTGACAGCGGGGCCGCGTAGATGGCGGTATGGGCCCAGAGATCGACCTGGCCCCAGCGGTCATAGATCGAGCGGCAAAGCTGGGCCATGGCACCCATATTGGTGATGTCCATGGGCGCGAGCGTGGCCGCGCCGCCGGTGGCCTGAATGCGGTCGTCGAGTTCTTCCAGCGCGCCGGTGGTGCGGCCCACGGCAACGATGTGATGGGTTTCAGACAAGGTTTCGGCCAGCGCCGCGCCAAGCCCGCGAGAGGCCCCGGTGATGAGGGCGATTTTGAGATCAGTTGTGTCGGTCATGTAGTGGCAAATCCCATTCATCGGCGCAATAATCAAGGGCTATTGCTTGACTTTCCGCGTGATGCGGCGAAAAAGGCAGGTAACACTCCTCAACAAAGGGCAAAACCAATGGGTGATAGAGTTCTTAGCAAGGCCGTGATCGGCAATGAAACACTTTTGCGCAAGGCCGCGATGGTTTTGGGTGGCACGATGCTTATTGCCGTCGCCGCGCAAATCTCGGTGCCGTTTTATCCGGTGCCGCAGACCTTGCAGACGCTGGCAGTTTTGCTGGTGGGTCTGACAATGGGGTCACGCATGGGCGCGCTGACGCTGGTGGCGTATCTTGCCGAGGGCGCGATGGGCCTGCCGGTGTTTGCCAATGGCGGATCGTTTCCATCGCTGATTGGCCCGACAGCCGGGTTTTTGTTTGGCTTTGTCGGCATGGCGTATCTCGCCGGGCTGGCGGTTGAAAAGGGGCTTGCGCGTGGGGTGGTATCGACCTCTGTCACGGGTGTTGCTGTGGCGGCGCTATTGTATCTGCCGGGCGTGGCGTGGCCGATGGCTGTGGCTGGGATGGCCGGATTTTCCGGCTCTTGGGTTGGTGCGCCGGCCGATGTGATCTGGACCTATTTCATGGCGCCGTTTTTGATTGGCGATGTGGTGAAGGCGATTATCGCGGCGATGGTTGTTTCAGGCGGCTGGGCGGCGATTAAAGCCCGGGGCTGAGTTTCGGCCATATCTGTAAATTACTGACAATATGTAATCCGGTCCTTGGGAAGGGGCCGGATTTTTTTGCGGTTAAGGCCGGGGTTTTTTGCCATCCCATGGGGCGCGCGCGCGATAAATTGCCGCAAGGATAATTCATTGCCAAGGCGGCCTTGACCCTCCAGCGCTGGAAGGACCCATCTGCTGTGTTGCAAGGAGGGCCAAATGCAACACCATTCACGATCAAGGGGGTAGCCGCGCTTATCCCGCCACTTACCCCCTGTGCCTTCCAGAAAAAAATCAACATTACTTATTATGAAGTGAGGACTAAGTTATGACAGTAAATGACCCCCGTAAATTGAGCCGGAGGGCGTATCTTTCTGGATTGGCGGCAGTGGGTGCCGTGGGGGCCGTGGGAGCCTTGCCCCGGCTGGCCTATGCCGGGGCGCATACCAAGCGGCTGGCGATGCCACCCTTGCTTGATGCCACTGAAACCGGGCGGTTCAGCTTGCGGGCGCAGGCCGGGAAGGCCAATTTCATGGGGCGCTCGGACAGTCACACCATCGGCTTTAACCAATCCTATCTTGGTCCGGTGGTTCGCGTGGCGCAGGGCGAAACCGAAGTTACGGTTGAAAACAGCCTGAAGATGCCGGTTTCAACCCATTGGCACGGCTTGGTGATCCCCGGTGAGGTGGATGGCGGGCCGCATCAGCCGGTGGCGGCGGGGGGCACATGGAAGGTGACATTGCCGATCACACAACCCACGGCGACGGCGTGGTATCACTCGCATATTCACGGCCAAACCGCGACGCAGGTTTATGCCGGGCTGGCGGGGGTGCTGCAAATCAGTGACGGGCGCGATGACGAACGCGGATTGCCCAGCACATACGGCGAAGATGATCTGATGCTGGTGGTGCAGGACCGTAGCTTTGACCGGCGTGGGCGGATGAATTACGCGCCCAACATGCACGGGGTTTTGGGTGATACCATTGTGGTAAACGGCCAAGTCGGGCGGGTTGCGGCGGTTCCAGCCGGATTTGTGCGGCTGCGGGTGCTGAACGGATCAAATGCGCGGATTTACCAGCTTGCCATGGCCTCGGGGCGGGAGATGTATATGATTGCCTCCGATGCCGGGCTGTTACCCGAGCCGCTGGCGATGCAGGGCATCACTTTGGCCCCGGGTGAGCGGGTTGAAATTCTGGTGGATTTCGCCAATGCCGACAGCGATAGCCTTGTAAGTGCGCTTATCACAAACACCCCGATGATGGGCGGCATGATGGGCGGCATGATGGGTGGTGGCGGCATGATGCAAAGTGGCGGCGGATCGTTTGTGCTGCAAAGGTTCAAGGTTGATCCGGGGCTAACACCGCGCATCACCCGGCTTGCGGGCAATACCGGCGAGGGGCTGCCGGATCTTAGCCCGGAAGGCGTGGTGCAACGCCGGTTTACCCTGGATATGGGCATGGGCGCGATGATGGGCGGCATGATGGGTGGCGGCGGCATGGGTGG
>CAZZKL010000010.1:0-1424 GCA_964655135.1 uncultured Roseovarius sp. | reverse complement strand
CTTTCGATCAATGGCAAGCCGTTTGATATGGCGGTGATCAATGAGGCGTCCAAGCGCGATCAGACCGAGCTTTGGAGCGTGTCGTCGTCGATGATGATGCACCCGTTTCACATCCATGGCACGCGGTTTCAGGTGCTTAGTGAGAACGGCAATCCCCCCGCGCCGCAAAACCGGGGGTGGAAGGATACGGTGCTGATCGATGGGCAGGCGGATTTGCTGATGCGGTTTGAACAACCGGCGACGGATGCCGCGCCCTATATGTATCACTGTCATATTCTGGAGCATGAGGACGCCGGGATGATGGGGCAATTCTCAGTCGCCTGAATCGGTTGGTACTGCGTTAAACACCGGTAAGCGCCGCTCCTTAAGGGGGCGGCGTTTGAGGTTAACTGCCGGGGAGTTTGAGGCGCTTAGTGCGGCCCTGTTGCTCAAGCACCAAACCGCCCTCTTCGATGGCAATCACCCGGGCACCGGCGATTTTATCGCCGATGACAACGCTGCGAATACGCGCATTTCTGATCCGCACCAAAGCTTTGGATTTGCCGGGCTTTATGAGTGTCCCGATCAGCGATAGGCGCGCCCGTGGCAAGGCGTGTTCAAGCGTTGCGATGGCAAGGGTTTTTTGTGGTATTTCAGTAGTTTGTGACATTTTTAACTGGCCTGTTATGCGCCGCGAAAACCCCGGTATTTTACATGCCGGTGGCAGGCGGAGACCGGGCCATATCAGCCGGGTTGGGCAATGAAAAGGGCGGGATTTGCCGCATCGGCAAGTTTATGCCGCGATGCAGAAAAGTGGCTGATGTTGGCTTGAAGAGAGGTCCCGGGGCAAACCACGGGACGTGGGGGTTATTCGGCGGCTTTGAGTTCAAAGCCTTTGCTGATCATGTCGGATGGCTCAACCGGGTATTCGCCGGAAAAGCAGGCGTCGCAATATTGCGGGCAATCTGCGTTACGGCCCGTGGCCTCGCCTACCGCGCGGTAAAGCCCGTCGAGGGAGATGAATTTGAGGCTGTTGACGTTCAGGTGCTCGCGCATCTCATCCTCGGACATCGTGGCCGCCAGCAGTTTTTCGCGTTGTGGCGTATCAACGCCGTAGAAACACGGCCATGCGGTGGGCGGCGACGCGATGCGAAAATGCACCTCGGCGGCGCCGGCATCAAGGATCATTTCCTTGATCTTGCGCGAGGTGGTGCCGCGCACAACGCTGTCATCCACCAAGATCACCCGCTTGCCCTTGATCAGGGCGCGGTTGACGTTGAGTTTGAGGCGCACCCCCATGTTGCGGATTTGTTCAGTCGGTTCAATGAAGGTCCGGCCCATATATTGATTGCGGATGATGCCCATCGCATAGGGAATGCCGCTTTGCTGGGAAAAGCCGATCGCCGCCGGGGTGCCGCTGTCGGGCACCGGGCAGACCAGATCGG
>CAZZKL010000009.1:0-34994 GCA_964655135.1 uncultured Roseovarius sp. | reverse complement strand
GCGTCAAAACCCGCTGAATTTCACGCAGGTTCCGCACCCCCAGATGTATCGCCAGCGTCGCCCCGGTGCGGGCAAAATTCTCCAGCGTCTCGCCGTCGGGCATCGAGGTGGATTTCATCGACACCCGCGTCAGCACAATCGATTGCGCCACTTCCGGCACGGTCAACTCCTGCCCCAGCGCCGCCGCCGCCGCCGCATAGGCCGGCACGCCGGGGATGATCTGATAGTCAATGCCATCAGCCCGCAATCGCCTGATCTGCTCGGCAATCGCACCATAAAGTGAGGGATCCCCGGAATGCACCCGCGCCACATCTTCGCCACGCGCATGTGCGGCCATTATCTCACCATGGGTATCCTCCAGCGTCATCACCGCCGTATCCATCACCCGTGCCCCCTCCGGCGCACCCGCCACCACCTCAGGCGGCACCAGACTTCCGGCATAAAGACACACCGGGCACTGGCCAATTATACGCTGCGCCTTGAGCGTCAAAAGCTCCGGGTCGCCCGGCCCGGCCCCAATGAAATAAACCGTCATCTCACCCTGCTTTCATTTTTCCATAAATACTCACGGCGCACCATTTGAGGCCAGATCCCCATCAATTTTACGGGCATAGCCGCGCGGCGTGAACATACGCGGCCCCTCGCCCATCTGCGCCAGCCGCGAATTCGATGACCCAACCAAAACCACCGTCAGCATATCCACCTCATCCACCTGCAACTGATCCAGCCGCCGATAACGCAGGTGCTCCTCAGGCCGCCCCAAAGAGCTTGCCAGCATTACCGGCGTATCTTTGGGGCGGTGCTCAAGCAAAATATCGCGCGCCTCCGCCAGCAACGTCCGGCGGGTTTTTGATACCGGATTATAGAACGCAATCACAAAATCCCCCTCGGCGGCCGCCTTCAGGCGACGGATAATATCGGTGCGCGGCGTCAGCAAATCACTCAGGCTGATGGTGCAAAAATCATGCCCCAAAGGCGCGCCCGCCCGCGCCGCCGCGGCCTGCAACGCCGAAACCCCCGGCGAGCAGATCACCTCAACCCGGCGCGCGGCATCCGAGACACCGTGTTGATCCGGACCCCGGTCCAACAGCTCAAACACCAATGCCCCCATGGCGTAAATACCCGCGTCCCCCGAACAAATCAGCGCCACGTTTTTACCCAACGCCGCCTGTTCCAGCGCATAACGACAGCGCGCCTCTTCGCCGCCTAACGGAAAATCCGAACGGGTTTTACCGACGGCCAATGGCCCCAGAAGATCAATATAAAGCCCATACCCCACCAGTTCCTCAGCCTCGGCCACCAACCGGCTGACCTCAGGCGTGCGCCAGGCCGCCTGCCCGGGGCCAATACCCACCACACTTAACCGCCCGCGTGCCCGACCGGGCATTTTGGTGATTGGCACGTCTGATCGGGTCAAAGCGCAGGTGGCATTGGTGGTCTTGTGCTTTTCCACCACCAGATCACCACCACAAGCCAGCGCCGCCCCCTCCGACACACCGTGGCACCCGACTTCGGCAAAAACCACATCCGATGGAGTGGCCAGACGGTTAGCATATTCCTCCAATTCTTCAGCTGTGAACAGCCGCAAAGGCACGCCCAAACGGCGGGCGGCCTCTATGATCGCAGGCTCATCGGCCTTAAGGTCAATGGAACTGACACAGGCGATGGCTCCGGCGGCGATATTGGCCTCATTCAGCGTTTTGGTAATCAAATCCCACATGTCTTGCGGATCGGCATTGCGGGCGCACCCAAGCCCAAGGGCATAGCGTTGCGGATGATAAACCAGCCGCTCATCCCCCCCTTGGCAAGGGGCCTCGCTCACGATCAGCTCAACCGCGCCGCCGGTGTCCTTGATGCCAAAGATGTTCTCGCCGGTGACGCGCACCCCTGCGCCCGACAACATGGCCGCCATGGTGCTTTTGGCATTCTCTGGATTGGCCAGCCGATACCCCGCAGGTGGGACATCCAGCGCCACGCCCATGGCCACATCGCCCGCCGTGGTGATGGCCGCTGTGGCATTCAGACCGTCGGCAAGGGTCGCGGCCAAGCGGTTGGCCCCGCGATGGCCGCCAAGCAACGGCACCACTACCGAGCCATCATCACTGACCGAAACAACCGGCGGCTCTGATGTTTTATCGGCCAATAAGGGTGCCACGGCGCGGATCAGAATACCGCTGGCGCAGACGCCAACAATCGGCACTCCAGCAGCAAACAAATCCCGCACATGATCCAGCGCATTGGGGAAATAGGCATCGGCCTTCGTCACCCGGCCTTCGCGGCCATGCACCATAGCACCAATCAATGCCGCCGCGCGGTGCGCCACCGCCTCACCCGAGGCGCTTAGGGCCACTACAACAGGGGTCAAAGCCATGGATCAGCTCCTTTCGTCAGAAGGATCATTGAAAAATACGGGGCCTCGGCGGGGGCCTCGGCCAGCGGGCAGATCAGCTCATCCGGCAGGCTGGCGCGCGCGATATACATGGCGTGGCGGGTCAGGCCCAGCGCCTCGATCACGCCCTTGATTTTACCAAGATGGCGGCCCACTTTCATGATCGCCACGCTTTCAGCGCCCTCAATACGGCGGCGCAACTCGGCCTTAGGTAAAGGCCCGGGCAAAACCGTGAGCCGCTCATTGCGCGCGGCCAGTGGCATACCCGCGCGCGCGGCACAGGCGGTGATGGATGTCACGCCGGGCACGACCTCAACCGTGTAATCTGAACTCAAACGGGCAAAGAGGTACATGAATGAGCCATAGAAAAACGGATCCCCCTCACACAGGCAAATCACGTCATGGCCCTGATCAAGCTGTGCTGCGATCAAGCTGGCGCTCTCATCATAGGCCGCTTGCGCTGGTGCGCGCTCAGAGGTCATCGGGATATTCATCATAATCTCATGCGCATCTGTTGGGATCACATCCGCCGCTATCGCGCGGGCAAAACTGTTGCCACCCTCAAGCGATGGATAAGCCACAACCTTTGCCCCTGAGATCAGCGAATGCGCCTTAAGCGTCATTAAACCCGGGTCCCCGGGGCCAAGGCCTACGCCATAAAGCACCCCGGTCACCGGAATGGCCTTTCGCTGTCCCGGGCCTGCCCCAAGGCCTCCGGGTTGATCAAGAGGTCCCGGGGCAGGCCCGGGGCAGTGGAGAGCAAAATTTTCATCGTTTGATCAGGCTCCATTGAGTGACGGGTCTCAGCGGCTGCCAACCTGTCAGATTGCCCAATGCCCCGGCGCGGTTAACCTGAAGCTGCACCAATTGCCCGCCATGACGTTTGTAGAGTTCCAGCAATAGCGCCTGACTTTCCAGAGTCACCGCATTACAAACCAACCGGCCCAACGGCCGTAGGGCGCGCCATGCGGCATTGAATGTCTCCTCCGACAGCCCACCACCGATAAACACAGCATCCGGGGCGGCCAGCCCTTCAAGGGCTTCGGGCACATGGCCGTCAATCAGCTCCAGTTTGGGTGCCCCCAACGCCAAGGCATTCGCCGCGGCCAGCGCCCGGCGGTCGGCGCGCGGCTCAATTCCGATGGCACGGGCGTAACGCGCGCCGCGCATCCACTCAACCGCTACCGAGCCGCAGCCAGTGCCAATATCCCATAAAAGCGCGCCGCGCATTGGCATGAGCTTGGCTAGGGTGGCGGCGCGGACCTCTTGTTTGGTCATGGTGCCATCATGCTCAAACAGATCATCCGCCAGCCCCGGCACCCGTGGCAACAGCGCCGCATCCGGGGCGGCGATACACTCAACCGCCATGGTGTTGAAGGCGGGCACTTTATGATTCCAGCTAGCCGCGATGCCATCAAATCGCTGCTCATCCGCGCCGCCCATGCTGGCCAGCACGGTAAGGCGCGACTGGCCAAAACCGCGCTCAGAAAGAAAGCGTGCAATCTGAAGAGGGGTTTCCTCGCCAGTAGTCAGGATCAACAACCGCGCATCGGGCTGAATGAAGGCAATCATCTGCTCAACCGGACGGCCATGCACGGTGAGCGTCTCCACATCCGGCAAGCTCCAGCCCATACGGGCCGAAGCCAGTTGGAATGCCGACACCTGCGGGTGATAGGTGATCACAGCCGGATCAATCGCGCGGCCGATACGGGCCCCCACGGAAAACCACAACGGATCACCAGTGGCCAGAACCACCACCCGACGGCCCTTCATGCCTTTGAGCATGTCAATCAGTGCATCAAACGGGGATGGCCATGAGATACGCTCGGCGGTGATAGTATCTGACAGATCATGATGCCGGTCGCCGCCGATGATTACATCCGCCGCCTCAACCACGGCACGGGTGGCAGGAAGCAGCCCCTCAAGTCCATCTTCACCGATACCTACGATATGCAGCCAAGGTAGGGTCATATAGTTTGCTCCAAGTGCCACACAAAACTTTTCAAAAAAGTTTTGACAAATTTTTTCATAAAAAATTTACTCCTCATACCGATCTCGCAGACAATCCAGCAGCCAAAGCATTTACAGCAGCCGAGGCCATGGCTGACCCTCCACGACGCCCTCTGAGCGCCACAAATTCACAACTGCGTGGATTCTCTGCCAGCTCGGCCTTGCTTTCCGCAGCCCCAACAAAACCAACCGGAAAGCCAAGTATTACCGCCGGTTTTGGGGCACCTTGATCTATGAGATCGAGCAAATGAAAGAGCGCCGTGGGGGCGTTGCCAATGGCCACTACAGCGCCCGCAAGGTGATCCACCCAAAGCTCTACAGCCGCGGCTGAGCGCGTGTTGCCGATGCGTGCCGCCAGAGCCGGGGTTTTGGGATTATTAAGCGTGACAATTATGTCATTTTCACTGGGCAGCGTGCGACGAATAATACCTGCGCCTACCATTTCGCAATCACAAAGCACCGGCGCGCCAGCCTGCAGGGCCGCTTGACCCTCAGCAAAGGCATTTGGAGAAAACACCAATCGGTCGGCAATTTCAATCATGCCGCAGGCGTGGATCAGGCGCACGGCCATGGACTCCATGCCGGGGCCAAACCGCTCCAGCCGGGCCTCGCGCCGGACGGTGGCGAAGCTGGCCTTATAAATGGCCGACGGGTTTTTTTCATAAGGGCGCATATTCAGATTTATGCCTCCGGCAGGAGTATTTTTAGAAAAATGAAAGCGAGTTCAGGGTTTTATCTTTCGGGCGCTTTCGGGACCATGTGGGTGATCGGCGTGGGGGTAATGGGTGTGGGGGTGGTCATGATGGTGGTGATCGTGGTGGTGGTCACCCATATCCAACCGGCATTCCCCGGTGCAGAAGCTATCGCATAAATCGCAGGTTTCCACCGTGGCACCGGGCGCATTGGCCCCCTGACCTTCTACATGGTGGTGATGGCTTTCCTGCACAGCGCCAACCTCGGCCTCAAACCCCAGAATCTGGGTGCGATATTTGCACATGGCACAATTTGGCGGCGGCACCTCGCCCGCCTGTTGGGTGATACGCTCGGCGATTGTTTCCAATACTTTCGGGTGATCGCCAAGATAGGCTGCTTTGATGAACTGAATATCGGGATGGGCGGCGGCAACCTGATCGGTAAAGCCATAGATGCGGTCAATCAAAATGCCCGAAAACAGGAAATAGGGGAACACGATAACGCGCTTATAGCCAAGGCGGGTGACATGATTGAGGCACGGCTCAACTAATGGAAAGGTGACACCGGAATAGCCCACTTCGCACCAGCCAAAGCCCATGCCCTCCTGTAGCATACGGGCAATCTTTGAGACATTGCCATTGGCATCCGGATCAGAGGCCCCGCGCCCGATCACAACCAGACAGGTGTCATGCAGGCTGATCTCGCCCAGATCAGCATTGGCCTGATCTACGGCTTCTTGCACCCGCGCGCCGGCGGCGGCTATCATTTTTGGGTCTACCCCCAATTCCTGACCGTAACTGATCGAAAGCCCATGTTTGGCGGCATAGGTATTGAGCACCGTGGGGATGTCATTTTTAGAATGCATCGCGGCAAACAGCATCCCCGGCACTGCCAGAATTCGATCACACCCAGCGGCGCGCAACCGGTCAAGCCCGTCGCGGATCACCGGGTTGGCAAACTCAAGATAGCCATATTCCATCTGCCATCCGTCCGGCAGGTAGGGCGGCAGCTTTTGCGCCAATGTGGCAAACTCATCCACCGCCGATTGCGAGCGCGAGCCATGGCCGCAGATCATCACCCCGGTTTTGGTCATCGGCTCATATCTCCTGAATTTATGCCAAACACGGCCTGCCAAGCGGTCTTCCCGGTGGCAGCGAGATAGAAATCATGTGTCAAAAGATAGTCCCCTTTGGCTTCAATACACTCTGCGAAAAGGGGGAAGCAGGCGTGATACCTGCACCTGACGACGCAAATTCAGGCCCCCGATACGGGTCAGCCATTGCCTGCACACCTTTCCGGCCCGATTATGGGCTTCGTCATGCACACCTTACCCGAGCCGGGCAAACCGGCGCAATCGAAGAAACGCCACACCGGCGATAAAACCCGACATGTGCGGGGCCGCACGGAGACTGCGCAGGGGCGCGACTGGCGAAATTCCCCCGGCACCTTAGATTAGGGCAACAAAGGAGATAAATCATGGGGCAACTGGTCAATGGGGTGTGGCACGACACCTGGTATGATACCAAATCAACCAAAGGCAAATTTGTCCGCTCCACCGCGGGCTTTCGCAATTGGATCACGGTGGATGGCAGCGCCGGGCCGTCCGGCGAGGGCGGCTTTCCATCGCAATCCGGGCGCTACCATCTTTATGTCTCTTATGCCTGCCCCTGGGCACATCGCACGTTGATTTTTCGCGCCTTGAAGGGCCTTCAAAGTCATATCGCCGTGTCGGTAGTGCACCCCGATATGCTGGAGGAGGGTTGGAGTTTTCGGACAGATTACGAGGCCGCCACCGGCGATCAGCTTTATAACCTGCCGTTTTTGCGCGATATTTACCTAAAAACTGATCCACAAATCTCAGGCCGGGTCACGGTGCCGGTGCTTTGGGATATGGAACGAAAGACGATTGTTTCCAACGAATCCTCTGAGATCATCCGCATGTTCAATTCCGCCTTCAATCAGATCACCGGCAATACGGATGACTATTACCCCGATGCCCTACACCCCCAAATCGACGCCTTAAATACCCGTATCTATGGCAGCCTCAACAATGGCGTCTACAAGGCCGGGTTTGCCACCGGGCAAGAGGCTTATGATGCCGCTATCGGGCCGCTGTTTGAAAGCCTTGACTGGTTGGAAGGGATACTTGGCAAATCGCGTTATTTGACCGGCCATCAGATAACCGAGGCCGATTGGCGCCTGTTCACCACGCTGATCCGGTTTGATCTGGTCTATCATCTGCATTTCAAATGCAACCGCGCCCGGATCATTGATACCCCCAATCTATGGGGCTATCTGCGTGAGCTGTATCAATGGCCCGGCGTGGCGGAAACGGTGAATTTCGATCACATCGTGCGACATTACCATTATAGTCAGAATACGGTTAATCCCCACCGGATCATCCCGATCAACCCGGTACTGGATTTTCAAGCTCCACATGGGCGCGAGGCGCTTTAAACCCGCCGCCGTAATGCTGCACCATCGCGGTCAGGTCTTCCGGCGGCATGTCGGATTGCAAAAACGCACAGGCATTGGCGCTGAGGCTAAAGATCGACCCATCCGAGAAATACGTTGTGTTGGTGACAAAAATAATCCGGGTCTCGGGGTGGCGGTAACTGGCAAGATCGGCGATGGCAAAAGCACTGCCCCGGGCCAGCACCAGATCAAGCACGATGATGTCAAACGCCTGCGCGTGCAGGGCCAGAGCCGCCTCGGCCTGATCCGTCACAAGGCGCACATCCACCCCCTGGCGCCGCATGTGGTTTTGCCACAAACCGCCAAGTTCGGGGCTACTTTCTACAATCAGTACTTTCATTTATCCCCCTGGGATTGGCGTTTTTAACGGGCCGCCTTATTATCTATTAACCCTGATTGACGGCAAATATTAACAAAAGGTTAATAAAAACCTGAGGCATTTTAACAAAATTTTTATTCCCGATCTGGTTGCATAAATTCGGACTTGTCAGCGGAAACCTACCTAAAAATCAGGCGGAATCAGTCAAGATCACTGACTTGCCTCGCGGGGAATTTTCAGATTGAAAGGGACAGATCGAATCGAGGATTGCCAATGACCACCTGGATCACCATTTGCGACACCTGTAAGCGCGATAGCTGGGATGCCGATACCGATAGCCGCCCCCATGGCGAGGATATGGCCGAGCTGGTTGAAAAACACGCCAAGGGGTGCTGCGTGAAAACCCGCCGGGTGTCGTGCCTTATGGGGTGCAAACATGGGTGTAATGTGGCTGTACAGGCGCGGGGAAAACTGGCCTATACTTTGGGCAATTTCATCCCCGACGACGCGGCCGCCGAAGCCATCATTGAGTACGCTGAGAAACATGCCCAATCCGACACCGGTCAGGTGCCGTTTCGCGATTGGCCGCAGGGCGTGAAGGGCCATTTCATCACCCGCCATCCGGCGCTACCGGATGATCAGGCATAACCAAGACGTCTCTGGAAAGGCTGTTATATGATCCTTGCCCTTGCGATGATCCTTGATGCGGTGATGGGCGAGCCGCGCTGGCTGTGGGATCATATGCCACATCCGGCAATTGTGATGGGTCATGCGGTTGGCTGGATTGATGAAACCCTGAATTTCGGACCTCAAAAGCGCCTTATGGGTATCGCCGCAATGATCGCTCTTGGAACAGCGGCCCTTGGGCTTGGCTGGGGGTTGCGCTGGCTTGGCTGGGGGGCTGAGGTTTTGGTTATCGCGGTTTTGCTGGCGCAAAAATCACTGGTCGATCATGTGCGCGATGTGGCCGATGCGCTGCGTCTGTCTTTGGGCGACGCGCGGCGCGCCCTTGCCCGGATCGTGGGCCGCGATACCGCCGCCATGGACCAGCCTGCCATGGCCCGCGCGGCGATTGAATCAGCGGCGGAAAACCTCTCGGACGGGGTGATTGCGCCGGTGTTTTGGTATCTGATTGCCGGGCTGCCGGGGCTGTTGCTCTATAAAATCACCAACACCGCCGACAGCATGATCGGCTACCGCACTGAACGCCATCAGGAATTTGGCTGGGCCGCCGCCCGGTTTGACGATCTGCTCAATCTTATTCCTGCCCGCCTGACGGCGCTGTTAATCACCCTGCCCCATGGCCTGATCCGCCGCTGGCCCGAGATTGCAGCCGAGGCCCGGCAACACCGCTCGCCCAACGCGGGCTGGCCCGAGGCAGCAATAGCGCGGGTTTTGGATGTCGCCCTCTCAGGGCCGCGTTCCTATGGCGGTGAGATGCACGACTATCCTTATGTCAACGCCGCAGGCCAAAAAGACATCGGCCCGGATCAGATTGACGCCGCCTGCACCGTGCTGTGGCGCGTCTGGGCGGTGGCCTTGGCGTTGGTCCTTGTGCTGGCTGTTGTCTTGGGCTGATGCTCAGCCTACTGTAGCCCGAAATCTTATTGACGAGGGATATATGCGTATCTTCAGCCACATAGCAGCACTTGGCCTTGCCTTTGCCAGTTCGGCAGCCGCCCAACAATGCGGTGGCAGTTTTTCGGGATTTGTCACCGGGATGAAACAACAGGCCATCGCGCAGGGCTTTGAAGCGAATACCGTCGATCAGTTTTTCGCCTCGGTGCGGCAAGACCCAAACGTGATCAAAGCCGATCGCCGCCAAGGTGTGTTCCAGAAAAACTTCACCGACTTTGCCCGCCGCCTGATCAGCGCGAACCGCCTTAATACCGGCCGCGCCAAGGCCAAACAGCTCAACTCCGTTTTTAACCGGATTGAACGTGACTATGGCATCAATCGCGGCGTCCTGCTGGCGTTTTGGGCGTTTGAGACCGATTTCGGCGGGTTTCAGGGCGATTTCAACACCCTTAATTCATTGGTCACCCTGTCGCATGATTGCCGCAGGCCCCAGATTTTCCGGCCACAGGTGTTTGCCGCGCTCAAACTCTATGAACGCGGCGATTTCAGCCCCACCCGCACCACCGGGGCCTGGGCGGGTGAGATCGGCATGGTGCAGATGCTGCCACAAGATATTTTGCTCAACGGCGTGGATGGCGATGGCGATGGCCATGTCAGCCTGAAAACCTCGGCCCCGGATGCGCTGATGTCGGGGGCGAAAATGCTGTCGGGGCTGGGCTGGCGCAAGAATGAGCCATGGCTGCAGGAAATATCGGTGCCCGCCGGGCTGGACTGGTCAAAAACCGGGCTGCGCTACAGCATGAACGCCTCCCAATGGGTGAAACTGGGGGTCAAACCGCGCCATGGCAAGATTGTGGGAAACCTGCCTGCGTCCATTATCCTGCCGCAAGGGCGCAATGGGCCTGCCTTTCTGGCTTATCCGAATTTCCGGGTTTATTTTGAATGGAACCAAAGCTTTACCTATGTCCTCACGGCGGCCTATTTTGCCAACCGCATCGAAGGCGGGCCGGTCTTCACCCCCGGCACTCCTGATCCGGGGCTAAGCGGCCCTGAGATGAAACGCCTGCAACAAAAGCTCAAGGCGCGCGGCTATGACGTGGGTAAAATCGACGGCATTCTGGGCGCAGGCACCCGCGCGGCGGTGCAGGATATGCAACAAAAACTGGGGCTGCCTACGGATGCCTGGCCGACAAAAGAATTGCTGGCAAAACTCTGAAGGTGAAATTTAATCCAACCGGCTTATATCAGAAAGACCATGAGAAAACTTGCACTCCTACTTGCCTTGATATTACCCGGTGCTGCCCGCGCCGATTGTGTGATATTGCTGCACGGGCTGGCGCGGACCAAGGCCTCATTTCTGGTGATGCAGGAGGTGCTTGAGGTCGAGGGCTATGACGTTTTTACGCCCAATTACCGCTCAACCGATAAGAACATCGCGCAACTGACCAAAGAAACCCTGCCCTGGGCGGTGCGGGTTTGCGGCGATCAGAAAATTAATTTTGTGACCCATTCGATGGGCGGCATTTTGCTGCGCTATTGGCTCAAGGATAACCGCCCTGCCGATATGGGCCGGGTGGTGATGCTGGCGCCGCCCAACCATGGCTCGGAGGTGGTGGATGAGCTGGATGGGCTTGAGCTGTTTCAATGGCTCAACGGGCCGGCGGGGATGCAACTCGAATCCGGGCCGGACGGGTTTCTGGCTAGCCTGCCACCGGTGGATTTTGAGCTGGGGATTATTGCCGGCACGCGCTCGCTCAACCCCTATTTTTCGACCCTGCTGGAGGGGCCGGATGATGGCAAGGTGTCGGTCCGCTCCACCAAGGTGGCGGGCATGAAGGACCATATTGAACTGCCGGTCACCCATACATTCATGATGAACAACCCGATGGTGATCCATCAGGTTGGGGCGTTTTTGCGCGATGGTAAATTTGATCATGACATGAAAATCGGCGATCTTTTTTGGGGCGGCAGCGAATGATCCCGCCTGAGTTGCGCCTGACCGGCGCGCGGGTTTTAACCCCGGATGGCATGGCAGATATGGCGCTGTCACTGGCCGGGGGGCGGGTGGTGAAAGACGGCCCGCAGCGCGAGGTTGACCTGAGCGGTTATCTTCTGTTGCCCGGCATTATTGACGCCCATGGCGACGGGTTTGAACGCCATCTTGCGCCGCGCCGGGGGATGATGAAAGACCTGTCGCAGGGGATAATCTCAACCGAGGCCGAGCTGGCGGCCAATGGCATCACCACCGCCTGTCTGGCGCAGTTTTATAGCTGGGAAGGCGGCCAGCGCGGGCCGGAATTTGCCACGCGGATGATGCAGGCTGTGGCGCAGGTGCGCCCCTCGGTAGGCACGGATTTGCGGGTATTACTGCGCTTTGAAACGCCAATGCTTGAGGATTACAGCGCGGTTGAAGCGCTGATTGCCGCCCATGATGTAAATTATACGGTGTTCAGCGACCACCTGCCCCATGACGCATTGGACAAGGGCAAACGCCCGCCGCGCCTGACCGGGCAGGCCCTCAAGGCCGGGCGCAGCCCCGAGGCGCATCTGGCGATGTTGCAAAACATGCATGACCGGCGCGGTGAGGTGCCCGCCGCACTGGCCGCTTTGACGGTCCGGCTTTTGCAACGGGGCATTTTGCTGGGCAGCCATGATGACCCTGATGCCGGGGCGCGGCGGGAATGGCATGATCTGGGGGTGGGCATTGCAGAATTCCCCGAAACCCTGCCCGCCGCCAAAGAGGCCCGCGCGGGCGGCGATCTGATCATTCTCGGCGCGCCCAATCTGGTCAGGGGTGGCTCGCACAAAGGCAATGTCAGCGCATATGATATGGTCGCGGCGGGGCTGTGTGATGCGCTGGCCTCGGACTATCATTATCCCTCGCTGCGGCAGGCGGCGTTTTTGCTGGCCGACAGCGGCATCCATGATCTCGCCTCGGCTTGGCGGTTGATCTCAACCGGCCCGGCACGGGTGCTGGGGCTGCAAGATCGCGGCGAGCTAAGCCCAGACAAACGCGCCGACCTGGTGATTGTGGATGCTGAAACTCATCAGCTTTGCGCCACCATCGCGAGCGGACGGGTGAGTTATATGTCCGGCGATATAGTGACGCGGTTTTTGGGGTAACATACGGCCTGATCTGCCCATCGTGGCGGTCGGGAGCAGAAGGCCGTCAAAAAACTGGAGGGAGAGAAAGAAATCGGGGCATCCAGATGCGGAAGAACATAGCAGAAGACCAAAGGGCGGCTTCCGTCCACCAAAATTTCGATTTGGGCCACCGTTACTTATATTGCCGAACTTTCTGCTAAATCCATGCCTCGGAAAACCAAACTGCGTCCAAGCAAAACTTGATATTCCAGAATTTGAACCGAAAGAATGCAATTAGACGCCCAGAACATTACTTATTATCTAAGTAAGTTGTGTTGGCGTTATTAATGAGGGCTATTTCAGTCGGACATCGGCAAAAATGTAAACAGATGCATTCTGGGTTTATAGTTGGAGGTACCACATGCCCTATCTTTATTCAGATGAAGCAGACAAACTGTTCCTTCGATTAAACAAAGCGGAACCCAGCATTATATTAGAAGAGCTGAATTATGTTCAAGAATCTTACAAAAAAGACCCAACTATACCGCTGTTTGAATATGACACCGACCATAATCATGCTTGGTATACGCTTGGTCTGGCATATGAAAAGACAGGTCAGAAAAGAAACGCAGCACGCTGCTTTAGAATTGCGATTGAGGTTTGGCCTACTGATGCCGACAGTTATGTAGCTTACTCAAATGTAGAAGATCAACTGGACCTGATATCAAACGTTCTGGAAGCAGGCGTCGAGCAAACCGATGACAATCGCATAAGGTTCAATTTGTCCAATACTTACCTAGATTTAGGAATGCCAGATCAAGCCCTGGAACACCTAAGACGCATCAAAGAAAAGGGTGGGTTTGGAAATGAAGTAGCCGAACAGATTGATAAGGCCGAAGCAATGTTAAGCGAGCGAAATTCGAAAGCGTAAACGCAGAACCCCACCCCGCAGGTCTCGACGCTTTTGCGCGAGTACATCTGGATGAACGGCCTGCCCGTGGCGGTGGTTGAGAATGGCGCTGTCACCTACATCCGCACCGACCACATCGGGCGGCCTCGTGTTTGCGACGGACGCGACGGGCGCGAAGGTTTGGGAGGTCAGCTATCTGCCGTTTGGCGGGCGCGCACCTCCACTGGCACCACCCCCTATTTCACCGTGATTACCTTGCGTGACAAGACCGCCTGATTGCTCAGGTCCAAAAACCGCAGCTCATAGACGCCCGGCTCGTTGGGCAGGGTGATCTCAACCGGACCGTCGCCGGTGATCTTGACCGCCTGTAGCCAGGTGAATATCGGCTGATTGCCGCGCGCCAGGGTGATGCGCTGATCGGCGCTGTCGCTGCTGGCCTGCCAATTCACCTCGATCACCGCCCCCGGGGCTGCCGTATCAGGCGCGCTCAGGCTGGCCCCGGCCTCAAGCGCTGCATCCGCCGCCAATACTTCAACCGGCACCCGCGCCAGCACCCGTCCGCCTTCACGCAGGATATAGCGCAGCTCATAGAGGCCGGTCTCATCAGGGGCTTTTATGTCCGCCCCGGATTTGTCACGCACAATCAGGTAGTTACCAAATTCATTATCCGCTGTGCCCATTGGCACCAAGGCGATGTAATCATCATCCGCCACTGTTCCGCTCCAGCCAACCCGCAGCTTATCCCCGGCTCTGATCTCATTGGGGGCCTCAAGGCTGACCTCAGGCTCGGTGATCTCAATCATCTGACGGGCCAGAGTTTTGGAGCCTTCGCGCAGGATATAACGGATCTCATAAATGCCCGGATCCGCGGGCGCTTTGAGATCGGTCTTGGTCTCATTCCTGAGGGTTTTGTAGCTGCCAAATGTCCCCTCATCCGAGCCCATGGGCACGATGGTGACATAATCATTATGGGCCACGGCACCGGTCCATGAAACTTCAACCCGTGACCCGGCCAAAGCGGTATCCGGCCCCGAAACTGTTACCTCGGGTTCGGTGATCTCAATCGCCGCGCGCGCCATAGTCCGGGCCCCCTCACGCAGGACGTAACGCAATTCATACAAGCCCGGCTCGGATGGGGCCTGAAGGCTGTTTTTCCCCGCCCCACGGGTGGCAAAATAATTGCCATAGGTGCCTTCATCCGTCCCCATGGGCACGATGGTGATATAATCGCCCTTATCCACCTCTCCGGTCCAGGAAACATCTATTTTCGACCCGGCCAAGGCGGTATCCGGCCCTGAAATCGTCACCTCTGGCTCGGTGATTTCGATCGGCTGCCGCGCCATGGTTTTGTTGCCTTCACGCAGGATATATCGCAACTCATAAAGCCCCGGATCGGCGGGGGCTCTCAACTCATCTTTGGACTTATCCTGAACCACAAAATAATTGCCATAGGTGCCCTCATCCGCCCCCATGGGCACGATGGTGATATAGTCACTCTTGCCCACAGCCCCGGCCCATGAAACATCAAAGGCCGATCCCGCAAGGGCGGCCTCAGGCCCCGAAAGTGTGACCGTGGCCTCGGCCACCTCTATCGCCTGACGCGCCACCGTGCGCGCGCCCTGATACAGGACATAGCGCAACTCATAAAGCCCCGGTTGGGCCGCCGCCGTCAGAACGCCTTTGTCATTGTCGCCAACCGTGAAATAGCTTTCATAAGTGCCCTCATCCGCCCCCACCGGCACAATCGTGACAAAGTCGCGCTTGTTGACGCGGCCCTGCCAGCTAAGCTTGAATTCCTCGCCGGTCTGAACCGTCGCAGGCCCCTGTAGCGTGACCTCGACCTCAACCACCTCTATCGCCTGACGCGCCACCGTGCGCGCGCCCTGGAACAGGACATAGCGCAGCTCATACAACCCCGGTTGGGCCGCCGCCGTCAGAGCGCCCTCGCTGTTGTCGCCAACCGTGAAATAGCTTTCATAGCTGCCCTCATCCGCCCCCATGGGCACAATCGTGACAAAGTCACGCTTGTTGACGCGGCCCTGCCAACTGAGATTGAATTCCTCGCCGGCTTGAACCGTCGCCGGGGCGTCGAGCGTGACCTTGGCCTCGGTCACCTCAATCGCCCGGCGCGCCACCGTGCGCGCGCCTTGGTTCAGGACATAGCGCAGCTCATAAAGCCCCGGCTCGGGGGCGGCTGTCAGAAGGCCCTCGCTAAAGTCCTCAACTGTGAAATAGCTTTCATATGTGCCCTCATCCGCCCCTACGGGCACAATCGTGATATAGTCACGCCGATTAACGCCATTTTGCCAGCTAATATCAAATAGCGCGCCCGCAGTCACACTGTCCGGGCCGGTGAGGGTAATATCAGGGTCAATGATCTCAATCGTTTCAACCCCTTGGGTTTCGCCGGTTTCATTCAGCACATAGCGTGCCTCATATTGCCCGGCAAAGGCTGGCATCGTCAGTAATCCTTCGGTTTCAGTGCCAACGGTGACATAGGTCTCATAAGTGCCTTCCTTGCTGCCCACGGGCACGATTGTCACATAATCGCGCTCGGCGATTGTCGGGCTCCAGCCGACGGTAATTTCCGATCCGGCAATCGCGGTTTCCGGCACGGTCAAGGCAACTTTCGGAGCGTCCGGCACCGGTTCCGGCACAGGCTTGGGCGCGGGCGCTTCGGCCACGGCTTGGGCCACATCGCTTAACGCCTGCCCCAGCTCGGCGGCATTGCTGGCCGAGATATACTTGCCACCAGTGTTTTCCGCGATGCATGACAGCGAGGCCGCATCAGCATCTCCTGAAAGGCCAAACCCCACCACATGCGCGGTAAATCCAACACCGGCCTTTTCCAATGCCGCCGCCAGCGCGCAAGGGTCACGGCCACAGCTTTCCAGCCCGTCCGAGATCAGCACCACAGTGGCGGGCTGATCGGTATAGGAAAGCTGGATCGCCGCCTGCTCAATCGCATCCGTCAGAGGGGTCTTGCCGGTGGGGGTAATGGCGTTGATCCGGCTGAGGATTTCCTCGCGCGTGCCTTTGCCGGGGGCCACCAGCGTTTCAATATCGCTGCAATCACCCCGGCGGCGGTGGCCATACGCCATCAGCCCCACCTGTCGGTCTTTGGTCCATTCACCCAGTAGGTTTTGCATCACATCGCGGGCAATCTCGATCTTGGCAACGCCATCAATCTGGCCCCACATCGAATTGGAGCCATCAAATACCACCATCACATTTTCTTCGGCCATCCCGGCGGTTGCGAGACTGCCAGCCAAAGCCAGTGCAGCCAGTTTTGCGTTGAAATATTTCATGATAAATCCCACTTGCTTAAATTGCTGCGGCCATTGAAACACAAATCCCCGGATTTTCCAATTCCGGCTTTCCATACCCCCTGCGACATAGAGGCCTTGGCATCGCGGTTGATCTGGTGTCACATGCCCGCGATGAACCGCTTGCGAGGCCCTAATGGATTGGCGCGACCACGGCATATTGCTGTCTTGCCGAACACATGGCGAAAGCTCGGCTATCATCGAGGTGTTCACCCCGGCGCGCGGCCGCCATGCGGGCATCGTGCGCGGCGGGGCGTCGCGCAGGCTTGCCCCGATGTTGCAACCGGGGGCGCAGCTTGATCTGGCCTGGCAGGCCCGGCTTGAGGATCACCTCGGCACCTTCAAGGCGGAATTGCTGCGCTCTCGCGCGGCTTTATCCCTGTCTGACCGGCTGTCGCTGGCCGGGCTGAACGCGGTCACGTCGCTGCTGCTGTTTGCCCTGCCCGAACGCGAGGCCCATGCGAGGCTCTACCAGCAATCTGAGACCCTGCTTGATCTGCTGGGGCAGTCGGATGTCTGGCCGCTGGCCTATCTCAACTGGGAGCTATTGCTGCTGGATGAGCTTGGCTTTGGCCTTGATCTGACGGCGTGCGCGGTTCATGGTCCCGCCGCCAATGATCTCAGCTTTGTCTCACCGCGCACCGGTCGGGCGGTATCGCGCGCAGGCGCGGGCGACTGGACCGACCGCCTTTTGCCGCTGCCCCCTTGCCTGTTGGGCCACGGCCCCGCGCCGGATTCCGAGATTGCTCAGGGGCTGTCCCTGACCGGGCATTTCCTGCGTCACCGACTGGCGCATGAGCTGGGCAACAAACCCCTGCCCGATGCGCGCCAGCGTTTTGTCGATCGCTTTCTTGCCCGCGCGACATCGGCGTAATCGGGAAATTATGCAGTGAACCCGTGCCATGCACTCATTGCGCGGTGAAAACCATTTCCCGCCCCGAATCATTGCTCAGGATCAGCGTCTCACCGGCAACCTCTGACAGTGTCATCGCTGCCAACGCCTCAAAATAAACCGTCTCAGCCGCCAGATCAGCGCAAGCCATGCGCGTGACCGCGATATTCTCAGCCGTAAACCAAGGATACGGCGCGGTTTGCGCGCCGGAATATGCATTGCACGGAGCCTGCCCAAAAAGCGCGCCCTCATCAGCAAACCCAAGCGTGGCACGCGCCTTGAAGGGCTGCCCGTCAATCTCAACCAGCCGCCAGTTGGCATCACCCGCGCCATAAGCCGCAAGCGTTTCATCGCCGCGTTTAAACACCCACCAAACCGCAAAAGCCGTCAATACCGCCGCCGCCAATACCGTTAATATCAAACCTCTGCGCATATCCTCACCTCAACGCCAGTATCAGATCAACCAGCGATCCCATGGCGCGGCTGTTTTCGCGCCCATTCGCAGCGCCGAGATCCTCCATGCCGATGCTTGCCGCATAAATGATCCGCGCCATCTCGGGGTTTTCAATGCCGGTCTCTGCCAGCAAATCCCTGAGATAATCCAGACGCGCCTCATCCACCCGCGCCACCGCATATGCTGCGACCTCATCCGCCTTGGCCCAAGCCCGGATCGCAGGCTCAATCGCCGCACCCTCGGCCTTGTCGGCAATCACTTGGCCCATCCGCCTAAGCCGACCCGCAGGGGTGTATTCCGTTGCCAGTGCTGTCACAATCTGCCGGATGGCCATGGCTTCCCATTGCTCCAACAGGGCCTTGTGAAAAGCTGGAACATCGGCAAAATGCCAATAAAAAGACCCCTTTGTCGCCCCCACCCGGCGCGCCAATGGCTCGGCCTTCAATGCCCGCGCGCCATGTTCCTTGAGGGCCTCAAACCCGGTTTGAAGCCAGACATCCTGCGTCAGTCTTGAGGCGGTTTTGCTGGTCATAGGTACAGCATACGCCTGCGTACTGACTACAACAAGAAGCAACCACGCGCATTTGCCTTGCCACCACTGCCGGATACAGGCATCAAGTGACTATCTGGCAAAGGGCACAGGCATGAGCACAGGCATGAGCACAGGCATGAGCACAGGCGTTTTCTTCCTCATCATGGCCGCCGCGCTCTTGCACGCGGGCTGGAATGCTCTGGTCAAAAGTGGCGTGGATAAATCCCTTGGGATAAATGCAGTTGTCCTCGGGCAAGGCATATTTGGCGCATTGACGCTTTTCTTCGTGCCCGCGCCACTGGTTGAAAGCTGGCCCTATATTCTGGCTGGGGTGGTCTTGCATACGGGCTATCAGCGGTTTCTCAGCGCCTCCTACCGGATCGGAGATCTCACCCATGTGTACCCCATCGCCCGCGGCACAGCGCCTTTGCTGGTGGCGCTGGTCTCGGTCCTGTTTCTTGGGGTTGTCTTATCACTGCATGAACTCATCGCCATCGCCGTCATCGGCACCGGCATCATGAGCCTCAGCTTGGTTCGCCACTCCGAGGGCCAAAATAACCGCCTTGTTGCAATTCTGGCCCTTACAACCGGCTGCTTTATTGCCGCCTATTCGCTGGTTGACGGGCTAGGCGCGCGCATCGCCTTGTCGCCGCTGGGCTTTTATGGCTGGGTGGCGATCCTGAATGCGATCCTGATGCTGGGCATCACCCGTCTGCACCAACCGGATTTAGGCCCCAATCTGTGCCGCGCCTGGAAGGTAGCCTTGTTTGGTGGCGGGGCCTCCTTTGTCGGTTTTGGTCTGGTGATTTACGCCTTCACCCTCGCCCCCATCGCGCTGGTCACGGCCCTGCGCGAAACCAGCATCATATTCGCCCTGCTGATCGGGGTGTTTTTCCTCAAAGAGCGGCTCAGCCTGATCAAGGTGCTCTCAACCATGATTACCATCAGCGGCGTCATCTTGCTGCGACTCGGCCGGGGATGATGCCCGT
The DNA here is from genome assembly GCA_964655135.1 of uncultured Roseovarius sp. Classification (GTDB taxonomy): domain Bacteria; phylum Pseudomonadota; class Alphaproteobacteria; order Rhodobacterales; family Rhodobacteraceae; genus Roseovarius. Next base: position 15,343 of record CAZZKL010000009.1, on the reverse strand, counting down.
AAGGCGGGCTTCAGCCCGCCACCCCCCGCCAAGGGCACAGCGTTCAATCAGATGAAATAGCCCCGCCGCATCCTCGCCCATCAGGCTTAGCGCATCAATCTTAAATGGCGCGGCAATCAGCGGCGCAAGCATCGGCTCAAGTTTGTCAGCAATCTTCGGTGCCAGCCCCTTTGATACCCGCCCGGTCAACGTCATGTGAAAACGAAACTCGTCCATCACAAAAGGATAGCCCCAGCGCTCCAGCATCCGGTCCTGCTCCGGGCTTAGCTTGCGCGCCCGCCGCCGCGCCATCTGTGCCTCCGTCAAAGGTGCGCGAAACCGGTCCAACCGGCGCACAACATCCGCCGCCATAGCCAAGAGCGCCGCACTTGGTTTGCCCGGCTGAAGCGCCATAAAATTACCCAGCCTTGCCAGTTCAAGCGCTTCGGTTGTTACCGGTACAGCCGTCTCACAAACGCTTGCAAACGCCACCCTCAGCGCCGCTTCGTTTTGCCCCTCAGCCAAAGCAAATGGCGGCTTGATCGTACCATGAAACCCGTATTTCCTTGGCGTTTCAGTGATTTCAGACACATCCACGCCCTCAATCACACCCTGCGCCACCCGCCGCCCGGCAACCGGATCCCAGCCCAGCCAAGCCGCGCCAAAATCCGCCAAAGGCCCCGGCGCGGGGGTGTAAAATATCGCGTACCGCCTGTATTCCATATCCCCTGTCTAGCCCAAATCCCAGCCCCTTGAAAGCCGCGAGGCAAAACCGCATAACAGGCGCAAACCCATGCGAGGCCACGATGAACACCAGCGTTTTTACACCCCCCAACACCCCTGCCATTCCCATCACCGGCAACGGCCTCACCTACCCGGTGCGCCGCATCTTCTGCGTCGGGCGCAACTACGCGGCCCATGCGGCAGAAATGGGCAATGAGGTGGATCGAGAAGCGCCGTTTTACTTCACCAAATCAGCCCATGCAATTTGCCCTTCCGGCGGTAGCATCCCCTACCCGCCCGGCACTCAGGACTGCCACTTCGAGATGGAATTTGTCGTGGCCCTCGGTGCGCCCGCTTTTGAGGTATCGGAAAGCGACGCGATGCAGGCCGTGTTTGGCTACGCCTGCGGCATTGACCTGACCCGCCGCGACCTGCAAGCCGCCGCCAAGGAAAAACGCCGGCCGTGGGATTTGGGCAAGGATTTTGAAAATTCCGCTATCATCGCCCCGCTAACACCTGCCGCCGATTTTGGCACCATCAACGATCAACCCATCCGCCTGCTGCAAAACGGCGAGACCCGGCAGGAGGCCCGCCTCTCAGACATGATCTGGCCGCTGCCCGCGCTCATCGCGCATCTGTCGCGGTTTTACCACCTGCAGCCCGGAGACCTGATCTATACCGGCACCCCCGCAGGCGTCGGCCCGATTCATCCCGGAGATACCCTGCGCGGTGAAATTGCCGGGCTTGCGCCGCTTGATCTGACAATCGACGCATAATCAAAACCGCGAAATCCTAACCAGCTTAACCCGCGCCCATCGGCGCAGGTTGACTGCGTGTGCAATTTTACTTGACACGGTGTAAAGTTTCCATTACTTGACGCGATGTCAATTTATCAAGGAGAAAGAAAATGACCATCTTTAAACAAATCGCCCTTGTGGCCCTGATCACCGTACTGAGCTTGGAAAGCACCACCGCCACGCAGGCGGCACAGCCCGATAAAAACTTCAACCCGGCCAATACAGTGACGCTTGACGACGACCCGGCGAGCACGTTTAGAAACTTCGCGCCGGAGCTTGCGCAAACCATCGCCCGGATGCCGCAGATTGACCCGCAAACCGGTCTTTATGTGGCAGAGGTTGAACCGGGGCTGTTTTACGTCACCGAAGGGGTTTATCAATCCGCCTTTCTGGTCACGGACACTGGCATCACGCTGTTTGATGCGCCCCCCAGCTTTGCCCATAAACTGCCTGGAATTTTGGCCCAATACGCGCCCGGCAAGCCGATTGAATATCTGATTTACAGCCACGGCCATAATGATCACATCGGCGGCTCAGCGGTGTTTTCCGACATCCCCGGCCTTAAAATCGTGGCCTCTGCAAAAACCGCTCAGGTGATCAAAGAGTCCGCCAACCCGAGCATCCTGCGCCCCACGGTTACGTTTGAGGACAGCTATAAACTCACCCTTGGCACTCAGCCGGTTGAGTTGAAAACAGCCGCCTTCCACTCTGAGCACGGCGATGTCATCATCTATCTGCCCAAGCTGAAATTCCTGATTGCGGTTGATACCATCACCCCCGGTGAAGTGCCGTTCATGAACTTTGGCGGCACGGCGGATATGGGCGGGTATCTGGCCATGTTCGACACGCTTCTGGCCTATGATTTCAAGCATATCATGTCCGGGCATATCTCAATTCTGGGCAATCGTAACGATCTGATACTGGCGCGCGATTATTCCTTTGACGTCCGTGATACGGCGCTTAAAGCCATGGCAGGATTCTATGGCCAGTTTGAAGAAACCCTTGCCAAAATGGCGTATCAAAACCCAAACCTCGCCTACCGCGCGGTAATGGAATCGGTGCGCGACAACTGCGCGGATGAGATCATCAACCGCTGGAGCGACAGGCTTTCGGTGGTCGATGTCTGGGCCGACAGCCATTGCGAAACCGTCGTGATATATTCGATCATGCATTAAAGCGTTTCGAGAAAAACTTGAATCACGCGTTTTTATCGAAGCGCCCGTAACACTCAAATGTTGCACTACGTTTCGGCTTAACCCTGTCTCAGGTTTAAGTCGAAACGCTTTAAGATCGCACAATACCAAAGGGTTACGCATGTGTTTTTTCATGCGTAACCCTGCCGTGTCCCCGGCCCTCAGCACCAGCTTGCGGCGTCTTCTGACGGGTGATGCAAAACCTCCTGCACATTGGCCTCGATCAGACGATAGCCGACATTGCCAAATAATTTCTGACGGCCATCATTCATCATGAATGTCGGGCTGCCAATCACATGGTTTTTCTGACTGAGGTCATAATCAATCACCAACTGTGCCGCCGCCTCGGACGAGCGGAGTTTCTCTTCCACCTGCGCATAATCAATCCCAAGCTGCTGCGCGATCTGCTGGTGAACCGTCCAGTTTGCAATATCCTTCGCCTCGGCAAAAAACGCCAGCCGCAAGGCCCATGCCACCTTGGTTGAGAGCCGCTCAAGATAGGGTTTTTGCATCGTCCTCGCTTCGCGCTCAATTATTTCAATCGCTTTGACAAACATATGCGGGCTGGCCGAGCTGTGCGGCCTTGCATCAAGCCAAATCCGATTATTGATTGCCACATGCGGGAATTTTTCGCCAACCTCATTGATATGCCTGCCAAACCCCGCATAGCTTCCCTTATCTTTCCACTGGGTTTCAATCTTGCCGTGGGCATCGGCGAATACCGAGCAAAAATGCGCCGTGATCTCAATCTTGTCGCCGAACTCATCCACCAGTTTTTCAATGCGCCGCTGGGAGACATAAGCCCAGACACATAAAATATCCGAATAATACTCAATCTGAACGGTCGGCATGGGGCACCTCCTGGGCTGAAATTATGGTTACCCTAGGCCATTTCACCGGCAATTTACACCCGTTTCACCCCAGCACCCGCCGGGCAATTACCGTCGCCTGAATTTCCGCCGCGCCCTCAAAGATGTTCAATATCCGCGCATCACATAAGATACGGCTGATCTTATACTCGGTGGCAAATCCATTACCGCCGTGAATTTGCAAGCCATTATCCGCCGCCGCCCACGCCACCCGCGCGCCCAGCAGTTTGGCCATCCCCGCCTCCAGATCGCAGCGCTGCCCGTGGTCCTTTTCCCAAGCACTGAAATAGGTCAACTGCCGCGCGATCATGATCTCAACCGCCATCATCGCCAGCTTGCCCGACACCCGTGGAAATTCGATCAGGCTTTTGCCAAATTGCTGCCGGTCAATGGCATATTGCATCGCCACATCCAGCGCCGATTGCGCCACGCCAATGGCCCTTGCTGCGGTCTGAATACGGGCACTTTCAAACGTCTGCATCAACTGCTTAAATCCCTTGCCCTCAACGCCCCCCAACAGGTTTTCGCCCTTAACCGGGAAATTATCAAACCCCAGCTCATATTCCTTCATGCCGCGGTATCCCAGTACCTCAATCTCGGTGCCGCTCATGCCGGGCGTCGGGAAAGGCTCCGCCACACTCCCCGGGGTTTTTTCGGCCAAAAACATCGACAGCCCGCGATGGTCTTTGCTGTCCGGATCGGTGCGCGCCAGCAGCGTCATCACATGGGTCCGCGCCGCATGGGTGATCCAGGTTTTGTTGCCGGTGATGCGGTAATCCTCGCCCTCCTTGACTGCGCGAGTACGCAAACTGCCCAGATCCGAGCCGGTATTAGGCTCGGTAAACACCGCCGTCGGCAATATCTCGGCGCTCGCCAGCTTGGGCAACCAATGGTCCTTTTGTGCCTGCGTCCCGCCGCAGATAATCAGCTCGGCGGCAATTTCCGAGCGGGTGCCCAATGACCCCACCCCGATATACCCCCGGCTCAGCTCTTCTGAGACCACAACCATCGACGCCTTGCTCAGGCCAAACCCGCCATATTCCTCGGGGATGGTCAGGCCAAACACCCCCATCTCGGCCAGCTCCTCGATGATCTGCATCGGGATCAGTTCATCCTTAAGGTGCCAGCCTTGGGCGTGCGGCTCGACCTTCTCAATCGCAAACCGCCGGAATTGCTCGCGGATCATCTCAAGCTCATCTTCCAGCCCGGTCGCACCCACGGTGATGTCGGCATTATGCTCTTGCATCAGCGCCACCAGCCGCGTGCGTGCGGCCTGCGTATTGCCCTTCGCCATCAGCATTTGAACTTCAGCGCAATGAAAGCCTTTGAGCGCGTCCCAGCCAAGGCCCATCTCTTGCAGTCGAATGACCTCGCCTTGATTCATCGGAATGCCACCGGCGATGTGATGCAGATATTCGCCAAACGCGATTTGTTGTATAAGCTGCTCAACCTCTCCGAATTTCCCCTGTTTATTCAACCTGTTGGCCCAGTTTTGCATCTGCCTGAGCGCCTCAACATAGGTCGCCAGCCACGCCAGCCCATGGGCGGCGCATTGATGCTGCTCGATCAACCGGTTTGAAACACGACCCTCTTCGCTGACCATCGCGGTGACGCTGGCCTTTGCCGCCTGCAACACGCCTTCAACCGGGGCAATCGCCGCGCCGGTCAGATCAAGAATATCCTCAAGAATTATGCTTTCAGCCATCACAATTTCCCATTTGTCCGGTGCCGTCCATCCTCGCCCCTCTGCTAATCACTTTGCAGGTGCAGCGCAACAATAATACGTTATTCGTATACGTTTTATTGCAAAGTTGCGCAGGCATTATTGCAGTGCAGCAAAATATCCACCTGCTATGTAGGGCCATGGAACTCTTTTACGGCATCGATTCGGTCCCCATTCTCATCTTCGCCTTTGGCATCAGCCTGTTTGCTGGGCTGGTCAAAGGCATCGTCGGCTTTGCCCTGCCGATGGTGCTGATTTCCGGGCTGGGATCAGTGGCCAGCGCCGAGGTGGCACTGGCCGGGATCATCCTGCCGACGCTTCTGGCCAATGGCTGGCAGGCGCTGCGTCAGGGGGTTGGCCCGGCCTGGCATTCGCTCAAGAAATTCAAGGTTTTCCTTTTGGCGGGCCTGATTGTTCTGCTGTTCAGCGCGCAACTGGTCCGGGTTGTGCCCGGCGCAATCCTGTTGCTGTTCATCGGCGTTCTGATCACCATTTTCGTGACGCTGCAACTGATCGGCGTGCATCTGCGCCTGCCGCCCAACCCCTCACGCAAGACCGAGGCGGGCATTGGCATACTCGCCGGGTTCATGGGCGGCATGTCGGGCATCTGGGGGCCGCCCACCGTGGCCATGCTCACGGCGTTAGACACTGAAAAGAAAGAGCATATTCGCGTGCAGGGGGTGATTTACGGGCTAGGATCGGTGGCACTGGTCATCGCCCATATCGGCTCGGGCGTGTTGCGTTCTGAAACCTTGCCGCTGTCGCTCGCGCTGATCCCGCCCACCATGCTGGGTATGGGGCTGGGCCTGCGCATTCAAGACCGGATTGATCACAAGACCTTCAAAAAGGCCACCATGGCGGTGCTGCTTTTTGCCGGGCTCAACCTGATCCGACGCGGATTATTCGGCTGATCCGGGGTGGATGAACTGCGTCTTGCCAACCACCAGCATATGCCGTTGCCTTAGCGTCTCGCAATGGGCGCGCACCAGTTTGGGGCGTAGCAATATATGCCATGTCTGGCGTGCAATCGGCGCGCTTTGGGCAAAGGCGGCACAATCCAGCACCGCCAGATTGGCCCGGTGATCCGGGTCGCGCACCGAGCCATAGCGGATTGCCTGACACCCCCGCACCCGCACCCGATCAGCCAGCGCCAAACAATCCGTATAATCCACAGGGTCGGCCCATTTGCCCTGCCCGGCCATCTCGGGCCGCATCAGATCAATCGACGCCCCCGCCTGAATATCCGCCATCACCGCCGTGTATGCCACCGGCCAGCGCGGCATCGGCGTATCTTTTGAAGCCGCAAAAAACCGCAACGCGCCCCAGGCGCTTTCGGCGACCGCCGCCAGCGGATGTTCTGAGCCATACCAAACCCCCGCCGTTGGCCCCGCCCGCCGAAACCGCGACGCGCGCGGATAACGCCCATAGCGAAACGGCGACCAGAACTGATAATCCAGATGTTGGCACGGGTCTGGCACTGGCGGCTTGGCGGCTTCCAGAATATCCTCCAGCACCGCCTGTTCGGCATCGGTATCCACAACCCGCATGGTCGCAGGCCGCACCTGTCCCTCGATCATCCGCCAGACATTGCCGCGATAGGGGGTAAACGGCCCGTCAGGCCCGGACTCAGGTTGGCGCACGGGCGGCATCAAGGTAATTCATCACGCCAATCAACCCGGTGGCCCGCACCATCATATCAGCCGGCACGCCGCCCAGATCGGAATTCTCGTGGCGTATCCAGCCTTGCATACTGTCGGGATCACTGCCGACAATCGCATCCAGCGCGCGAAAGATACGCAGCACACAGGCGGCCAGCTCAAACGGCTTGCCCTGAAGCACGAACCCACCATCTTTCATCCGTGAAACCGTGGCCTCGCTGACGCCAATGATCATTGCCAGTTCGCGCTGCGTCAGGCCCAGCTCGCGCGCGGCATTAAAACTGGCCTTGGCCACAACCCGGCCCGGATCAGGCGCTTGATCCTCAATTTCCCTGAGCAAGGCAACCATGGCATACCCCTTTCTGCTGAAAGCTATATAACATTACTTTCCTCAAATTACAATAGACCCAGCGCTCGCAAGGTCCACAGCTTGAACCACTTGGGCACCACAGCAGCCACACGCGACCCGAGGAAGAGGCCGGAGGCGGATGACGAGACATCAAGCGTGCGCAACTTGCGCACTCATTTTAACAGGGGTCAGCCCCCCAGTGACAGGGTATGTTCTCGCAGCCAGGTCATAAAGCCGCGCGGATCACTGTCCAGCAGTTTCATCTGCTCTTCGCTGATCGGATCGCCGACAATGGGATTTTGCGGCTTATTGCAACTATGCACCACCTCATGCAGCAATAACCCCTGCCGCAAGGTGGCTGATATCCGGTTGGCCATTTGATACCAGCGTGAATTTGACCCCGGAAAATAAATCGGCACCACCTGCGCCCCCGACCGGCGGATCATCTGCGCGGTGAAGACATTCCATTCGCGCTCAACCGCCGGGCCCCTCAATGTATCCGACGAGGCCACAACCCCCGACGGAAACAGTGAGATCAGCCCGCCTTCTTTCAAATGCGCCATCGCACGGGCGCGCATTTCCACGCTTTTGCGCTGCGCATCCGGCTCATGGGGAAACGGCACCGGGATCATATACGAGGCCGCGACCTCATCAATCCCGGTCAGGAGTGAGCGCGTCAAAATCTTGTAATCGGTGCGCTGCGTGCCGATTAAATCCGCCAGGATCATCCCGTCCACCATGCCATGGGGATGGTTTGACACCACCACAACCGGGCCATCGAAGGGGATTTTCCGGATCTGCTCTTCAGGGGTCAGCAAATCAACCCCCATGGTATCCAGCACCGCGCGCCAAAAGGCGTGCCCCGTCGGCGCGCCGCGTTTTTCAAAGATACGGATCATCCTGATAATGGTGATCTTGCCGGTGAACCATTCAATCAGGCGGATAATCGTGGCGGTCAGCGGGGTATCAAAAGAGTTGGCATAAGTCAGACTGCGACGGTCATAGCTTGTAAATACAACCTCCTCACGGGGCTGCACACCAGATTGGTTATGTAAGCTGTCCACCACGTCTTTTGTTCCCGTCATCGCGATTCATCTGCGCTTCATCTGCGCCTTCACATATCTTCGCCAAACCTGTCGGCAATCAGCGCCGCAACCGCATCCGCCAACGCGGCGGCATCAGGCCCAGAGGTTTGCACGTCAATAGTTGTTCCTTTTGCTGCTGCCAACATTAAAAGGCCCATAATGCTGTCGGCCCCGGTTGTTAGCCCATTTTGCGATACTTCGGCCCGCGCGTCAAAGCTTTCGGCAACTTCCACCAGTTTTGCCGCCGCCCGCGCGTGCAGACCCTTCACATTTATAATCTCATGGCGCCGCGTAATTGTCTTGGTCATCCGTCCCTCTGCTTTGCCGATACATTATAACAATCTATATATTTGCGCCCCGCCGCCAGCGCCGCCTCAACCGCATCGGGCACGCTGCGATGGCGGCTTTTTGCCAGTTTGATCAGCATCGGCAGGTTGGCCCCGTAAAGTATCCGGCGGTTTGTCAGCGAACAGGCCTTGAGCGACAGATTGGAGGGCGAGCCGCCAAACATGTCGGTCACGATCACCACCCCATCGCCCTGATCCACCTCATTGGCGGCGCGGCATATTTCGGATTGTTTGCCTTCGCGGTCGTGATCGTTTTCAATGGTGATCGCATGAATACCCGATTGCGCGCCGACAACATGTTCGATCGCTCTGAGGTATTCGCAGGCCAGCCCGCCATGCGCCACGATGACAATCCCGATCACCTAAAGGCCCCTTTCCGGGCTTTGATCGCCCATACCCAAGCTGCCAGTCCTTGTGGCACCCCGTTCAATTTCCCGGTGCCGTATAGACACCTGCCAGCCTGCCTTAGCAAGGGCTTTTCCCATGGTTTGCGCCATGGCCACGCTGCGGTGTTGCCCGCCGGTACAGCCAAACCCGATCGAGAAGTAAGCTTTGCCCTCGGCCTCATAGGCCGGCAGCAACAGATCAATCAGATCCATCACCCGCTCCTGAAAGGGCAAAAACCGCTCATCCGCGTGGATATATTCCGCCACTTGCCTGTCGCGCCCGTCAAGCTCACGCAAGTCCGCCTGCCAGTAGGGATTGCGCAAAAACCGGCAGTCCAGCACCATATCCAGCCCCCGGGGAAGGCCGCGCTTATAGGAAAACGACTGCACTGATACCACCAGCCCCTGCGTTGAGTGCGGCGCAAACCAGCGGCCCAGCTCGGCCCTGAGCTGATGCGGTGTCATCTCGGAGGTATCAAGCAAAATATCCGCCCGCGCCTTGATCGGCCCCAGCAGATCAAACTCGCGCGCAATACCGGTGCCGGGGTCTTCTGCCGGGGCCAGCGGGTGCGGGCGGCGGGTTTCCGAGAACCGCCGCAGCAGCACCTCGGCCCGGCAATCAAGATACAATACCTGCATCGGCGCAGGACTGCCTTCGCCCATCCGGTCAATCGCGTCAATCAGCGCCGCAGTGGAAAAATCCCGGTTGCGGGTATCAATGCCCAGCGCCATCGGCTTATCGGGTGCCGCCCCGCTTAACAGGCGCGGCAACAGCGACAGCGGCAGATTATCTATCGCCTCAAAGCCAATATCCTCAAGCGCGCGAATGGCTGAGCTGCGCCCGGCCCCCGAAGGCCCGGTGACTAAAACAAGCTGATGCGCGATAGTGTCGGCCGGCATGTCAGGCGTCCTCAAGCGATGCGTCCCCCGTCCAGATATAATAGGATTGCCGCCGGAAAACAGGGGCTTTCCACTTTTCGGATCATGGGCAGCGCGTGGTCGAGTATCCGCAAGGTCCGTTCGGGCGGCAGCCGCTTGGTTTCAACCTTGTCCATATCAATCACCAAGGCAAGCGGCACCGGTCCCATGGCAGGCGTGGCCAGAATGCCCACCCCGCGCGCTTCAATCCGGCCTTTGATGGCCTCGGGTACATCCGCCATGATCGTATCCCCCACGCGCCACAGCCGGGTGCGGTCATCCGCCACCAGCCCGGCCCCCAGTGCCAGCAGTTGCAGCGCCAGCCCGGATTTGCCGGTGCCCGACGCGCCGATGATCAGCCCGCCGCGCCCGCCGTGGCAGATGGTTGTCGCGTGCATGAGTGTCTCGTTCATGGCGGAGGAGACCACCGGCACGCCCGCCTCAGACCGGCAGGCCAACGACAAAGCGCGCGCCCAGCGGATCGGAGGTAATATCGGCATCGGTGGGCTGAATATTCTCGGCCCAGATCACCCCGTCATGGGCCTCGATAATCTGTTTCGAGATGGCCAGTCCAAGACCGGAATTATTGCCAAAATCCTGTTCGCTGCGTTCGGAATAAAACCGCTTGAACACCTTATCCAGCGCCTGCTCGGGAATGCCGATACCGGTATCTTCGACCATGATCAGCACCCGGCTGCCACGCTTGCGCGCCCATAGCCGGATGGCATCGCCTTCTTCACAAAAGCTGATGGCGTTGGTGATCAGATTGACAAAAACCTGCGCCAGACGCGCCTCAAGCCCAAAGACAATAACCGGATTGTTGGGAAAATCCGTAATGAAATCAATGCCTTTCTTGCGCGCTTCCTCACCCAAAAACTCACCCAGATTGCGCAGCATGATGGTCAGGTCAAACGCTTCCTGCTCTTCCTTGACCAGCTCCCCATCCAGCCGTGAGGCGCGTGATATATCGCTTACCAGCCGGTCAAGGCGGCGCACGTCATGCTCTACCACACTCAGCAGCTTTTCCTGCTGTTCGGGAGTTTTGGCAATCCGCATCGTCCCCACCGCCGAGCGCAACGAGGCCAGCGGGTTTTTGATCTCATGCGCCACGTCAGCGGCAAAAATCTCGTTGCTTTCAATCCGGTTGTAAAGCGCTGCAACCATGCCCCGGATCGCGGCCGACAGGCGGCCAATCTCATCGGGGCGCGCCGTCAGATCAGGGATACGGATACGGTTGGCCCCGTCGCCCATCGAGTGATTGCCCTTGCCGACGGATTCCGCCGCCGTGGCCAGATCGGATAGCGGGTTAGCAATGGTTGACGCCAAAATCAGGCTCAGCCCCACCGACACAACCGTGGCCACCAAAAACATCTGCAACACCCGTTCGCGCTCGGACGCCACCAGATTATCAATCTCGCCCGAGGTGCTGAGCAGCGCCACAACCGCCACCGGTTCATCGCCATGCATCACCGGCGTGGCAACCGAAAAAACCGTCCCGATCGAGGCATCCCCCGCCACCACCTGCGTCCCGCCTGTCAGTGTCGCCTTAACCTGCGCCTGCGCCTGTTGCTGAACGCTGATGGGTTGTTGATTTTCGTCATTTGTAGAAAACGGTGACGAAACCAGCCCCCACAAGGCCTTTAGCCCATCGGTAATATACGTCGGCGTGCTGCCGCCTGCTGTGCTGCCACGGGTGCCAGTGCCCACAACATGGCCAATAAGCCCACCGTCGGCATCAAACACAAACGCCTCGGTGCCCCTGCGGATATTCAGCTTGTCCAATGTCGCATTCACATCCCGCCCGGCCCCGTCGAGCCGCAATTCCGTGGTGTAGTCAGGCAACTGCGCCTCAAACACATCGGCAATCAGCTCAACCTCGCCAATCAGGCCATTGGCCCGTTGCAACGCCAGACTGTCGCGTGAGGAATTGAGATAGAGAATGCCGGCAATCAGGATATTCAGCGCCACCAGATTAAAGGTGATGATCTTGCGCGCCAATGAGGATTTGCTCAGGGCAAAAAAACTGGTCCTGCCGCGTGACGAGTCCCGACCGGTTTCGGCATCATCATCGGGCGCAATATAATCATCGCCAAGAACAATTTCATTCTTCTGCGGAGCGGCTCTGGCGCGCATGTTCAGGCTCTCCGGCCCCGACAGGTTATCTTCGCCCGGCGGTTATTCTTCATTGTATCGATACCCGATACCATAAAGCGTCTCAATCGCGGCAAATTCATCATCGACATTGCGCATCTTCTTGCGCAGCCGTTTGATATGGCTGTCTATGGTGCGGTCATCCACATAGACCTGATCCTCATAGGCCACATCCATCAACTGATCGCGACTTTTGACAAATCCGGGCCGTTGCGCCAGCGCCTGCAACAGCAAAAATTCGGTCACCGTCAGCACCACATCCTTGTCTTTCCAGCGCACCGAATGGCGCAGCGGGTCCATCCGCAGATAGCCAAGCTCAATCACCTTGTTGTCTTCCTCGCCCTCCACGGCATTGCCCGCCAGCGCCTCCTGACGCCGCAAAAGCGAGCGGATGCGCTCAACCAAAAGACGCTGCGAAAACGGCTTTTTGATGAAATCATCGGCCCCCATGCGCAGGCCCAGAACCTCATCAATCTCATCATCTTTTGAGGTCAGGAAAATCACCGGAATGGTGGCTTTTTGCCGGATGCGCTGTAACAGGTCCATGCCGTCCATGCGTGGCATCGAAATATCCAGCACAGCAATATCCGGCATCTTCTTGCTGAAAGCATCAAATGCCTGTTGACCGTCGGTATATGTTTCCACTTCAAAACCCTCGGCTTCGAGGGTCATAGAGACGGATGTCAGGATATTCCTGTCATCATCCACCAGTGCAATCCTGGCCATGGTTAAATTCCTTTGCGCTACTACAGTACATGCATTTAAAAGCTATCCGTTTGTTATGGGCATTATTGTGCTTTGCAATCAATACCTAAAGCGTTTCACATTCATTTGAATTGGCGAGTGTGGCGAAACGCATACGTCCTTTCAATGTCGCGCGCCAGTTGTATTCATTGGGTTATGCAAACGAAACACAGCAGGCATTAGGGGCGAATCATCCCCGCACCCACAGCCCACGCACAGCCCACGCACAGCCCACCTAATGCCCAATCAACGCAATTATCGGTGGCAGTTCCCCATCATTAACCATGTATTCGTTAGGAAAAGCCGCCGCAGGGCTGTAATGATTCAAACCTCAAATCGTTTTTTTACCAGAGTTTGCGCTAACTGTGCCAAAGCGTCCTGTTCATTTCTCAAAGCCCCATGTTAAGAGGCCTCAACCGGCAGCCAGGCCTGCAATTCCGGCCATGTGCCAGGGTGCTGCCATATGGATCACCTGCGCCCACCTCGCGGCGCGGCAACGGGAGCAAGAGCACCATGACAACTGGACGGGTAAACCCTAAATTCCGGCTTGAAGATCAAGGCATCACCGGGCTGGGCAATGTCTTTTACAATCAAATTGAGCCAGCACTGGTCGAAGCCGCGTTGAAAAACGGCGAAGGCAAGCTGGGGCGTGGCGGCACGCTTTTGGTCTCGACCGGCAAATTCACCGGCCGCTCGCCCAAGGATAAACATGTGGTCACCACCGACAGCGTGATGGATACCATCTGGTGGGAAAACAACGCCAAAATGTCACCCGAGGGGTTTGACGCGCTTTATAAAGACATGCTCGCCTATATGCAGGGCGGGGATTTTTATGTGCAGGATCTTACCGGCGGGGCGGACCCGGCGCATTCGATCAATGTGCGCATGATCACCGAACTGGCCTGGCACGGGCTTTTCAACCGCACCATGCTGCGCCGCCCCGATGCGGAAGACCTTGAGGATTACATCGCCGATTTCACCTTGATCAACTGCCCCGGCTTTCAGGCCGACCCGAAAAAGCATGATTGCCGGTCCGAAACCGTGATCGCAATGAATTTTGACGCCAAAATGATCCTTGTGGGTGGCACCGGATATGCCGGTGAAAACAAAAAATCGGTGTTTTCCCTGCTCAATTACCTGCTGCCGGAAAAGGGCGTCATGCCAATGCATTGCTCGGCCAATCACGCCACCGGCAACCCGGTCGATACCGCCATTTTCTTTGGCCTTTCGGGCACCGGCAAAACCACTTTATCGGCGGATCCCGCGCGCACGCTGATTGGCGATGATGAACATGGCTGGTCTGATCGCGGCACCTTCAATTTTGAAGGCGGATGTTATGCCAAAACCATCAACCTCAACCCCGAGGCCGAGCCTGAGATTTACGCCACCACCTCAAAATTCGCCACCGTGATTGAGAACATGGTCTATGACCCTGAGACGCTTGAGCTGGATTTTGAGGATGACAGCCTGACCGCCAATATGCGCTGTGCCTACCCGCTGCATTATATCTCAAACGCCTCGGAAACCTCGCTTGGCGGCCATCCCAAAAACATCATCATGCTGACCTGCGATGCCTTTGGCGTGTTGCCCCCCATTTCGCGCCTGACCCCGGCGCAGGCGATGTATCATTTCCTTTCCGGCTTCACCTCAAAAGTGGCTGGCACCGAGCGCGGCATCACCGAGCCAGAACCGACATTCTCAACCTGTTTTGGCGCGCCTTTCATGCCGCGCCGGCCCGAGGTTTACGGCAACCTTTTGCGCGAAAAGATCGCCAAGCACGGCGCCACCTGCTGGCTGGTCAATACCGGCTGGACCGGCGGCGCTTATGGTACGGGTTCACGGATGCCGATCAAAGCCACCCGGGCGCTGTTGACCGCCGCCCTTGATGGCTCGCTCGGCAATTCAGAATTCCGCAAGGATGAAAACTTTGGCTTTGACGTGCCGGTTGATGCCCCCGGTGTGCCTGATCTTTTGCTCAACCCGCGCCGCACCTGGGACAGGCCCGACAGCTATGACCGGCAAGCGGCAAGGCTGGTGCAGATGTTCGCCGAGAATTTTGAGCAATACCTGCCCTATATCGACGATGACGTAAAAGCCGCCGCCATTAAATAATACGCGCGCGCCGTGAGACAGAAATAACAATCGACAACAGATACCATTGCCCCCCGCCCAAGCGCATGACCGTGCGCCGGGCGGTCAGCCCGCCGGTGTACATGGCGCAGCCATGTACGGGACATTTCGTCGGAGGCGCTTTGCGCCGTGAGACAGAAAATGGCTCTCGTCGTTTTTGCAAAACGTCTGCCGCCAGGCCTTTCGCTTCGCGAAAGGCCTTTGGTGCGGGCGGCGGGACTTGAACCCGCACGGCCATACGGCCTCCAGATTTTAAGTCTGGTGTGTCTACCATTCCACCACGCCCGCTTC
>CAZZKL010000008.1:20311-38682 GCA_964655135.1 uncultured Roseovarius sp. | reverse complement strand
AAACCCCATGATATTTGGGGTTGGAAAGTGCCTTATACCCATGTGGTTTTGGAGCGTTTGCTACGGCTCAGGCCGGAATTGAAATATATTCACCTAACCCGGGGCGGGCTGGATATGGCATTTAGCCGCAACCAAAATCAGTTGCTGACATGGGGGCCGATTTACCTGAACCGGAATGTAAGTAATACACCCGCTGATGCGCTGGCATATTGGTGTGCGGTGCACCGGCGGATGATGCGCCTGAGCGGGCAGTTTCCCGATCGGGTGTTCAATATCGACTTTGAGCAACTTGTTGACAGCCCCAAACAGATTTTGACCGGGCTTTTGGAATTTATTGGCATCAAGCCGAAACCTGATTTGATTGATCGCTGTAGTTTAGTGATAAAAAAACCAGCAACCATAGGGCGTTACAAACAATATGACACATCGGCTTTGTACCCTCAGGACATTGAATATTTGCGCTCATTCGGGTAGCACGGACAGGCCAAAGATATTTTTACAGCGAGATTGCCTTGATGAATAAAATCACTCAGAAAAACCCTCGTGATCTTGAGCAAAGCATTCTTGATTCGCGCGCGCTGCTGCCGGGGGGGGATCATTACCGGGCCTATGTCGGCCCACCTAAGCAGTATGATTTCATGGGGGGCACACAGTTCAGCCTGCT
Organism: uncultured Roseovarius sp.; assembly: GCA_964655135.1. GTDB lineage: Bacteria > Pseudomonadota > Alphaproteobacteria > Rhodobacterales > Rhodobacteraceae > Roseovarius. Next base: position 38,018 of record CAZZKL010000008.1, on the reverse strand, counting down.
ATTGGCGCTGGGCCTGCGTGAAGAAGATCATGTTGTCGATCTGGGATGTGGATCGTTGCGGGCGGGGCGGTTTTTGATCCAGTATTTATTGCCCAACCGCTATACCGGCATTGAGCCAAATACATGGCTATGGCGCGAGGCGCTAAGACATGAGATTGGCGCGGATATTTTTGAGTTGAAAAAACCACGGATGTTTATCGACAACGATTTTCTTATGTCCGGGGTTGCCGAAAATTCGGCTGATTTTGTGGTGGCGCAATCCATCTATTCCCATACCGGCCTTGATTTGTTTGAAACATCACTCAAGGCCGTGTCGCGGTGTCTGGCACAGTCCGGTCAGTTCCTGTTCACTTTGCTCCGGCCTTCCAATCCGGCCAATAGCGCCATTCAGGATGGGGCCAGACAAAGCGGATGGTTCTATCCTGAATGCGTTACTTACGCGCCTGACACCACCAAACGGATATTCGAGGATACCGGCCTGCATGTGCAGCAACTTAACTGGTTTCATCCGCGCCAATGCTGGTTTCGGGCGGTGCGTGATCCCAAGCTGGTTCTGAATGATGCGATGATGGCCGCACTTGGCACTGGCAAACCCCTGTTTGACAGTCGGTTCGGCTGATCATGCGCAGGCTTTGCCGTTCACAGGTGAAAGTCCGGGGGCATTGATGCAAAATATTGTTGCCGCCTCCAACCGCACAAAGGCCACCTTTGCGCTTTTGTTTATAGTGTTGCTTGCGGTGCTGTTCTGGACCCAATCACGATACCCGGCGCTTGACGATAAGGCGCTGATGAGCGGCGCTATTCAGCTTGAGGATCCAATCAGCTTTGAAGCGGTCCTGCCGGTCACGCCGGGGATGCCATTGTGGCAGCGGATTACCTTTTCCACGGTTAACTGGCTGGACACCAACAAGAAGGGCATGTTGTTTGGGGTGCTGTTCGGGGCCGCGTTTTTGACGCTGTTCAGCTTTCTCAGGCGGCGTGGTTTTCGCAATGGCTATTCCAATTCGGTGCTGGGCCTGATCATTGGCGCGCCTTTGGGGGTTTGCGTGAACTGTGCCGCGCCGATTGCCAAGGGACTGTATTCAAGCGGGGTGCGGGCGGAAACGGCGCTGTCGGCGATGGTCGCGTCGCCCACCATGAATGTGGTTGTCCTGACGATGATGTTTAGCCTGCTGCCGGTCTACATGGCCATCACCAAAATTGCGCTCAGCCTTGTGGTCATTTTGCTGGCCATCCCGATGATCTGCCGGTTTCTGCCCAGGGAGCAACTTCAGGTGACGCAGCCCATAGCCAACGACCCGCCACAGCCCGACGGCCTTGCGCCGCCCGCCCACGAGCCGGTCATTCGCGCCTTTGGCCTGTTTGTCAAAAGCTATCTGGGCAATCTTTGGTTCATTGCCCGCACCACGGTGCCGATGATGTTTCTGGCCGGGCTGATGGGGGCCACGGCGGGGGCGCTTTTCCCTCAGGACCTGATCATGGGGGTCAGTTTTAGCTTTGGCGTTGTGGTTCTGGTGGCCTTGGTTGGCACCTTCCTGCCGGTGCCGATTGCCTTTGATGTGGTCGTGGCGGGGGCCCTTCTGGCCGGGGGGCTGGCGCAGGGATATGTGTTTACGCTGGTGTTCACATTGGGCACGTTCAGCGCCTATTCCTATCTTATCGTGGCACGGGCGATCTCAATGCGCGCCGCCACCTATGTCAGCGCGGTTGTGGCCCTGCTTGGCATTCTCGGCGGTATTGCGGTGAATGCCTATCACAACCGGCAAACCGACCGGGCGCTTGAGCAGCTTCTGGGGGGCGGGTTTCCCTTTATTGGCGCGGCGCAGGCGGCGACGCCTCAGGCCGACAGTATCACAATCACCTCGCGCCCCTTCGCGCCGCGCTCGCCTGCCGGGGACACCCCGTTCACCCGGCAGGAGGCCAAAGCCGTGGGTATCGACAAGCCGCTTGAGTTTTCATTCAAGGATATGTGGCCGCCGTTTTGGGAGGGGCGCAGCCTGAGCAGTGGCGATATTGATCATGACGGTGATTTGGACCTGATCATCGCCTCAACCGAGGCGGGCTTGTATGTTTACCTCAATGACGGCAGCGGGCAGTTTACCAGCGCGGGTGCCATGCCCGAGCCGCTGGCGGCGCTGGATGTTTTCAACGCGGCGCTGGTGGATATAGACAATGACGGCTGGCTTGATGTGTTTTTAACCACCTATCGCACCGGTAATTTCATTATCCCAAACGAGGCGGGCCGGTTACGGGTTGATCTGCTGCAACGGGTTAAAAACCGAAAGAATGCGATGCTTTCAATGGCGCTGAGCTTTGGCGATCCTGACCGCGACGGCGATCTGGATGTGGGTTTGGGCAACTGGGCTGCGGGCTGGTATCGCCGCATCCCCGGTGAGGAATCGCGCAACCGGCTGCTGATCAATCAAGCCGGCTCACTGACCGGCGACAGCTATGTTGATTTGCCCGGCATTCCCGGTGAAACCCTGTCGATCCTGTTCAGTGATATAAATCAGGACGGGGCCGCTGATTTGCTGGTTGGCAATGATTTTGAAGTGCCGGATTATATCTATATGGGGGATGGCGCCGGTGGGTTTAAAGCGGTGACAGCCGCCGATGGCACGGTGCCGCACACCACCACCACCACCATGGCGATCAAAACCGCCGATCTGCATAATGACGGCACGCCCGAGCTTTATTTTGCCCAGATTGCCGGGCGGTCCTCGGGGGTTTCATCAACCCTCAAGATGCAGCCCCTGTCGGCCTATTGTGAGGCCATCCTAGACCCCGACGCCCAGACCATTTGCGCGCGCAATATGCAGATCAAACAATGGTACAAATCCGGCAACAGGTTTGACCCGACCTATGCCAGCAAATGCAATGACCTGCCCGCGCCATATATGAGCGAATGCCGGGGGATGCTGATCAAGGACATCGCGATCCAGAAAAATGACCCGTCAATCTGTGGCCTGATCCCTGTGGCGCAGGCACAGGCGCGCGCGCTTTGTGACATCCACTTTGCGCCGCAGCGCCAACCCACACAGGCAGAGATTGCCGCGGCAATACCGCAGATCAAACGCTCGAATGTGTTACTGACCCGAACCGGCGGCACCTATCAAGACACGGCTGAGGTCGAAGGGCTGGGTGTTGGCGGCTGGAGCTGGGACACCAAGATTGCCGATTTTGACAATGACGGGTTTTTGGATGTCTATATCGTCAATGGCACATGGGTGCCCAATGAGGTCAGCCCGTCAAACCTGTTTTTTCGCAATCAGGGGGATGGCACATTTGCCGAGATGTCCGGCCCGTTTGGGCTTGAGGATTATCTGATGACCGCCGCCGCAACCGTGTTTGACATCGACCATGATGGCGATCTTGATATTATCACCCAGCCGGTGAACGGGCCGGTGGCGCTGTTTCGCAACAACGCCCAAACCGGCAATGCAATCGCGTTTGAGCTGCGTGACCAGATCGGCAACAGCCACGGCATCGGTGCCCGGATCATCATCCGGCATGGGGGTAAAACCCAGACGCAAGAGCTTCAACTGGGCGGCGGGTTCATGTCATTTGACGCCCCGGTGGCCTTTTTCGGGCTGGCGGAAGACACCCAGATTGACAGCCTGCAAATTCTTTGGGCCGATGGCGGGCGCACAGATTTAAACCAGCCAATGGCCGCTGGTGCCACCTACCAGATTAATCGAACGCACTGAAATATCAGCTATGCCCAATTAAAGCGTCTCAAAATTAAGTTGAGATATGAACTTTATTTTGAAACGCTTTAATAATTCCGGTCATCCAAAATGAATGCAGAGGCTGAACAAATCAACCTCTGCACTCAATTTTTATACCGTTACAATAAGCCCGGCCGGACTATTCGACCGTCACTTTGCTTTCCAGCGCCGAGATACGGGTTTCAAGCTGTCCGATATAGATTTGAGCGTGCTCAAGCGCGTTGAGCATTTTCAGCATCTTGTCACTGACATTCATCGGCTGATCCGCCAATGTCGGGCCGACCGTCGGCAGATAGCCGTTGGCCCACATCTGTTCATTATACTGTACCAGCGAAGGCACGGTATAAATCGCGGGGTCAAACACCGCGTCACAGGGGGTGGCGGTGGCACAGGAACCGGCAGTGCCGGTCACCAACTGACCCGAGATTGTCATGTCACCAGTTGAGGTCATGCGCATCTCGATGCCGGGGCCTGTAGCATTTGTAAACCGCAGCTCATCCGAGTTGTTCTGGATGTTCCAGGCGATGTTGCCATTGTCCAATGTCATGAACACAGTGCCATTGTTTTGAAGCTTCAAAAGGCCTTCAGCCGTGCTGCTTGCGCGAACCACATGCAACCCACTTGTCGGGTTAGTGGTGCCAAAACCAACATTGTTCGTGCTGTCAATGTATATAGAGTTGGAAGCTGACCCCGGTTCAATCCGGAAAGGCAGGGTTGAGCCGTTGGTGGCATCGCGCACAAAGAAATTAGCCTCGTTCCCGGCCACATCCCATGTCTGCGGGGTAAAGCCCGAGCTGCCATCCTGCTCCAACCGCAATGTCGGCGTGTTGCCGGTCTTGATATGCAGGTCAACCACCGGGGTTGAGGTGCCAAGCCCGATGCGACCGCCATCATCGACATAAAGCGAGTGTGAAGGCGCATCGGCCTCAATGGTAAAGGGCGTCCGCCCGCCATCTATATCATCAATAGAAAACTTATTCAGGCCGCCATTGGATGAATCATTGACAGTAATTTGCCAGTCCCTACTCGGGAAGCTGGCTGAGGCGCTGGTGTCTTGAAATTTAATCCGCAGGTTGTTTTCCTTCAGCCGAAGCGTATCAAACCCGAAAGATTCGCCATTGACGCAATCAAACCCAACGCACATGCTGCCACCGACAATAACATCGTCAAGATGCACGATATCCGCACTTGCCGCCGATGCTGCCATCAGGGCAATCGCACTGGCGGCCCCAAAGCCTGATAATCTGATTTTTGAATAATTCATTTTAATGATCCCCTTCATTGACCCGGATCCTGACCAAACAAAGATACGGCTGCGGCTTCATTCACCACGATTTGCCCGTTCGATATGCGGAATGTCCCGCTGGTCTCATAGGGTGCCGCAGCCTGTGCCGATGCCGCATCACCACGCCCGTTATTCACGGATGCATCAACCGCGACCTTGTTCCGCGTCGCCGCTGACAGGGTGTAAGTATAAAGCCCATCCGCCAAAGCGCCGGCCCCTTGTACCGTAAAACGGGGCAAGCCGGTGGTCGAAAAGCTTTGGACATTGAAGTCACCCGGCCCGGAAATGTTTAGCGTACCGTTATACATGCCAGTTGTATCAAGGAACGTTATCGCGCCCGCGCTTTTGTTGGCGGTGACTTCTGCTGTGGCGACAGTGGCCCCAACCACCGATAAGCTAAGTATTGTCAACAATCCTAGTTGTTTGAGTCTCATTGTTCGCAATCCCCATCAAATGAATAGAATCTAATGTATGTTTTGTACTACACAAACCCGTGATGGCCGAGAAATATTTAACCTTTTTTACAAAATATTAACATTTTACACCGGCATATCTCGAAATCAGTGACGTGCAGAACGCCTGATGTGGCACTATTGCGTTACCCGGCATCCCACACACGCGGGCCCGAGGGCATCTCATAGCTTAAGAACATCTCATAGCTTATGGGGGGCTGCTTGACCCGCACACCAATACCCTGCGATTGCCAATTCACAAACATCTTGCGATACAGGTCTGATATTGGCACTTTTTACCAGGCCCCTATTTTCATGTCGTCCAGCCACAAATCATTACCTTAGACCGAGGAATAGTATGTTATTACAAATCCGCCTGAAAACAATCTTTCAAGGGTTTCTACCGGCGGCGGCTGTTATGGCCTATTGCCTGTACATTTTAGCACCGTCCGTGGCTCAGGCCCAACAGGAAACCGAGACCATGACGCTGGATCAGGTTGAAGCGGCCTATCTCAGCGATGACAAGGAAACCGCCCGCAAAGGGCTGATGCAGCTGGCACCAGAGGGCAACGCAACGGTCAATTACCGGTTGGGATACATGATGGTTGAGGGCATCGGCGGGCCGGTTGATCTGAACGGTGCCAAGCCATATCTGGAAGTGGCCAGCGCCGGCGGGTATGTGCCCGCCTATACAGTGCTGGCGCGCACCTATCTGAGCACCAGCCCAGAGGGTCCCGATTATCAACGGGCGGCGGAATTGCTGGAACTGGCCGTTGCGGAAAATGAGACTGAGGCGTATTTCTATCTGGCACAGATGTTGCGCGTCGGGCGCGGGATTGCGGCGGATAAACCGCGCGCGGTGCAGTTGCTGGAACAGGTGGCCCGCGCCGGGCACGCGGATGCGCAATTCGCGCTCAGTCAAATGTATTTGCGCGGGGAAGGCACCCCCAAAGACAAGGCACAGGCCGTAAGGTGGCTGTTGGAATCCGCTGAAAACGGATCGGCTCAGGCGCAATTATCCCTGTCGTTCAATTATCAGCGCGGAACGGGGTTTCCCCAAGATGACGGCAAGGCATTTCAGTGGCTGACAGTTGCGGCCAAGGGCGGGTCGCCGCTTGCACAGCGGATGCTGGGGGCCGCGTATCTGACCGGGGACGGCGTTGAGGCCGACCACGCGCAGGCTATCATCTGGCTGACCCGCGCCGCCGAGGCGGGCGAGGCCGGGGCGCAATCAAACCTTGCCTATGCCTATGCAACCGGCACCGGCGTGGCGCAAGATGATGCCGAAGCATTTCGCTGGTACACAGCCGCCGCCGATCAGGGGCTGTTGCGGGCGATTGCGGCTCAGGCGCAGTTTTATGAAACCGGGCGCGGTGCACCAAAGGATTTTGACCGGGCGGTCGGGCTTTATCTGAAAGCTGCCAGATTTGGCCATGAGCCGTCTGCGCGCCGTCTTGGGGCGCTCATATCGGACGGGCAGGTTGATCTGGCGATTGACCCGGAGCGCGGCCCCGATTGGGTGGCGGCGGCGGCCCGGAAGGGCTATGATCCGGCGCTCGCGTGGCTGAAGGTTCATGCGGCTGACAGCGACGGCCTGACGGCGGCGCATCTGGCGCAGATCTATCTTGACGGGCAGGCGGGGGTTGAGGCCGATGTCACCCGTGCCGCCGAACTGTTTCAGGACGCCGCAGAACGCGGGCACTTTATGGCGCAGTATCAGCTTAGCCTGCTTTACGCGCGCGGTGACGGGGTGGAACAGGATTATATCGCGGCGCATAAATGGGCCAATCTTGCGGCCACCGCCGGGATAGAAGACGCACTGAAGGCCCGCGATACCGTGGCCAGCCTGATGACGCCCGAGCAAATCGCAGAGGCCCAAAAACAGGCGCAAGCGTTTTTGGAGGATAATTAACCCGATGCGATTGACCCGGCAGGCAGGCAGGCTTGTGGCTTTGATGATCGCAATCTGTTTTGCGGCGTCTTCCGCTATTGGCCAAAATACCCCGGTCGCAGCCGATGATATATCAATATTGCGGCCACCTGCCGAGGCGGGAGACGCCGGGGCGCAATATCACTTGGGTGAAACTTATCGCACCGGTCGCGGCGTGCCACAAAGTTATGAGCTGGCAGGAAAATGGTATCGCCGCGCCGCCGATCAGGGCAATGCCAAGGCGCAAAACAAGCTGGCGGTGCTGCTGTCACAAGGGCTTGGGGTTTTGCCGGATCCGGGTGCGGCGTTTGAGTTGTTTTCCAAAGCCGCCAGCCAAGGGGATGCCGAGCACATCAAAGATCTGGCCTTGGCCTATGAAAATGGTGTCGGCATTGCCGCAAATGCCGCGCGGGCGGCAGAGCTTTATGCGCAGGCCGCTAAAGCGGGATCACAAACCGCCGCCGTATCATTGGCGGTTTTGTATCTTGAGGGGCGCGGGGTTGAGAAAAATCCGGCACGGGCGGCGGAATTGCTGCAAAGCCCGGCAAATGCCGGGGATGCCAAGGCACAAAACAACCTTGGTTTACTGTATTCGCGCGGGGACGGCGTTGAACAGGATTATACCCGTGCGGCGGACCTCTTTAAACGCGCCTCGGCGCAGGGCCTGCCTGTGGCCATGGGCAATCTGGGCGTGATGTATGAAAACGGTTTTGGGGTCGAGCAAAGCGATGAAATTGCGGCTCAGTGGTATCGGCGCAGGGCCAACGCGGGCGAGATAACCGCACAAGGCTATTATTTTGACCCAAGGCTGGCCACGCCCGATGTTGCGGCGTTTGAGCGCTATCTGGTATCGGCGCGCACGGGCGACCCGGTTGCGCAATATCTGGTGGGGTATTTGCTGGTGGCATCCGCCTCGACAACGCAAGAGTATCGCCGCGCGGCCGGGTGGTTTAAAAAGGCCGCTGATCACGGAATGGTTGGTGCCATGGCCAATCTTGGCGTGCTGCATATGCAGGGGCGGGGCGTGTTACAGGATTTTGTAAACGGCTACATGTGGCTTACATTGGCCGCCGCCGGTGGCGCGCCTGACCTTCAGGCCCTGCGCAACAACATGGCGCGTGAGATGACCGCAACCCAGATCACCACCGCCAACCGCCTGGCCGCGACCCGTTGGAACAAGGCCCGGCCCGAGGAGTGAGACCTATCAGGGATACCGTTGTAAGAATTGCTGTAAGCTAGGGTCCTGACCCTAAAGCGTTGCACCGCGTTTCGACACATTGTTTATCTCAACAATAAGTCGAAACGCTTTAGCAGCAAGACCAATCCTGTGGCGAACTGTATCGGGATCAGGTATCAAGGGAATCACACTTTTCGGTTGAGCCGGTCAAAATTAGGATATGATGGGATAATGGACGCTAAATCAGAAAAAATAGCCAGAGACTCATTGTTTCTGTCCAGCCTGCCCGATTCGTCGGTTGAGATGGTCCTGGCGCAGACAACCGCGCGGAAATTTGATCAGGGTGAGACGATTTTCCTGCAAGGCGACCCGGCTGAGACGATTTTCATCGTCATTGAAGGATGGGTCAAGCTGTACCGCATTGCGCCAAACGGGGCTGAGGTTGTGGTCGGGGTTTTCACCGCCGGGCACAGCTTTGGCGAGGCTCTGGCTCTGCGCCATGAAACCTATCCTGTGGCGGCTGAGGCCGTGACCGACAGCCATGTATTGCGCCTGCCAACATCGGTTTTGACCAGCTTGATCCGCGATGATCCTGAGATCGCCATTTCGATTCTGGCGGCCACCTATCACCATTTACATGCGCTGGTGTTTCAGATCGAACAGATCAAGGCCTTTTCCGGCGCGCAAAGAGTGGCTGAATTTCTGGTTGGTCTGTGCCCGGTGCGTGAAGGCGCCTGTACGGTCACCCTGCCCTATGACAAAAACCTGATCGCCGGGCGCTTGGGGATGAAACCCGAAAGCCTGTCACGGGCGTTTGCCAAGCTGCGCGCCTACGGCGTTACGGTGCGCCAGAACCACGCCGCGATTGCCGATGTGGAGCGGCTGCAAAGCTATACCCTGGGCGATGATGAGCTGCGCCTGCGCAAATCGTCATAACGCGCCGGTTAGATTACCGGGGCCAGATAAAGACCCAATAGCAGCAGCGCATAAACAGTCAGGACAAAATTGAACCCCCGACGCCAAAAGCGGGTGGTCTCAAGCCCAAGATAGCGCGACAGGATAATGCGGGCTTTGATCAGCGCCAGCGTCAGGATGATCACGCCTGAAATGGCTGCGATACGGCCGGGATTGCCGCCGGTGGCCCCCCGGTCAATGAACATGGCAACCCCGGTGCTGGCGGTGCTCAGAACCAACAGGGAAATCCATGCGCGGATGAGCCTATCTTGCATCATCGCAGCAGGTAAATCACGGGGAACAGGATGACCCAGACCAGATCAACCATATGCCAAAACGCCGCCGCCGCTTCGATATTGCGCGGGGCGTCATAGCGCGCCACCAGCAGCAAAATGACGATACCCGCTGCCACATGCGCGGCGTGAAAGCCGGTCAGAAGGTAATAAAACATGAAAAAGGCACTGGTATCAATATCGATGCCCGCCGCCGCGTCGGCGCGGTATTCCAGCAGTTTGATCCACAAAAACACCCCGCCCAGCAGCGCCGCCGCAATCAGCATCCGCCGCGCTTGTATCCGCATATCACGCGCGCGCAGACGCATGGCGCGCGCCGCCAGAAAACCGCTGGTGACCAGAATGATCGTGTTGCCCCCGGCCATGGCGCGGTTGAGGTGGTCTTGGGCCTCGGCAAAGCCTGCGGGATCAGTGATGCGCACCGCCAAGAACGCCGCAAGCCCCGCGCCGAATACCAGAAGTTCACTGACAATCAGCACCCAGATCATCAGGTCTCCGGGCAGCTCTTCCAGAATGTTTGCGGGATCAGATTGCGCGCTCATGCGCCCACCAGATGGCGGTATATTTCCGGCAGGGCGAGGGTTAATTTGTCCGGGTGGGCGATGATGGCATAGCCCCCGGCCCCGAACATGCGGCTGAACCACGCCTTATCGCGGGCCTCAACGGTGATGCCATAAACCGAATGCCCCATGCGCCGGGCCTCGCGGATGGCCATGGCGGTGTCTTCAATCCCGTGGCGGCCCTCATAGTGATCCAGATCATTGGGTTTGCCATCGGTGATCACCAATAAAAGCCGCTTTTTCTTGGCCTGTTTCGCCAGATCAGCCGCGCTGTGGCGGATGGCGGCCCCCATTCTTGTGTAAAACCCCGGCCTCAAGCCTCCGATGCGGGCCTCAACCGCCATATCCATCGGCTGGCCAAATTCCTTGCACGACAACATATAAACCCGGTCACGCTTTAGGGATGAAAACGCATGAATGGCAAAATCATCGCCGCAGGCCTCAAGCCCCCAAGCCAGTGCCGCCAGCGCCTCGCGCTCAATATCAATCACCGCGCGACCGGTGACGGCGCTTTCAGTCGAGCGCGAAATATCCAGCAATATCGACACCGCCAGATCGCGCCTTTGTGGCCGCGATTGCCGCCAGATGCGGTCGGAACCTTCGCCGTATGCCCGCAAATCGGAATGCGAGCGCACGGCGGCGTCGAGATCAAGCTCTTCTCCGTCGGGTTGGCCTTGCAGATAAATCCGCCCCGGTTGCAGCGCCTCAAATTGGCGTTTGACCAGACGGATGCGGCGCATGGCTTTGGGGTCATTGCGAAAGGAAGGGGTTTCCTCGCCGGGTTCGGCCACCGAGGCCAAAACCCGGGTGTGATCGGGCAGGTAGGCACCGCGCCTTGCCTCCCATTCGGGGTAGGTGAAGACGCCTGAGAGTTTTTCGCGGTCAACATCCTCGGGCGACAGATCAAGATGCAGCTTGAGCCGGGTGGCGGGGGCTTTGGATATTTGGCCAAGGCCAATTTCGTCTTGGTCGTCGGCGGCTTTTTTGGCGTTGTCGAACTCGTCATCTTCAACCTTGCGGTTGAGATTGAGAAACTCGGCCCAGCTTAGGATGGTTTCAAAATTGAACAATGTCAGGCTGTCTTTGCGCTCGGCCTGATCGGCTTTGTGGCGTTTGGCCTTTTTCACCACATCCGAGCCTTCTTCGGGCGGGCGGCCATCGGTGGCGCGGGTTTCGGCCTCGGACGGGGCGGAAAACTCCACTGCACGCAGGGCAGGCCACAAAGGCACCGGATAAAACGGGCGATAGCCGCGCGGGGCAGATATGCCTGTGGGATCATCCAAAGCGGCAAGCAAATCGGGCGGCGGGGTGTCTGCGCCCAGCAGGTGCTGGATCAGGGCCTCAATTTCGGCTTCGCGCGACGGCAAATGTGGGCGGTTGCGACCATGCAGGGTATATTGGCACAGGGCGGAATAGAGCGGGCGCAGGCCGGGGGCGTTGGCCAGTGTTGCTTGGGTCATCTGACGTGCGGCGTCAAGCGCGTGCAGATCAGCGCGTAGGGGATCATCGTCATCCACCCGCGCGGGCGCATGGGCGGCGCAGGCGGTTAGCCACAGATAAAGCGCGGCGTTGGCCTCGCGTGTTGGAAAATGCGCAAGGCTGGCAGGCAGGCGCAAAGCCTCGCCATCAAATGAGGCTTGCGCCATGCGCTCATGATCGGTGCCAAGGCGGCGGCGGAGCGACAGGCGGTGGTGGCTGATTTCTTGGGCCACCGGCCTGATTTCAACTGACGGATCGCCGCCAAGGCCGCGAAAGAATATTGCCAGCCGCCCATCAACCTGTGACAGGTTGACCGTGGCTCCGTGATGCTGAATTGGCGCATCCAGACGGCTGGCAAAAGAGTGCCACAGTTTCCCGATGGTTTCTTCGGGTTCCCATGGATCGAGGTCGACCTTGCTCATGCCATGCCTCACCCGAAGACGGCGGTCACAAGATCAAGGAGCCCACGTTTCACATCCTCTTCATCGGTCAGGGGTTCAATCATCGCCGCCAGCACCGCGCGTTCCAGCGGCATCCCTTGCCGGATCAGCGTGGCGGCATAGACAATCAGCCGGGTTGAGACGCCCTCTTCGATGTCCTGGCCTTTGAGCGCGCGCAGCTTACCCGCCAGACGCACCAGCCCGGCGGCGCGGTCCTGATCAAGGCCGCTTTCACGGGCCACCACTTCGGCCTCAAGTGCCGGCGCGGGGAAGGTGAACTCCACCGATAAAAACCGCTGCCGGGTTGAGGGTTTCAGGGTCTTGAGGATATTTTGGTAGCCGGGGTTATAGGACGCGACCAGCATGAAACCCGGCGCGGCGGTGATCTCTTCGCTGGTGCGGTCGATGGGCAGGATGCGGCGATCATCGGTCAGCGGGTGCAAGACCACGGTCACATCTTTGCGCGCCTCAACCACCTCATCAAGGTAGCAGATTGCGCCCTCGCGCACGGCGCGGGTCAGCGGGCCGTCGACCCAGACGGTTTCACCGCCTTTCAGCAGGTAGCGCCCGATCAGATCGGCAGCCGAGAGGTCATCATGACAGGCCACGGTATAAAGCGGCAGGTTCAGTTCAGCCGCCATATGGGTGACAAAGCGGGTTTTACCACAGCCGGTTGGCCCTTTGAGAAGCAACGGCAGGCTGTTGGCATGGGCGGCGCGAAAGAGATCGCACTCATCGCCCTGAGCGAGGTAAAAGGGGGCTTGCGCCCCCCTTTGGTTTTGTGCGCCATCCATCGGCATCTACTCGACCGGGGTGGTGGTGTCGGCACCGCTGATAATCTCCTTGCGCGGCACAAGGATGGCGTAAAGGAACAGGATCACGCCAAGAACCACGGCCACACCGGACCCAAAGCGCATCCAATAAAACAGCGCCAGCATATCCTGCACATCCATGAAGCTCTCACCGATAACCCGCTGCATTTGCACCTGCACCGTGCCCGCGAAGGTCAGTGAGAAGGTCATGAACACCATCCCCCCCGACATCAGCCAGAACGACGCCATGTTCAGCACCTGATTATACGGATCACGCTTAAGCAGGATCGGCATGGCATAGGTGAACATCGCAAGATTGAGCGATACATAAGCGCCAAAGAATGCCAGATGGGCATGGGCAGCGGTGATCTGCGTGCCGTGGGTATAGTAATTGACCCCGTGCAGCGTGTGCAAAAAGCCCCAGACACCAGCGCCAAAGAACGCCAGCGTGGCACAGCCCAGCGACCACAGCAAAGCGGCCTTGTTGGGATGATCGCGGCGGCCTTTCCAGACCATGACGAAGGCAAAGCTCATCATCGCAAAGAACGGGATGACCTCCAGTGCTGAAAAGATCGAACCAACCCACTGCCAATAGCCCGGCGTACCGATCCAGTAATAGTGGTGGCCGGTGCCCAGCAGCCCCGAAAACAGTGCCGTGGCAACGATGACATACAGCCATTTTTCAACCACTTCACGGTCAACCCCGGTGAGTTTGAGCATCAAAAAGGCCAGTATCGAGGCCATGATCAGCTCCCACACGCCTTCGACCCAAAGATGGATCACATACCACCAGTATTCCTTGTCCAGCGCCAGATTGGCCGGGTTGTAGAAGGCAAACAGAAACAGCAGCGCCAGCGCCCAGAGGCCCAGCAGAAGGATATTGCTGATGGCGGTCTTTTTGCCCTGAAGCACCGTCATGGTGACGTTAAACAAGAAGATCAGCGCCGCCACTACGATGCCCAGCTTGACCCAGATCGGTTGTTCAAGAAACTCGCGGCCGACCAGACCAAAAAACCAATTCCCTTCAAACAGGTTAAAGAGATAGGTGACAACAACCCCCAGCGTACCCACCACCAGAATGATCAGTTGCAGATAAGCCAGCTTGGGCGAGTAAATCTCATTCTCGCTTTCTTCGGGGATGATAAAATAAGCCGCGCCAAAGAAGCCCAGAAGCAGCCACACCACCAGTGAATTGGTATGCAACATCCGAACGACATTAAACGGCACCAGCTCTGACAGCGTGTTGGGCGAGACATAAATCCAACCGGCCAGAAGCCCGCCAAGAACCTGCACAAGAAACAGGGCCATGGCGACAAGGAAATATGCCAATGCAATTTTTTGAGTTTTATATTTCATGTTACTTTCCTTTCCTCAACCCGCGTCATTGGGCGGCCAGCCCTGAGTGTCGATGGTGTTCACCCACAGCAGAAAATCGCTCAGGTTGCGAATGTCTTTGTCACTGAGGTTGAATTGCGGCATTTGCCGGCGGCCTTCGATGCCCGATGGTTGGGATTCCATCCATCCCTTGAGCATCTCAAACGCCCCTTCAGGATCATCTTGGGTATCCCAGCGGGTCATTACGTTGCCAAGTTCGGGGGCAAAATAAGCGCCTTCGCCCAGGATCGTATGGCAATTTATGCAGGATTTTCTTTCCCACACCCGTTTGCCGGCTTCGACGCTGGCGGTCAGGGTGCTTTCGTTGGTTGATTCGGTAATGATGTACCGGCGGCTCTGATAAGTGAGCACCAGAAAAATAACTAAGAAAAACAAGGACCCGCCATAAAATATGTTCCGGGCCATGCTTTTGGTCATGACTTCACGCATTGCGTCCTCCCTTGCGGTCGCGTTGAGGGTGATCGCTTTATTGCGGGAAATTCAGCGGCGGTCCTTGACGATGATCAAGGACACTCAACTTATTTCACAATAAAGTGTGTCCTGCCTCACCAGCTGAATTTCTCATGTTAGATTTATGGAGGAGCGGAATGATAAAATTCCTGACCTGTAATTGGAAAACCTCGCTGTTGGCGAGCGCGATGGCGGTTTCGCCATTTTCCAGTGCATTCGCACAAGACTATAGCCCCGAGGCCAATACCCTTGGGCAGCTTGGGATTGAGATTGAGGGCATGAGCGCGGGTGATCCGGTGCTGAGTGCCGAAGAGTTTGAAACCGGCAAGAGCATCTTTTTTGAGCGCTGCGCCGGGTGTCACGGCGTGCTGCGCAATGGCGCGACCGGCCCGGCCCTGACCACCGATGTCACCCGTGAGTTGGGCTATGACGGGGCGCATGATTTCATCATCTACGGCTCACCCGCCGGGATGCCCAACTGGGGCACATCGGGGGAATTGACCGAACAAGAGATCAGCATCATGGCGCGTTATGTCATGGTTGAGCCGCCGACACCGCCCGAATTTGGCATGCCGCAAATCTTGGAAAGCTGGAAAGTTCTGGTGGCCCCGGCGGATCGTCCAACCCAAAAGATGAACACACTTGATATTGACAACCTGTTCTCGGTCACCTTGCGTGATGCCGGGCAGATTGCCCTGATTGATGGCGCGAGTTATGAGATTGTCACGGTGATTGATACCGGTTACGCGGTTCATATCAGCCGGATTTCGGCCTCGGGCCGGTATCTTTATGTGATTGGCCGCGATGCCAAGATCGACATGATTGATCTGTGGATGGACCCGCCGCAAACCGTTGCCGAGGTAAAAATCGGTGCCGAGGCGCGTTCGGTTGAGACCTCAAAATTCGAGGGCTACGAGGATAAGTTTGCCATCGCCGGGGCCTATTGGCCGCCGCAATATGTGATCATGGATGGTGACACACTTGAGCCGCTCAAGGTCGAAAGCACCCGTGGCATGACCTATGACACTCAGGAATATCACCCTGAACCGCGTGTTGCCTCGATCGTGGCGTCGCATTTCAAGCCTGAGTTTGTGGTCAACGTCAAGGAAACCGGCAAGGTTTTGATGATTGATTATTCCGACATCCAAAACCTGAACGTGACCGAGATTGAGGCCGAACGGTTCTTGCATGATGGCGGATTTGACAGCACCGGGCGCTATTTCCTTGTGGCTGCGAACGCCCGTGACAAGGTTGCGGTGATCGACACCAAAGAAGATAAGCTGGTGTCGGTGATTGAAACCGGCGGGGTAAAACCACACCCGGGGCGTGGGGCCAATATCATACACCCAACTTTCGGCCCGGTTTGGATTACCTCGCACCTTGGTGATGAAACCATCTCATTGATTGGCACCGATCCCGAAGGCCATCCTGATCAGGCGTGGCAGGTTGTGCAAACCTTTGATGGCCTTGGCGGCGGGGCGCTGTTTGTGAAAACGCACCCCAATTCAAGCCATCTTTATGTTGATGCGCCGCTCAATCCGGACCCCGATCTTTCCGGCTCGGTTGCGGTGTTCAACATTGCCGATCTTGTCAATGATGAGCCTGAGTTCATAACCCTGCCAATCGCTGAGTGGGCCGATATTGCCGAAGGGCAGCCTCGGGTTGTTCAGGGCGAATACAACAAGGCCGGCGATGAGATTTGGTTCTCGGTGTGGAATGCCAAGGATAAGGAATCAGCCATTGTTGTGGTGGATGACAAAACCCTTGAGCTCAAGCATGTGATCAAGGACCCGCGCCTGATCACACCAACCGGCAAATTCAACGTCTACAACACACGGGCAGACGTTTACTAAACCCATTGAGGGGGCCGGTTCATGGCCCCCTCTTTCTTTGTCTGAGATTTAATATCAAAGCGGAGCGCGCATGTCATTTCCTGCAATAGTCTATCTGGTTGGCGCAGGCCCCGGAGACCCCGATCTGTTGACCGTCAAGGCGATGCGCCTGATCCAAACGGCGCAGGTGGTGGTCTATGACCGGCTGGTCTCGGCCGAGATCATGGCCTTGGTGCCGCAATCCGCCACGCTTATATCGGTGGGCAAGGCCCCCAAGCATCATTCTGTGCCGCAAGAGCGGATCAACGAAATTCTGACCGAGCAGGCCCTGACCGGCCGCAGGGTTGTGCGCCTCAAGGGCGGTGACCCGCTGATTTTCGGGCGCGGCTCGGAAGAGGCGGCGGTGTTGCGCGGCCATGGCATTGCGGTTGAGATTGTGCCCGGTATCACGGCGGCGCAAGGTGCTGCCTCAACCACCGGCGTGCCGCTGACCCATCGCGGCATGGCCGACAGCGTGCGTTATGTCACCGGCCACCGTGCCAAGGACAAACCGCTTGATCTTGACTGGAAAAGCCTTGCCAGCCCCGACACCACTTTGGTGATCTATATGGGGGCGGCCAACATTGCCGAGATTGCCGGTAACCTGATGGCAAACGGCCTACCCTCCAGCACCCCGGTGATGGCAGTTTCCAACGCCACAACCGCGCATGAGACGCATCTTATTTCCGATCTGGGGCAGATTGCCCGGCGGATGAACAACCCGGAAATGCAGGCCCCGGTGTTGTTTGTGATTGGTCAGGTTGTCTCGCTCTATCCCGCACAGGCCAGCGTTCTGGCCATGCAATACCGGGCCGATGTCCCCGGCCAAGTGGCCGCCAATGCATAGCCTGATCCTATTGCTGATGTCTGCTGGCATGGCC
>CAZZKL010000008.1:12387-20211 GCA_964655135.1 uncultured Roseovarius sp. | reverse complement strand
CAAGTGGCCGCCAATGCATAGCCTGATCCTATTGCTGATGTCTGCTGGCATGGCCCATGCCGGTGGGGTATCGCCGCCGCGCGCGGATGAGTTGCGCCGGTTGGTGGCCCAGGATTGCGGCGCTTGCCACGGGATGACCCGCAAAGGCGGGCTTGGGCCGGATATTCGCGCCGAGACCCTTGAAGGGCGCGCGGCCTCGGGGCTGGCCGCCATTATCCGGGATGGCATTCCCGAAACCGCCATGCCGCCCTGGGGGCCGCTTCTGAGTGACGACGACATCAACTGGATTGCTGAGTATTTGCTGGAGACCCCTGAGAAATGAAACGTGTCATTGCCCTGATTATAGCCCTCATATGGGCGCTGCCTGCGCTGGCCGCTGATCCGTGTTGCGCCACCGGTGATCTGGGGCTGGTGGTCGAGCGCGCCACTGGGTCTTTGGTGGTGATTGACCGCTCGGAACATGCCGCCATTGGCCGTATCACCGGGCTGGGGGATCTGAGCCACGCCAGCCTTGTTTACTCGCCGGACGAGCGGTTCGCCTATGTGTTTGGCCGCGATGGCGGGCTGACCAAGGTGGATATTCTGACGCAAAAGATTGTCAAACGGGTAATACAAGCCGGCAATTCCATCGGCGGGGCCATATCAGACGATGGCAGGCTGATTGCGGTGTCGAATTATGAACCCGGCGGGGTGCGGATTTTTGATGCCGACACGCTTGATCCGGTGGCGGACATTCCCACCGGGGCCAAAACCATCGGGCTGGTGGATGCACCGGGGCGGCGGTTTGTGTTTACCATGTGGGACAGCGGCGAGACGTGGATTGCCGATCTCTCAGATGATCTGAAGCTCACCAAACTGACCGGCATCGGCAAAAACCCCTATGATGGCCTGATCACCCCGGACGGGCGCACATATATCACCGGTCTCTTTGGTGAGGATGGCATGACGGCGATTGACCTGTGGCAAGACCCGCCCACGCCGCAACATATCCTGCCGCATTACGGCAAGGGCGAGGCCAAACTGCCGGTCTATAAAATGCCGCATCTTGAGGGCTGGGCGCTGGCGGGGGACCGGTTTGTGCTGCCCGCCGTTGGCCATCACGAAGTGCTTTGGGTGGATAGCCGTAGTTTGCAAGAGGTCGCCCGCACCGCCACCTATGGCCAGCCGGTATTTGCCGTGGCGCGTCCCGACGGGCGCTATGTTTGGGTGAATTTTGCCCATCCGTTGAATGACCGGGTGCAGGTGATTGATACTCTAAGTGGCAAGGTGGTGAAGGAAATCCTTACCGGCCCGGCGACGCTGCATATGGAGTTTGCGCCGCGCGGGCAAGAGGTGTGGATTTCCGTGCGCGACGAAAATCTGGTGAAGATTTACGACACCCGCACCTATGAGCAGATCGGCGAAATTGCCGCCGACAGCCCCTCGGGTATTTTCTTTACCGCCCGGGCGCATCGGACGGGGCTTTGACATGCTGGATGATTTGGATCAACGCCTGCTGAATGACTGGCAACGCGATATGCCACTGGTGCCGCGCCCGTTTGCGGTGATCGGCCGGGTGTTGGGGTTGGATGAGACGGCGGTGATTGCCCGGCTTGAGCGGCTCAAATCCAGCGGCGCCATCACCCGCGTGGGGGCCACGGTGCGGCCCAATACGATTGCCGTCAGCACGCTGGCCGCCATGGCCGTGCCCGAGGCGCGGATTGAGGAAGTGGCGGCGCTGATTGGGGCGGAAAACGGCGTTAACCATTCTTACCTGCGCGAGCATCACTGGAACCTGTGGTTTGTCGCCACCGCGCCGGATGCGGACAGCCTGCAAGGCATAGTATCGCGGCTGAGGGCGCAGACCGGTTTGCCGGTGCTTGATCTGCCGCTTTTGCGCGCGTTCAATATTGATCTGGGGTTCAGCCTGAACGCCCCGCAGGCCACAATGCCGGATCGGGGCCTGCAAAAGACCCTGACGCTGGATGAAACCGACCGGCGGATCATGCAGGCGCTGTCTGAGGGGCTGCCACTGATCCCGCGCCCGTTTGCCGGACTGGCCGATGACCTGTCGCAGACTGAAAGCGCGGCTATATCGCGCATCAAGGCCCTGTCCGAGGCCGGATATCTGACCCGTATCGGAGTAATTGTGCGGCACCGCGCGCTGGGCTGGAGTGCCAATGCCATGGTGGTCTGGCGGGTGCCGGTTGAGCGTATCATCGCCGCTGGCACAAGCCTCGCGGCCCTGCAGGGGATCACGCTTTGTTATCAGCGTAAAACCGTGCCGGATACCTGGCCCTACACGCTTTATTCCATGATCCACGCCCGCAGTCGGGCCGAGGCGCTAGAGGTGCTGGAGCGGGCCAAAACCCTGCCGGAATTATCCGACATCAGGCATGAGGTGCTGTTTTCAACCCATTGCTTCAAGCAAACCGGCGCGATGATTGCGCATCGGGAAAAGGCCGGGTCATGAAGCCGCAAACCCTAGATCAGACTGACCGCGCAATCCTTAACCGGCTACAGGATGGGTTTCCCATCTGCGCCCATCCGTTTGCTGAGGTGGCGCATGAGATGGGCCTGCAAGAGGCCGATCTGATTGCCCGGCTTAAGCGGATGAAACAGGAGCGCATTATCACTCGTTTCGGCCCGTTTTATGATGCCGCCGCCATGGGCGGGGCGTTTTGCCTGTGCGCCATGCAGGTGCCCGGCGATGATTTTGATAAGGTCGCTGAACAAGTGAACGCCCACCCGGAAGTGGCGCATAATTATGAGCGGGCGCACAGGCTCAATATGTGGTTTGTGCTGGCCACCGAAACCAAAGAGGCCATTCAACGGGTGGCTGAAAAGATCGAGGCCGAGACCGGCCTCAAGGTGCTGCTTTTCCCCAAGGAACATGAGTTTTTCATTGGTTTTCGGGTGGCGGCATGAGGCTTGATGATCAAGATCGTCGGTTGATTGCCGCCACTCAGGCCGGGCTGCCCTTGGTGGCCGAGCCTTACCGGGAAATTGCCGATGATCTGGGGCTGGATGAGGCGGATGTCATGGCGCGCCTGAACGCGATGCAACAAAGCGGCATCATCCGGCGGATTGCCGTGGCCCCCAATCATTATGCGCTTGGGCTGGTGGCCAATGGCATGAGTGTCTGGGATGTGGCCGATGAGATGGCAATCGCGCTTGGCAACACCGTGGGCGCGCTTGAATTTGTCAGCCATTGTTATTTGCGGCCCCGGGCCTTGCCGGATTGGCCGTATAACCTTTTTGCCATGGTGCATGGGGTCAGCCGCGATGAGGTGGCGGCCAAGCGCGATGAAATTCGCACCCTTCTGGGCGACGCTCTTCTGGGCGATGATATTTTATATTCCACCCGTATCCTGAAAAAAACCGGCCTTCGGCTGGGGAAAGGTTAGGCGATGTTCCGACTGTCGCAATATATGCGTGAGCTGGTGGCCCCAACGCCCCTGCGCGCGAACCAACGCACGGGGGCAGTTAAACCGGTGGTGATCTGGAACCTGACAAGGCGCTGCAACCTGAAATGCCGCCATTGTTATACCGTGTCGGCGGATGTGGATTTTCCCGGTGAATTGACGGCGGGGCAGGCCCGCGATGTGCTGGAGGATCTGGGGCAGATGGGCCTGCCTGCGCTGATCTTGTCGGGTGGAGAGCCTTTGCTGCGCGGGGATTTGTTTGATCTGGCCAAGCGGGCGCGCGCGATGGTGCGGTATCTGGCGCTGTCAACCAATGGCACGCGGATTATTGGTGCTACGGCGGATAAAGTGGCCGAGGTGGGGTTTGATTACGTTGGTATTTCAATCGACGGGATTGGCAAAACCAACGATTGGTTTCGCGGGCAGGAGGGCGCGTTTGATCAGGCGCTGGCGGGTGTGCGGGCGTGCAAGGCGCGCGGTATCCGGGTGGGATTGCGCTTTACCATCACCGAGGATAACGCCGAGCAACTGCCGCAGCTTTTGCAGCTTTGCGAGGATGAGGGGGTGGATAAATTCTATCTCTCGCATCTGGTTTATGCCGGGCGCGGCGATAAAAACCGGGGTGAGGATACCGACCGTGCCCGCACCCGTGCGGCGATGGATATGCTGATTGAACGGGCTTGGGATGGGGTGAATGGCGGCGCGGCGCTGGATATTGTCACCGGCAATAATGACGCCGATGCGGTGTATTTCCTGCGCTGGGCCGAGGCGCGGTTTGCGGCGGATAAAATCGCCCATCTGCGGGCGCATCTTGAGACATGGGGCGGCAATTCATCCGGCGTTGGCGTGGCCAATATTGATACTCAGGGCGATGTGCATCCTGATACTTATTGGTCGGATTATACCATCGGCAGCGTCAAAGACACGCCGTTTTCCGCGCTTTGGCAGGGGGATGATAAAATGCTGGCCACCCTGCGTCAGCGGCCTCGGCCCCTGAAGGGGCGCTGCGGGGCTTGCGCTTACAAGCAGGTCTGTGGCGGCAACACCCGTATCCGGGCGCTGCAACTGACCGGCGATCCATGGGCCGAAGACCCGGCTTGTTATCTCAGCGCCGCCGAGATTGGCGTTGAGGGGAGTGATGCCGACCGTCTGAATGTAACAGTTTTCCGGGGGAAACGCCATGATCCGGCGCATGATTTTAGCCACTAGCCTGATGCTGTTTGCCAGTGCTGCGATGGCCGGCCCCGATGCGGCGGAGCTTTACCGGTCGAACTGTGCCGAATGCCACGGTGAGGCGCGGCTGGGCGGTACGGGTCCGGCGTTGATCCCGCAGACGCTGAACCGGATGCGCGGGCCGAAGATGCTTGATGTGATTTCAAATGGCCGCGTGGCGACGCAAATGCCGGGCTATGGCGACAAACTAAGCGCGCAGGAGATTGCCGCGCTGGCGGAGTATCTCAAAACCCCGCTGGCCGAGGTGCCGGATTGGAGCGCTGATGACATCAATGCCAGCCGCACGATGCGGGCCGATTACACCGCTGCCGACGCGCCGGTATTTGACGCTGATCCAATGAACATCACTTTGGTGGTGGAAACCGGCGATCATCATATCAGCGTGCTGGATGGTGACACGTTTGAGGTGCTGGATCGTTTCGCCACGCCTTTCGCGGTGCATGGCGGCCCCAAGTTTAGCCCCGACGGGCGGTTTGTTTTCATCATGTCGCGCGATGGCTGGGTGCAGAAATACGATATTTGGTCGTTGCAGGAAGTGGGCCGCGTGCGTGCCGGGATCAACAGCCGCAATATCGCGATGTCGAAGGATGGCAAGCATCTGGCGGTGGCCAATTACCTGCCGATGACGCTGACCCTGCTGTCCACCGCTGATCTGTCGGTGGAAAAGGTGATGGATGTGGTGGGGCGTGACGGCACCCCCTCACGCGTCTCAGCGGTGTATCAGGCGCCAACCCGTGACAGTTTTATATTGGCGCTGAAAGACACGCCCGAGATTTGGGAGGTGGCGACCGACCCGAACGCGCCGCCGGTTTACGAGGGCTTTGTGCATTCGCGTGAAAAGGGCATGGTTGAGGCCCTGCCCTCAACCCAAGGGTTGTTTGCCCGTCGCCGGATCATGCTGGACGAGCCGCTGGATGATTTCTTCTTTAGCCCGGATTACCGCTTTTTGATCGGGGCGGCCCGTGCCAGTGAGCGTGGCGTGGTGGTTAACCTCAATGTTGGGCGGGTGATTGCCAGCCTGCCTTTGGGCGGGATGCCGCATCTGGGATCGGGCATATCGTGGATGCGCGATGGCCGCCGGGTGATGGCCACGCCGCATTTGAAAGAGGCGGCAATCTCGGTGATTGACATGCAGACATGGAAACTGATCAAGACCATCAAAACCGATGGGCCTGGGTTTTTCATGCGCAGCCATGACAACACGCCTTATGTCTGGGCCGATGTGTTTTTTGGCCCGCACAAGGATGAGATCCATGTGATCGACAAAGAAACCCTTGAAATTGTCAAAACCCTCAACCCCGCGCCGGGCAAAACCGTGGCGCATGTGGAATTCACCAAAGACGGCAAATATGCGCTGGTATCCATCTGGGAGGATGACGGCGCGGTGATTGTCTATGACGCCGCCACCTTGCAGGAGATCAAACGCCTGCCGATGCGCAAACCTTCAGGAAAATACAATGTCTGGAACAAAATCAGCTTCTCGGATGGCACCAGCCATTGATCCCGCCCGCCCCGGCGCGGTGATTGTGGCCCATGGCCAGCCGTCAAATCCGGCCCCCGCCGAGGCGGCGCTTAGGGTGCTGGCCGGTAAGGTGGCGCGGCATTTGCCCGGTTGGGACGTGACCAGCGCCACGATGGCCGCGCCCGATATATTGGAACGGCGGTTGCAGCAGCACAGCAATGCGGCGGTTTATCCGGTGTTCATGGCCGATGGCTGGTTCACCACGGCGGCCTTGCCCAAACGCCTGCGGATAAGCGAAAAGCCACATCTGATGCGGCCTTTGGGGATGGACCCGCGCCTGCCCGCGATTGCGGCGGATGTCACCGCCCAAGCGGTGGCGGCGCGGGGCTGGGACATGGCCGAGACCTGTCTGATCATTGCCGCCCATGGTGGTCAGGCCAGCCGCAACCCCGCCAAAGCGGCGCGGGTGTTTACCGCCGCCTTGGCCGCGCTTACCCGGTTTGCCGACATCCGGCTTGGGTTCATCGAAGAAAGCCCTGATTTATCGGACGTGGCCGCCGGGGCCGGGAATAAGGCCCTTTGCCTGCCGTTTTTCGCCGCCAATGGCCGTCATGTGCGCCGCGATATTCCGGCGGCGCTGAGCAAAGCCGGGTTTGAAGGCGGGGTGCTTGATGCGATTGGCCTTGCGGATCAAATCCCTGATCTTATTGCGCAATCACTGACACAAAACACATGCCAAAGGGCCGTTGGTTGATGCGGGGCGCGGGAAAACCCCCACCCTTATGGAAGCTTGGCCTGTTGCTAAGCCCGTTCACCACCGCTGCGCTGGCGGTGAACCTGTTCATGCTGTCGCTGGCCTGGCAACGCATCGGGCTTGCGGCGCTGTCGCCTGTAAATGCCCTGCTTGTCAGCCTGCCCTTGGGCATCCCTGTAACATGGGCCGCCGCCAAATGGGTGCGCCGCCTGATGCAGGAAGCCGACAAATAAGGCCTGTTGCGTTATTCCCGACCTGAAGCATGAAAGCTGCGACTGCGGTCTGAACTTCGGTTGGCTTAAGTCAAATCAATCCGGTGCTGGAAGTGGTGGGGAAAAGGCCCGGCAAGAAACCGGCAAATGATTGAGATCGCGGCCTTGCGCGAAAACACATCTTGGTTAGACATGAAATCCACCCACATGCCCTCAAGCAAAGCCAAGGTTCCAAAGGTTACATCGCGCGCCAGTATATGCCCGTTATCCAGACCCTCTTGTTTGGCGATTTGATCGAAGGCAGATCGGATTATATCGCGCAGGCGTTTGTCTCGGGTGCTGCTGTATTGCGCAATTCCGGCGTTGGTGATGGCCTCTCCGCGAAAGGCGTGCCAGATTTTCACCGATTTTTCATTCAGAAGTGCCTCGCTCAGATCCGCCTCAATAACAGCCATAATTATATCGGTGGGCCTGTTTTCGGCCTTTGAGACACACCGGTCAACTTCTTTGTAATACGCTACGCTGGTGGCCTTGACCGCCGCCACCAGAAGCTGGTCTTTCCCGCCAAAATGCAGATGGATCATTCCGCGCGACAAACCTGCGCGGTCGATGATCCTGCTGACGGTTGTTTCCGTGATTCCAATGTCCGCGATGGTATCAAGGGTTGCCTGTATCAACACCGCCTTATTGCCCTCCGGATCACGCCGCGCGGCGCGTTTGGGGGGGGCGGCACTGCGAGTTTCTGTGCGAATTTCTGTG
>CAZZKL010000008.1:0-12287 GCA_964655135.1 uncultured Roseovarius sp. | reverse complement strand
TTTCTGTGCGAATTTCTGTGTGTGTTTCTGTGTGTGTTTTCAAATCCCTGAGGCCCAAAATTTTGATTTCACCATCCTGATTATCACAATGATTGACACAAGCACAGCCTTCGGGCAATAGTTAATGAACGATCGTCCATTAGCAGAGCGCCACTTTTTATGCGCCCCCGGGGGGGAGGGTTTTGTGCTTAGATTGAGAAGCGAAGCAGCAAGAGGTCTGGCGCTGAGCGCGCCCGCCACGGTTTATGTGGGTTTCCTTGTTGCGGCCCCGCTTGCCATCCTTGTGGCTTATTCGCTTTGGACACAGTCATATGTCTCGATTGATCGCACCTTAACCCTTGCCAATTACCGCGAGGCCTTTACCGATCCGCTGGTGCGCTACCTGATGATCCGGTCCATTCTGATTGCGGCGGCGGTCACCGTGGCGACCGTCACATTGGCCTATCCCATCGCCTATTTCATCGCCCTGAAGGCGCGCAAAAAGATGCTTTGGCTGTTGCTGATCACCATCCCGTTCTGGTCAAGCTACCTGTTGCGGGTGTTTGCGTGGAAACTGATCTTGGGGTTTAACGGCGTTCTAAACTCGGCCCTTCTGGGCCTTGGGTTGATTGATCAGCCGCTGACATTCCTGCTTTATAACGAATTTGCCGTGGTGCTGACGCTGGCCCATGCCTGGGCACCTTTTGCGATCCTGCCGATTTATGTTTCACTGCAAAAAATTGATCCAAGCCTGCTGGAGGCGGCCAACGATCTGGGCAGCGGCACAGTTCAGAGGTTCTTGCGGGTCACGCTTCCGCTGACGATTCCGGGGATTATCGCGGCGTGCCTGATCATCTTTATCCCAACGGTTGGGGATTATGTAACGCCGTCGCTTGTTGGCGGCTCGGATGGCAAGATGATTGCCAACCTCATTCAGGTGCAATTCGGGGCCGCCAATAACTGGCCCCTTGGCGCGACGCTCTCGCTTCTGGCGATGATGTCGGTTGGGTTTGTGGCGATCCTTTTTGTGCTGTCTGTCACCAGAATGGGGAGGCGTATCAGATGAAACGCTTTGACGGGCTTACGGTTTACGCGATCTGCTACCTGGTGTTTCTTTATCTGCCGGTGCTGTTCTTGCCGCTGTTTTCATTCAACGCCGGCACCATTGTGGCCTTTCCAATCAAGGGCTGGACCCTGGAATGGTATCGACAGCTTGCCGAGCAGGAAACGCTGATACGGGCGCTTGGAAACAGCCTTTTTGTTGCGCTGACATCGGCATTTGTCGCCACCTCCATGGGGCTTTTTGCGGCGCGTGCCTATGTCCGCTATCAGTTTCGGGGCAAAGAGGCGTCCGAGGCGCTTGTGATGCTGCCGCTGGTGATTCCGGGGATCATCGTGGCGTCGTCGATGCTGGTTTTGTTCATCTCGATGGGCCTTAAACCATCGCTGACGGCGGTCATGCTGGGGCATACCTTTCTGGCGCTGCCGTTTTCCGTATCAATCATGAAATCAGCGTTTGATGATTTTGATGTGTCCTTTGAAGAAGCCGCCTATGACCTTGGATCAGGCGTGGTTGAAACATTCCGCCGGGTGACCCTGCCCATCGTGGCCCCCGGTATTGTTTCAAGCTTTCTGGTCACCTTCACCGTTAGCTTTGACGAGTTCGTTCTGGCGTTTTTCCTGTCGGGCAATCAGCCAACTTTGCCGGTCTATATCTGGAGCCAAATCCGCTTTCCCGCCAAACTGCCAAACACGCTGGCGCTTGGCTCGCTTTTGCTGCTGGCGTCGGTGATTTTGCTGGTGATTGCCGAATATTTCCGCCGACGTTCAACCAAATCTATTGTGTGAGGCAACGTATGACCGAAAATAATATCATCCGGCTTCAGGCCATCGAAAAACGGTTTGGCAAGATTGTTGCGGTCTCGGATCTGTCGCTTGATCTGCGTGAGGGTGAGTTTTTTTCGCTGCTTGGGCCGTCGGGCTGTGGCAAGACAACCGTGCTTAGGATGATCGCCGGGTTTCAGGACCTGACCGCAGGCACGGTTTTGATTGACGGGCAGGACATGCACGGCATTCCCGCCAATAAGCGCCCCACCAATATGGTGTTCCAAAGCTATGCCATCTTTCCGCATCTGAATGTCGGCAACAACGTGGCTTACGGGCTGCGCAACAGGGGGCATTCCAGGGCCGAAATTGAGAACCGCGTAAGCGATGCACTGGAAATGGTTGAGCTGGGCGGATTGCAAGGCCGGGGTGCCAATGAGTTGTCTGGCGGGCAACGCCAACGGGTTGCTTTGGCCCGCGCTTTGGTCATGCGCCCCAAGGTGCTGTTGCTGGATGAGCCATTGTCGGCGCTCGATAAAAAGCTGCGCGAGCAGATGCAGTTTGAATTGCGCCGCTTGCAACAAAGCCTTGGCATTACATTTGTGATGGTCACCCACGACCAATACGAAGCGATGACAATGTCGGATCGTATCGGGGTGATGTTTGACGGTCGCCTGATACAGGTTGATGCGCCGCCGATCCTTTATGCCAAACCCTGCAACAAAAAGGTGGCGAGCTTCATTGGTGAGATGAATTTCCTGCCCGCCGAGGTAATCGCCGAACAGGGCGGTAAATTGACGATTACAACCGCCTGCTTTTCGCCGCTCGTGATTGAGAAAAACCCGAATATCACGACAAGCAGCCGCACCATAACTGTGGGCATCCGCCCCGAGCAGTTGGAGATTTCCAAGCAGGTGCCGGAAGGCTATGACGCCAATGTTGAGGGCATTATCCGCGATGTCGCCTTTTACGGCGAGAACGTCCACTACCATGTGAGCGTGGCGGGCGTGGACCGGCCGATTGCGGCGTCGGTTCCCAACTATTTTCATACTGTCGATCATAAGCCGGGTGATGCGGTTTGGCTGGGGGTGCAAGACGCTTCTGTGATCGATTTAGGCCACGACAACACGCATTAAAACACAGGGAGAAAGACAAATGAAATATACCACTTTCGGAGCGCTGGCATTGTCAGCAACCTTATCCGCCGGGGCCGCCATGGCCGGTGGGGCGGACCTGACGATATTTGACTGGTCCGGCTATGAGGATCAGGGCTTTTTTGGGGCCTATATGGAAAAATACGGCACGGCCCCAACCTATACATTCTTTGGCAGTCAGGAAGAGGCGTTCACCAAGCTGCAATCGGGCTATACCGCGGATCTGGCGCACCCCTGTTCGGATGCGGTGCGCAAATGGGTGGCTGCGGATTTGATTCAACCGCTGGACCCTTCCAAGCTGCGGAATTGGGATAAGATGCTGCCTGAGATCAAAAATGTCGATGGTATCATGATTGACGGCACGCTTTATATGATGCCGTTTGAGTGGGGCAATACCGGGTTGATTTACCGCACCGATATGATCTCGGATGACAAGATTTCGCTGCAACTTCTGGCCGATCCTGCCTACAAGGGCAAAGTCTCAATTCCCGATGCGGCCTCAAGTGCTTATGCGCTTGCGTCTTTGGCCACAGGCAACGGCGCGGATTACACCAAGCTGGATGATGAACAATTCAAACAAGCGTCGGATTTTCTGCGGGCGGTTCATCCGAATGTGCGGTTCTACTGGGCAGACGCCAGCCAAATGGATCAGGCGATGGCCTCGGGCGAGATTGAAATGGGCTGGGCCTGGAACCAGTCTGAGCTGAACCTGATCTGGAACGAAACCCCCGCCAAGATGATGCGCGATGTCGATAAAGGCATTGCAACTTGGGTTTGTGGCTATGTGCGTCTGAAATCCTCGACCACGCCCGAGGATCAGATTTATGATCAGCTTAATGCGCTTTCCGATGCGGCAAGCGGTAAATACATCATCGAAAACTGGGGCTATCCGCACGCCAATGCCGAGGCTTATGCCATTTCAGATCAGGCCCTGATCAAACAATACGGGTTTGATAACCCCAAGGAATTCTTTGAAGGCAGTCTGTTCTTTGATGCGGTTGAGCCGACGCTGGAAGCCAAGATGCTGAAAGAATTCGAGCGGATCAAAGCCGGTTTTTGATCCCAACCTAATGCCGGGACCCCCTGTTGCGGGCCCCGGCGCTTTTTTCACCCCTAAAAAGGCGTACTCATGTCTGAGGCGAATAAATATTCTGTGCTGTTTGAGCCGGTTCAGATCGGTCCGGTAAGGGCGCGCAACCGTTTCTTTCAGGTGCCGCATTGTAACGGCATGGGCCATGTCCGGCCAAAAGCCGAGGCCGCCATGCGCGCGATGAAGGCCGAAGGCGGATGGGCGGTGGTGTCCAATCAGGAAACCGAAATTCACCCCACCTCAGACCTGTCGCCATTTGCCGAAAACCGCCTGTGGGATGCGCGCGACATTCCGGCGCTTCGGCTGATGACCGAAGCGGTGCATGAAAAAGGATCATTAGCGGCGATTGAGTTGGCGCATAATGGCAACCACGCCCAAAACCTGCTGAGCCGGGCGCCGGTATTGGCCCCTTCTGATATGTCGGTGGATGCCCCCTATCCCAAACAGGCCCGGGCGATGGACAAATCCGACATCCGCAATTTTCGCCGCTGGCACCGTGAGGCCGCCCTCCGGTCAAAAGAGGCCGGGTTTGATATTGTCTATGTCTATGCCGGGCATCAGATGACGTTGGCGCATCATTTTCTGTTGCCGCATATGAATGACCGCACGGATGAATACGGTGGCAGTCTGGAAAACCGTGTGCGCCTGACCCGTGAGCTGCTTGAGGAAACCCGCGAGGCGGTGGGCGATACCTGTGCCGTGGCGTTTCGGTTTGCGGTTGATGAAATGCTGGGCGGCGATGGGATGCAGGCCGCCGAAGAGGGCCGCGCGATTGTTGAGATGCTGGCCGAATTGCCCGATCTGTGGGATGTCAACGTGGCCGATTGGCCAAACGATTCCGCAACATCGCGGTTTCAGCCGCAAGACGGCTATCAAAACGATTATATCTCATTTGTTAAATCCATCACGACCAAGCCGGTTGTCGGGGTTGGGCGGCTGACCTCACCCGATATGATGGTGTCGATGATCCGCAAGGGCATCGTTGATTTCATCGGTGCGGCGCGGCCTTCGATTGCTGATCCGTTTTTGCCGCAAAAAATTGAGCAGGGCCGGAGTGATGAGATACGCGAATGCATCGGCTGCAATATCTGTGTCGCGGCGGATAGTGTTGGTGCCCCGATCCGTTGCACCCAAAACCCGACCATGGGGGAAGAATGGCGGCGTGGCTGGCACCCCGAAAATATCGCCCCAAAAGCCGATGAAAACGATGCGCTGGTAATAGGCGCGGGGCCTGCGGGGCTGGAATGTGCCATGCAACTGGCGCGGCGGGGGTATCAGGTGACACTGGCCGAAGCCGGGCCAGAGCCGGGCGGGCGGGTGTTGCGTGAAAGCCAACTGCCGGGGCTGATAGCATGGGCGCGGGTTGCTGATTACCGTCTGCATGATCTGCGCCAACGGCCAAATGTGCAACTCTATACCAATAGCCGGCTGGACGTGGCTGAGGTGCTGGAGCTTGGCATTGCAAACGTGTTTGTCGCAACCGGCGCGCATTGGCGCAAGGACGGGATCGGGCGCAATACGATGCGCACGCCGCCAGCGATTGCTGCGGGCGCGGTGATCCTGACGCCGGATGACATCATGATGGGCAAGATGCCCGCCGCCGGGCCGGTGGCCGTTTATGATGATGATCACGGCTATATTGCCGGTGTTATCGCCGAGAAACTGGCGGCGGCGGGTCATGAGGTGATCTTTGTGACGCCCGAAAGTCTGGTGTCGTCGTTTACAACGCTGACGCTGGAACAGCACCGCATTCAGGCAGGCCTGTTGGAAATGGGCGTGGATATCCGGTGCAATCATACGCTTGTGGGGCTGGACCCGGGCAAGATGCGTATCGCGTGCAGATTTACCAGACGGGCGCAGGGTATTCCTTGCGCTGC
This sequence comes from uncultured Roseovarius sp., assembly GCA_964655135.1. GTDB lineage: Bacteria > Pseudomonadota > Alphaproteobacteria > Rhodobacterales > Rhodobacteraceae > Roseovarius. Next base: position 6,363 of record CAZZKL010000008.1, on the reverse strand, counting down.
GGCTGTTTTGGTAACGGAACGCCGCCGCGAAACCGCGCTTTATGATGCGTTGAAAGGCCGGGGCCTGACCACGCTTGAGCTGTTTGGCGATGCCGCCGGACCGGCGTTGATTGTGGATGCGGTCTATGCGGGCCATATGACTGCGCGCAATTTTGAACGAACCGCCGAGGCGGTAAACCAAGACTGGTATCGCCGTGAAATTACCGCGTTTTCCGAGGGGGAAATCTAATGCCTAACGTATCAGGAAACCGAACCCGCCGTCGCGGCGGGGGGCGTGAAGCGCGGCTTGCCGCTCAGATGGAGACAACCGGCAACGAGGCGGTGCGCGCCGGTCTGAGCGGCGGGCGGTATAAACCCCTGACGCGGGCCGACATGGCGCAGGTACACACCGCTGCAATGACCATACTTGAGCGCACGGGCCTGACTGATCACACCCCCGAATTGCTTGATCTGGTGCTGCCCAAGGGGGCGGTTTTGAACGCCCACGGGCGGCTTTGCTTTCCCCGGGCGTTGATGGAGGATCTGCTGGCGGGTGCGGCGGATGAATTCTATGTCTATGCGCGCGGCGAGCGCGAAGGCAAAGACGACATGCATTGCACCGCGCAAAACGTCTATTTCTCAAATTCCGGCACGGCGGTGACCACGTTTGATGCCGAAACAAAATCTTATCGGCCCTCCGTGTTGCGCGATGTTTATGATTTTACCCGGCTGGTTGATCAGCTTGAAAACATTCACATGCTGGGGGATACGGTTCTGGCCACCGACGTGCCTGATGACTTTAGCCATGACATGAACACGCTTTATGCGATCCTTGCGGGCAGTCAAAAACCGGCCTGCCTGACGTTTCGCGACCGCAGTTTTCTTCCCCATGCGATCCGGATGCTTGATCTGGCGTCGGGCGGCGAGGGCAGCTTCATGAAAAAGCCCTCGGTGATATTTGGCGGCTGTCCGGTGGTGTCGCCCCTGCGGTTTGGCCGTGAAAACCTAGAGCTTATGATTGATACGGCCAAGCTGGGCCTGACGGTTGATCTGGCGGTGCCGCCACAATCCGGGGCGACAGCACCCGCAACACTAGCCGGGACATTGGTGCAGGCGGTGGCCGAAACACTGGCCTGCGTGGCGATTGTGAACCTGATCAATCCGGGCTGTGCGATCTGCTTTGCCGCCTGGCCCTTTATCACCGACCTGCGCAGCGGATCGTTCACCGGCGGCGGTGGCGAACAGGCCCTGATAGCGGCAGCGGCGGTTCAGATGGGCCATTTCTATGGCCTTCCAACCTCGGTTGGGGCGGGGATGACGGATGCCAAACTGCCGGATGCGCAATATGGGCTGGAAAAGGCGCTGACCTTTGCTTTGGCGGCCCATGCGGGTGCCAACCGTGTGTGCGAATTTGGCGGCATGTTGGGTAGCCTGATGGGGTGCAGTTTTGAAAGCATGGTGATCGACGACGAAGCCGGCGGGATGATTTTGCGGACCCTGCGCGGGATCGAAATATCGGATGAGACACTTGCGGTTGATGTGATCCACCAATGTGCGATTGACCCGGGCCATTTTCTGGGAAACCCACATACGTTATCTTATATGGGCAATGAATATATTTACCCAAGACTGATGGACCGCGAACGCACGGATACATGGGAAAACAGCGGCAAGACAGACCTGCTTGAGCGCGCGAAAGTCAAATCTGACGCTATTTTGAACAGCCATTTCCCAAACTATTTCGGGGCCGCCGATGCGCAAACCCGTGATGAATTTCCCATTCTTATCGGGGCCGACGAAATGCAGCGCCCCGCCGTACACACCAAAACCGATTGATCCGGGGGATATTGAAATGTTGAAACCAAATGACCTTGAAGCCCTGAAACGCTGGGACAATCAAAACTTTGTGCACCCGTGGGAAGGCATGAGCGCAATCGGGCAAAACGACCGGACCTTTGTCGAAGGCGGGAGCGGCATCTATGTGGTCAATGAAAATGGCGAGCGCCTGATAGACGGGCCGGGCGGCATGTGGTGTGTCCAAATCGGCTATGGCCGGGCTGAAATGGCGGATGCGATGGCGGAACAGGCGCGCCAACTCGCGTATTTCTCGCCTTTCAACACCACAAATTCGGTTACGGCGCGTCTGGCCCATGAAATTGCGGCGCGCACGCCGGGTGATCTTAACCATGTGTTCTTTACCACGGGTGGCTCTACCGCCGTCGACAGCGCGCTGCGGTTTGTTCAGTTTCGCAACAACCTGTTGGGCCGCCCCGAGAAAAAGATCATCATCTCGCGGCACAAGGCCTATCATGGCAGCACCTATCTGGCGGCCAGTGTCAGCGGCAAAGAGCGTGATCGGGTGTGGCTTGATAAAGCCGATGAATTGGTCCATTTCCTGCCCGATGTGAACCCGCTGCACCGCGCCGACGGCAGCAGCATCAGCGCCTTCCTTGAGGAGAAAATACAAGATCTGGAAAGCGCGATCCTGACAATCGGACCCAATAAGGTTGCGGCCTTCATAGCCGAGCCGATACTGGCCTCAGGCGGCGTCATTGTGCCGCCCGAGGGCTATCATAAACGGTGTCTTGAGCTGTGCCACCGCCATGATGTGCTTTATATCTCGGACGAGGTTGTAACCGGCTTTGGCCGTCTTGGGCATTGGTTTGCCTCACAAGATGTGTTTGGCATCACCCCTGATATTATTACTTGTGCCAAGGGCATGACATCGGGCTATGTGCCGATGGGGGCGGCAATTATTTCCGACCGGCTGATCAATGACATTTCCGGGGAGATGTCAAAGGGCGCGGCATTCTCGAACGGCTACACCTACGCAGGTCATCCGGTCAGCGCCGCCGCCGCCCTGAAGAACATCGAGATTTTTGAGGCCGAGGGGATACTGGATCATGTGAAAGAAGTAACCCCGCTGTTTCTTGAGCGGCTTGGCGCGCTGTCGGATATGCCGTTTGTCACGGATACCCGTGGCATGGGGCTTATGGGTTGTGTTGAGTGTTCGGGCGAGGGAAAAACCTCATTGGAACGCGATTATGAGTTTGGGAGCCTGATTGACGCCCATTGTCAAAGTCAGGGACTGATCCTGCGGCCGATCATCAACATGTGCGTCTTCTCACCGCCGCTTGTCATTTCCGAGCCGCAGATCAATCAGATGTTCGACATTCTGGAAAGCGGCATAAAAGCGGCGGGGAATGCGCTTTCCACCACTGCATTTTGAGATGGCGATGCAGAATGCGCGCCCTCGTGGGGTGAAACGGAAACCCCCTTCATGCGGTATCAATTCGATGCCTCAGGCGTCAGCAAAGCGCGCGCGTTTGCGGTTGGCAAATGCCACCAGAGACAGCATCACCGGCACCTCGACCAGCACGCCAACCACAGTTGCCAGCGCCGCGCCGGAATTGAGGCCAAACAGGCTGATGGCAACGGCGACGGCCAGTTCAAAAAAGTTCGAGGTGCCTATCAGGGCGGCTGGTGCGGCAATGTTGAACGGAACGCGCCACGCATAACCCCAGCCAAAGGCAATGGCGAAAATACCGTAGCTTTGGATCATCAACGGCACCGCGATCAATGCAATGACCAAGGGGGCGGCCAGAATGGTCTGCGCCTGAAAGCCGAACAACAACACCACCATCGCCAACAGGCCAACCACCGAAAACGGCTTTAGCCGCGACGTGAAATCCTCAACCGCGTGATCGGCGCGTGTGGCCTCAAGTCGACGGCGGGTAAAATATCCGGCGGCCAGTGGCACTAAAACATAAAGGACAACTGACAGGATCAGCGTATTCCAGGGCACCACAATATCACTTAGCCCAAGCAGAAAAGCGGTGAGCGGGGCAAAGGCGAAGATCATGATCAGGTCATTGATCGACACCTGCACCAGCGTGTAATTGGCATCACCCTTCACCAGTTGGCTCCAGACAAACACCATCGCCGTACAGGGTGCCACACCCAGTAAGATCATCCCGGCGATGTATTCACGGGCCGAAGCGGGGGGCACAAGCCCCTTGAAAATCACCATGAAAAACAACCAGCCAAGTGCCGCCATGGTAAAGGGTTTGATCAACCAGTTCACCACCAGCGTGATCACCAGCCCCTTGGGCTGACGTCCCACATCCTTGATACTGGCAAAATCAACGCCCACCATCATCGGATAGATCATCACCCAGATGAACACCGCCACCACAAGATTGACACTGGCATATTCCAGCCCGGCAATAGCAGCAAAAAGCCCGGGCATCGCCACCCCAAGCACCACCCCGACCGCGATGGCGGCGGCAACCCAGAGGGTCAGAAAGCGTTCAAAAAGTCCCATGATATTGTCCTATTCAGTTTGCGCCAGAGCGCCAATTTCATCGATGTGTTTTTGTAGAATGCCCTTGTCCAGCCCCTCGGGGGTAAGGCCGATAAAGCTGCGGATGCGCGCCTGCATCTGCGTATAAGCCTTGGCAAAGGCCTCGCGTTTTTCCGCGTCGCTGCCTGCAACCGAGGCCGGATCCGGGATGCCCCAATGGCCACTGATCGGCTGACCCGGCCAAAGCGGGCATTCCTCATTGGCGGCGGCATCGCAAACCGTAAATACAAAGTCCATCCTCGGCGCGCCGGCCTGTTGAAATTCGCTCAGGTTTTTTGGCCGCAACCCATCTATGTCATGGCCCTTTTTCTTTAGCAGTGCGATTGCATAAGGGTTCGGCTTATCCGCCGGGCGGGTGCCCGCGGAATAGGCATTAAAACCTTCTTTCGCTTCATGGCGCAGGATTGATTCCGCCAATATCGAGCGCGCCGAATTGCCGGTGCAAATAAAAATGACATTCTGCTTGTTGGCGGGCTGCTTGTTGGCGGGCTGCTTGTTGGTGGACTGCTTGTTGGCGGGCATCAAAGACGGCCCTTTTGGGTCGGCAATCTCAAGTGTCGGGCAAAGCTGCGGCCGGCCCCGACAGCAATCGAACAACAAAAAGTCGATGATTTCACGCGCGCTGTCCAGTTGCACTTTGTAATGCAGGGATGTGCCATGGCGGAATTTGACAATCAGCCTGACCCGGGCCAGCGCCGACAGATAAACCGACAAGGTGCTGGGTTTCAGCCCCAGCGCCTGCGCCAGTTCCCCGGCAGGGACGGCCTGCGGGTAGCGGCGCATCAACAGCCGGAAAAGGGCCATGCGTTGAGGGTGGCCAAGAATGGTAAGGCGGGCGAGAATCTCTTTTTCCATATTTTATGAATATATGAAATATAGGTCTCTGCAAGCATAAAATGGGGCCTGTATACTTACCGACCAGCAAGTGATCTCAGACAGGTAGCGTGGCAGCGCAAACCACGGCACCGGAAAATCGGGACTACCGATAAATTTCAAAATCAATGCAACAGGGCCATAGCGATGTTGTGATACAAACCCCGAATTATAATACCGGCCCAACCGTAGCGATAATATTATGCCAGATACGGTGATGATACCGCCATTGAGTGACCTCATCGAGCTGCACAATATCCGCGCTTGAAATATACGCCATTTGCCGGTCGCGCACAGATTTGGTAAGGCGGCGATCCTGAATCAAAACGTCATTTTCATAATTCAGGTCAAAGCTGCGTATATCCATGTTGGAGGACCCCATGAACAAAAGCTGACCGTCGATTGTCAGGGTTTTGGAATGCAGCAGACCGTCACGGTATTCATAAATCCGCGCCCCGGCTTCCAGCAGGTTGCGATAAAAGCTTTTGCTGGCCGCCGCCACAATCCACGAATCATTATGTTTGGGCACAATCAGCGTCACCTTGACCTGCCGGTAAGCGGCGGCACAGAGCGCCTCAAATACGGTGGCATCGGGCACAAAATAGGGCGTGGTGATGATCAGTTCGTCCTGCGCGGTTTCGATCAGCGTGACAAACATCTGCGGCGAGGCCTGCATCCGTTCGGTTGGCCCGTCGCCAAGCGCCTGTGCCACGAACCCATTTTTGGCGGGCGGCTGTGGAATGATCTGGAGCTGGTCAATCGGGGTGTCGTTTTCCTTCATCCAGTCGCTGGCAAAAAGCATCTGTTGTTGCGCCACAACCGGTCCTTGCATCCGCAGCACGATGTCGACCCACGGCGCGTGCCGGGCCTTGACCCTGAATTCGGGATCAGCGCAGTTTTGGCTACCGCAATAGGTGATAGAGCCATCAATCACGGTGATCTTGCGGTGGTTGCGCAGATCAAGGCGGCTGGTCAGGAGGGTGCGGATTGGCGTGTCGATGGGCAGGGCAATGGCGGTTTGCACCCCGGCCTTGGCCATCTCATGCCACAGGGGGGATTTGACAAAGGCGCGCGAGCCAAGGCCGTCCACCATGACCCGGCAGATCACCCCGCGTTTGGCGGCGCGGATCAAGGCATTGGCCGCATTG
>CAZZKL010000007.1:18042-39099 GCA_964655135.1 uncultured Roseovarius sp. | reverse complement strand
ATTCCGGCGATGTTGAACCTGTGTACGGCGCGCCGGGGGTAAAGCGGGATTAAAGCGCGCGGATGGTGTCGCCTGTGTGGATGGCACCGCCGGTGATGATCTTGCAATTCAGGCCTGAGCGGTTCCACAGCGGCATGTAAACATCGCGCTTTAGCATCAGGTTGAGGTATTTGCAGGGCTGGTTGATGCGCACGCCTTGCAGCACCACCGGGCCCACGGTAAATTTCTGTCCCACCAGATGTTGCAGCGGCACACCGGTGACGGTGAGGTTGCGGCGGTGCTCGTGCATTTGGATTATCTGGCCGCAATCGGCGGCGACGCGGGCAAGCATTTCAGATTCGATCAAGGTGATCTGGCGATCTTCGCCGGGGGTGACGGAATAGGTGCCGGTTTCAAGGAAATACCTGTCGCCTTCAATGCCGCGACCCGCGATCAGGGTGGCGGATTGCAGCGCCTGCATCGGTTGTGATTTGGCCGGGGTGATGTGGATGTGATCCAGCGTGCCGTGCCATCCGGTGGCTGTCATTGGGGTGTCTCCGTCGGGGTTTGAGAAATTGCAGAAGCTGGGATGCCTCCGGCGGGAGTATTTGAGGAAAAATGAAACGGGGCTCAGATGATCTCATCCTCGTCATAAAGCGGTGCTGCGTCGAGTTGGGCGTTCATTCGTTTGACGGCGGCGTCGGCGCTGGGGGTTTCGGCGATGTGAAACAATGCGTCGCCCTCATAGACCGAAGGCATGTTGGTGCGGCCAATGATGATGCCGGTGATGTCTGAGGTTATTTCGGTCTCGGATTCGCCAAACGGGTCAGAAATGGCGCCCAGAACGGTGCCGGGTTCAACCGTGTCGCCAATGGTCAGATAACCGCGCAGCAATCCGCCAGAGGGGGCGCGGTACCAGTTGGAATTGGTGCAAAACACCGGTTTGGCCGTGGCCGGGGGGAGGTTGGTATCATTGATCATTTCCAGATGGTGCATCACCCGCAATATGCCCGAGACCCCGGCGCGGGCGGCCAGTTCGTCAAACCGCATTCCTTCGCCGCCCTCGTAAAGCAGCACGTCAATCCCGGCCTCTTCGGCGGCCATGCGCAGGGATCCGTCGCGCAGTTTGGAAGGCATCATCACCGGCGCGCCAAAGACCTCGCCAAGCTCCGTAAGGCGGTCATTGCCCGGCGTCAGGCGTAGCTGTGGCAGGTTGGTGCGGTGGATGGCGGCCGAGTGCAGATCAATGCCGACCTGCGAACGCGCCACTACCTCGGTCATGAAAATATGCGCCAGACGCGAGGCCATTGAGCCCTCAGGCAGGCCCGGAAACACCCGATTAAGATCTCGCCGGTCGGGCAGATAGCGCGAGTGGTTGAGAAAGCCAAACGTGTTGACGATCGGCACCGCCAGCAGGGTGCCAGCCATATCTTCAAGCGCCTCGGCGCGGAGCAGGCGGCGCACGATCTCAACCCCGATCACCTCATCGCCGTGAATTGCCGCTGAGACAAACAAAACCGGGCCGGGCTGCCGCCCGTGGATGACATGCACCGACAGATGCACCGGCGTGTGATCTGAGAGCACGCTGACGGGGATGTCTACGGTTTGGCGTGTGCCCGGTTCGATGCGATGGCCGTTGATCTCAAAGGGGTCGCGTTTTGCCATGTTTTATCCCACCTGTCCCCAGCCGTCTGATTGCATTTCGCGCAACCGGCTGGCGGTGCGTTCAAATTCAAAGCTGCCTTCGCCCTCGACATAAAGATATTCCGGCACCGCTGCCGCCGAGCATATCAGCCGCACATGGGCCTCATAAAGCGCATCAATCAGGATGACAAAGCGCTTGGCCTCGTTAAAGTTCGAGCGGCTGAGGAGCGGGATATTCTCCAGCACCAGAACTCGCGCGGCATCGGCCAGAGCAAGGTAATCCGCAGGGCCAAGGGGTTTGGCACAAAGATCATAGAACGAAGCCCGCGCCACGCCATTGTGGAAGGCGGGAATCTCAACCTCGCGTTTGTTGACAATCAGAGCGTGACGCGCGCCTTTGCCATGGGTCAGGCCTTGCCACACGGCGTTGATCTGAGTGCGTGTTTCGTCATTCAAAGGCGTGAAATAAGCCGGGCTATCGGCCAGAAGGTTTTGCCGGTAATCGGTGGGGCTGATCATTTCATGCACCACCATTTGCTGTTTTATTTGCGCGATAAACGGCAAAAACAACTGTCGGTTCAGCCCGTCTTTGTAAAGGTCATCGGGGGTGCGGTTTGAGGTGGTCACCACCACAACCCCGGCGGCAAACAGCGCTTCAAACAGGCGACCGACGATCATCGCATCGGTAATATCGTTGATCTGCATCTCATCAAAGGCCAGCAGGCGGGCATGGTCAGACACCGATTTGACCACCGGCGAGAGGGCATCTTCGACGCCATCCTTACGGGCCTGATGCATCCCTTGATGGATCTCCTGCATGAAGGCATGAAAATGCACCCGGCGATTGGGGATCTCAAGCGTTTCAACAAACATATCCATCAACATGGATTTGCCGCGCCCAACCCCGCCCCAAAGATACAGCCCCTTTGGTGGCTCGGGCGTTTTGCGAAACCAGCCTTTCGCGGCGGTGGTGGTAAGCCCCGCGCGGATGCGCTCAAATTCAGGCATCACCGCCTGTTGCGCCGCATTGGCGGTCAGCACGCCATCAGCCACCATTTGGGCATGGATTTGGGGAAGCGTATTCATTGCCCAAGCAATATCGTGCCAAAGGGTTTAAGGAAAGTGAGAACCGGCAGGTTTCCGGCCATCGTTGTTTTGAGGGACTCACATTTGTAGTCACCAGATAAAACCAATGGCCAACAGGGGTGTAAATCCGGCGCAATATGCATAAATAGGGGGTATGAATATGTTGCGTATATTGATGGCCCCCGCGTTGCTTGCGGCAATGGCCCTACCGGTGGCCGCCGAGAAGCTGTCTTTGCCGGAAATTTCCACCTATCTGAACGGGATCAAAACCGCGCAGGGGCGCTTTACCCAAATCAATGATGATGGCAGCAAAAGCACCGGGCGGATTTATATCAAACGGCCCGGCAGGGTCAGGTTTGAATATGACCCACCCGAGCGGACATTGGTGATTGCCGATGGCAAATCCGTGGCGATCATAGATGCCAAATCCAATCTGCGCCCGGATGCCTATCCGCTTTACCGCACGCCGCTTTCGGTGATTTTGGCGCGGCGGGTTAATCTGAGCCGGGCAAAAATGGTGACCGGGTTTTCCAGCGATGACACCTATACCACCGTGCGGGCGCAAGACCCAAAACATACGGAATATGGCAGTATTGATCTGGTGTTCACCAATGATCCGCTGCGGTTGAGCCGGTGGGTGATCAATGATGGCAATGGCGGTCGTACCACCGTTGTGTTGGGTGAGCTGACCAAAGGCGAACAGTTTGATAATGCGCTGTTTACCCTGCCCAAAGGTGCCGTGATTCACCGCGATGAATGACCCGGACCGGAGGCTTGCCCCCCGGCCCAGTGGCATTTCAGGTGAAACCGGTAAGGCTTAATTTGAGTCCAGGGTCATCGGAGCGGTTTGAAATGTCCCCTTGGCCGTGGGTATTTTTGGGGTGTTATCAACTGGCGCAATCACCTGATCCGAGGGTTGTCGCAGGGTGCCTTTAACGCCAAAATCGGGCTGTTTTGAATAAGGATATTTGGTGCAAAAGCTGGGGGTCGCATTCAGGCACTCGATGCAATAGCCCAACTCTTTTGAACAGCAATTTGTCCCGTCCGAATCGACGTTATCCTGATCCCTTGGGTTGTTATCCACATCCACTGATGCGCGGCATAATGAGAGGGAAATCAAGCCATCGACGCCTTTTATTTTCTTCTTTTTCGCCTCAGCGGGCATGACGGATGCAAATGTGAACAGCACTGCTAGCAGAAGGAGCATCGCACCGCTTGAGATTGTTGTAAGAGGGGATTGCGTGACTGAAGGAGGTTTCATTTTTATGTCCTGTGTTAAAAAATTACTATAAAAATCATCTTAAAATGGTCCCAGACCATGACGGGGTGAAACGGCGCTAAATAATACCGTATGAGGGCAATCTCGCATTATTTGGTCGTGATTTATAGCTTTTTATCACTATAGCTGGCCCGACGCATGTTTATACACGCATCACCCATGTTTATACACGCATCACCCATGTTGATTAAACCGACCAGATTCAGAGCAGGTTGCTGACAAATCCCGGTCGACCGCCGCATTGGTCAAGCTGGTATCCGTAATTCTGCGCCCGGTTAGCGACCTCATCAGTGATGCGCAAAAGCCACGGTTTGCCGTTATATGTGCCACGTCTAAAGCCGGTCCTGCCCTCGTGATAGGCAAGGTATTGCGCGCGGGTATCGGCCCGCGAAATGCCCAGTTTTTCTGAACTGACGGCCATGTACCAACCCATGAAATCGGCGGCGTCGTTGATATTATCGCGCCGGGCGGCACGGCGTCCGGTGTCATCGCGGTATTCATCCCAAGTGGCATCAAGCGCTTGGGAATAGCCATAAGCCGAGCTTTGACGGCCCATAGGGATCACCCCCAAAGTATAGCGAAACGGGGTGCGGGCATCGCTGATAAATTTGCTTTCTTGATAGATGACGGCCATCTGCACCGGCATCGGCACGCCCCAACGGCGCTCGGACGCGCGAAAGGCGCGGCGAAATTCGGGGCGCTCATCAAGGATGGCGCAGGCATCGTCAAGATTGCGGGGCGCAACGCCCATGTCACTACGGCTGCCACAGGCGGCCATCAGCAACAACAGGATGAATGCGCGAAGGGGTCTGCTCATCTGCCTCTCGCTTTCTTTTTTACAGCTATATAACCGAAACCAAAGCGGGGGGGAATCCACAAATATTATTTGGCGCTAAAAATTTTAAAAAATATGGGATTGTGTTGGGTTTTAACCATTATAGCCGGGGATTTCCGCTTGGGTATTGGACAAACAGGCCTTGAACCCCTTAACATCAGGGGGTAGGGCAAAATGGTATGTTAAAGACGCAGGCAAAATATCATCTGGGCCAGGTGGTCCGGCATAAAAAACACCCCTTTCGCGGGGTGGTTTTTGACGTGGACCCGGAGTTTTCCAATACTGATGAATGGTATGCCTCGATCCCCGAAGACAGCCGCCCGGTGAAGGAGCAGCCGTATTACCATTTGCTGGCGGAAAATGATCAAAGCTATTATGTGGCGTATGTATCGGAACAAAACTTGGTGGCGGATCATTCCGGGGAGCCGGTGGAGCACCCCGATATTCCCGATATGTTCGGGCCGTTTGAAGACGGGCAATATCCGCTGCATTTTCAATTAAATTGAGCACAGGCACGGTGGGTTTCACCCACCCTACATTATGCCTCGTAGGGTGGGTGAAACCCACCGCCCCTGCCCCTCAATATCCTAAAGCACAGCCATCTTTGCGCGGATCACTGGCCCCTTCCAAAACCCCATCCTCGCGGATCAAAATCGCCTGAGCGCCCCCAATCGGGGCCTCGGGGATCACCACTTCATGGCCCATATCGGCAAGCTCCTGCCGGACCGCATCATCATAGCCGCGTTCGACATTCATCAGGCCTTCGTCGGTGAAGCTGCGCGGCGCGTCGATGGCCGATTGCGGGTCCATCCCGAAATCGCGCAGGTTGCTGACAAACCGCGCGTGGCCGTTGGGTTGATAAGCCCCGCCCATGACGCCAAAGGGCATCACCGGCTTGCCGTTTTGGCGCAGCATTCCGGGAATGATCGTATGCATCGGCCGCTTGCCGCCCATCAGCTCATTGGCGTGACCGGCCTGCAATGAAAATCCGGCACCGCGATTTTGCAGCAGGATGCCGAATTTCTCCGAGGCCAGCCCCGAGCCGAAGCTGTGGAAGATTGAATAGATCAACGATACCGCCATGCCGTCGCGGTCAACCACGGTGATATAGACGGTATCGCGGTGTACAGATTCGCTGATCGCGGCGGCGGATTTCATCGCCTTTTTGGGATTGATCAGTGCCGCCAGTTTTTTGGCAGTCTCCGGTGCCAGCATGTGGTCAAGCCGGGTGGTATGGCGCGCGTCGGCAATAAAACGGTTGCGCGCGTCATAAGCCAATTTTGCGGCTTCGGCCTCGATATGGGCGCGTTGGCTACCCATCGGGTCCATCGCGGCGATGTCGAAATGCGACAGGATGCCCAGCATCAAAATCGCCGTGGCCCCTTGGCCGTTGGGCGGGTGCTCGACCAGATCAACGCCTTTGTAGGGGCCGTGAATTGGCGTGGTATAATCGCAGGCGGTAGCGGCGAAATCATCGGCATTGTGACAGCCGCCTGAAGCATTGAGCGTGGCCAGCATATCCTCGGCCACTTCGCCCTCATAGAACGCGGCGCGGCCCTCTTTGGCGATGCGGCGCAGCACCTCGGCCTGACCGGGGGCGCGGAAAATATCGCCGGTGTTAAGCGGCGTGCCACCGGGCATATAGTGGCTAAGGCCATGATTTTGCAAGGTATTGCCGGATTGATGCCAGTCAAAGCTGACACGCGGGGCGATCGGGATACCGGCCTTAGCGTAATGGATTGAGGGGGCCAGAAGGGCCTCAAGCCCAAGCTTGCCGTGGTCGGCGCTGAGGCGGCAAAAGGCGTCAACCGCGCCGGGGATGGTGACGGCGTGGGCGCTGTGAAGCGGCACGGCATTCAGCCCCTGCGCCCGCAGATTGGCGGCATTGGCGGCACCCGGCGCGCGGCCCGAGCCGTTGAGCGCCAGAATATCATCGCTGCCCGCAGGTGAGAACAACACAAAGCAATCACCGCCGATGCCGGTGCTTTGCGGCTCGCATATCCCCAGCAGAACCGCGCCCGCAATGGCCGCATCCACGGCGTTGCCGCCCCGGCTCAGGATGTCGATTGCCACGCGGGCGGCGAGGGGGTGTGAGGTGGCACAAAGGCCGTTGGTGGCCAGTACCGGCGAGCGTCCGGGCAGTTGAAAATCACGCATCAGGGGCCTCTTGTGTCATGCTGTCAGGCGTGACTGTAGAGAGCGGGAATTGGTTTGCCAATGCGGGGATTATGAATTCTCGACGCCGCGTATTGGGTGGGAGCTGTTTACCTGCGGCGTCGAGGGTACTCGTACTACTATGGGGGCCTGTATGATGGGCCATTTTGTCGGTATTGCGATGGGATTCGGGTAAGATCAGGGCAATTGTGTCTTTTGCGCGGTGGGGCGCTGTTATATCCGGGTGGATGATCAGCGCAGGGGATCAAACAAGGCATACGCCATCTGGCAATCGTGCAACGTGTCGGGGCCGCAGGGCACCGGTTCAAGCGATTTTGTGAGGCACAGGCGGGCCTCTTGGATGCGGCCCTTGCGGCAGGTGATTGTCAGCATATCGGGCTGCCATTCAGGATTGGCTTTGAGGAAGGCCTGTTCCACCACGCGGGCCGGGATTTTAACTGATTTTGTGAGCTTGCGCAAAACCTCGGGGCGTATGACGTTTTCGTAAGCTTTGCGCGCCAGAGCGAAATAATCTGGGGCTGAAAGCCCTGAGCACGCCCCATGCTTTTGCCATTGATATAAGGCAAGGCGGGATGTGCCCATGATATCGGCCATATCACCGGCCATGGCGCGCGATGGTGCGGGCTTTGTGGTGGCGCAATAACTGGGCCAGCCGCGATTGTATTGTGGCCAGAGCCCGTGCAGGATCCAGCCGAAGCCCGAGGCGGCATTGCATTGTGGCGACTTGCGCGCGTCGCCCTCGATGGCGCACCAGTTTGGGGACCAACTGAGGCTGAGAACATAATAGTCAAATTCGCCCGCGCGGCCGCCGTCGGCTTGGGGGGCAGGGGCGGATGGCGGAAGGAGCCGGATCAACAGGAGGGCACTGAGCAAGATGAGGATCGCGGAAAACAGGATAAGCAGGGCACGCATTCTTTAAAGCCTTTCGGAAAATTTTCCGGTTCAGGGAAATGGGAAAGGCCCACTCCCTCTTGATGTTGTGAGCGTTGTACTTCTAATTTCAAACCTCAAATTAGAAGTACAACGCTTTGGACTTTCATTTTTGAATTAAGCCCAGTATATAGCGCTCAAGTTCCCCGACAATGGAAACCCGCACCCCAAAAGGTGCCGCCCTTGACCGGGTGTCGGGAAAGATATGTTTATAGGAGGCCTGAACAATGGCAAAACTTTTAATGGCCAAGGCCACCGCCGTGTGGCTGGTGGATAATACGACGATCAGCTTTAAACAGATCGCTGATTTTGTTGGGATGCACGAATTAGAGGTGCAGGGCATTGCCGATGGCGATGTGGCCGCAGGCGTCAAGGGGTTTGACCCGATATCGAATAATCAACTGACGCATGACGAGATCGACGCGGCACAAAAAGACCCGATGCACAAGCTCAAGCTAAAGTTTTATGCCGCCGCGAAGGGTGAGGAAAAGCGCCGGGGGCCGCGTTATACGCCGCTGTCGAAACGTCAGGACCGCCCGGCGTCAATCCTGTGGCTGGTCAAGTTTCACCCTGAATTGGCCGATAGTCAGATTTCCAAGCTGGTGGGCACCACCAAGCCGACGATTACCGCCATCCGTGAGCGCACCCATTGGAATATCTCAAACATTCAGCCGATTGATCCGGTGGCCTTGGGCCTGTGCAAGCAATCCGAGCTGGATACAGCCGTGCAAAAAGCCGCCGCCAAGAAGGCGAAAGACGGCGAAACCATGAGCGATGACGAGCGCCGCAAATTGCTGAGCACCGATCAAAGCCTTGGGATTGTAACCGAGGAAGCGCCGAAAATTCCAACCGCGATTGAAGGGCTTGAAACCTTCAGCCTGAGCGAGGATGCGGAGGAAGAGGCAGAAGACAAGCTGATTGATGCCGACAGCCTGTTCAACCTGCCCGAAGGTGAGGATGAGGAGGAGCAGCCCTGAGAGGCGGCACCTGATTTGCAAGCTATGAAACCCCGGCCTCATGGCTGGGGTTTTCAAAATCATATGACGCTTAACACCTGGTCGCGATGTGGAATTGCAACACGAATGCAATTTGTGGCTTCTAGAGGCTATAAAAATAAACGAAAATTAATCTAAAATCATACTAATGCCGCATTCGGGAATAACTAATGCCGCATTCTGGAAATAGTTATCACCTATCAAGTAAATTGGGTATTTGTCGGAAACAGTCAGGCAAATCTTTACCACTTCGACGCCGCCGCACTAAAAGAAATAGCGGTACATTAAAAACTAAAGACCATGAGGTAACGCCATGAGTAAATTTTTCTTAATATCAGTTCTGTCTTCCAGTGTTTTTCTGGCAGGTTGTTTGAGTAAATCCAGTTTTGAAACCGCGCCTGTAAAGGTTATGACCCCAAAAGGGGCGGTTATGTGTCAGCTTTATACCCATGAAAAAGTCCTTTGGGATGAAGCCATTTCAGCCCCGGTCGGCATGTCGATAGATGAGGCTGACAGAATCTGCTTTGCCGAAGGTAAACGTGTAAAAGCCAACGGCCTGTAAGGCTTTGGTGCAATCTATGGCATTCTGAAATACCAAGAATGCCACCTGAACGAGAATTAACCCGCCCTTAATCTGTTTAAGGGCGGGTTTTCCTTACTTGGCGTACTATCTAATCAGGTGCATCCTGTCGTTTCCAAATATTACTGAGTGCCACCACGCCGTAATGGTTTCGTCCCTGACCCCTTATCAAGATTACAACCGGTCAGGGAAAATACAGCGGGGCTGTAATCTGCCCGGAGGAGCGCGAGTTTTGGCCAATAATTCCGAACATCTGACACATCTCGTTTATGAGGCGTCGCTGGATAATTCGCTGTGGCCGGAACTGATCATAGAATTGACCGAGCAAATGCTGCGGGCGCGTTCGGGGGAATTGATCGGCAATCAGACATCGGAAAACCTGAGCGGATTGACCGAACATTTCCGCCGGGCTTTTGATATTTCGGAGAAAATTGTTGGCTTGCAAGAAGATGAAGCCCATATGGGCAAGGTGCTGGACAGCCTGTCATTTGGATTGGCGCTGATTGGCGATGATGGGCGGGTGATCCTGGCAAACCGGCGGATGCGCGGCCGCTTGCCTGTGGCTGACGATGCGCCGTGCAATATACGCCTGATGGCTCCGGATAATTCCGTGACCCAGAAAATTTGCGAATGGGTGGCGTGCTGTAATCGCAACAACCTGCCCCGGATGCTGCACCTGCCCGATCATAAAGATGAAAATCTGCTGATGCTGCCACGCTGTGACGCGCGCCGCATGGGTTTTCCGGTCACGGCGGCGGCGGTGCTGCTGTCAACGGATATGGGCGAAAATGACGGGCTGCGCAGCTTTGCGCAGATGCATGGTTTAACCCGCCGGGAAACGGATCTGGTTGGGGCGATATATAAAACCGGGGATTTGCGGGTGGCCGCCGGGGATATGGGGGTGTCTTATGAAAGCGCGCGCACTTATCTCAAACGGGTGTTTGAAAAAACCCATTGCCGCAGTCAGGCCGAGCTGGTCTCGGCGCTGGCCCGCACGCCGATGGCGGTGCTGCGCAAACCGGGTAAATCAGACGCGGAGGCCCATCAGGTCCGGCGGCAGATAACGTTGAATGATGGCCGGGCGCTGGAATATTTTGAGTTGGGGCCAGAGACCGGCGATGTTGTGGTGCATTTTGATGCGCTGGCCGGTCATGAGATTGATGTCCTTGGCTATCCAACTGACTGTCTGACCTATCTGGAGCGGTACAATATCAGGCTGATCACACCCTGCCGTCCGGGGACGTTTCGCTCGGATTTCAAAGTGATGAAAAACCTGCGGGATTTTGCCCCGGATGTAGCGGAATTGCTGGATCATCTAGGGGCCTCGCGATTTTCGGTCAGCGCGGTTTCATTTGGCTCGGCCACGGCATTGGCTGTGACCCATGAACTGCAAGACCGGATTGACCGGGTTGTTTTGTCATCGGCCAGTTACCCGTTATACCAGCATCCCGATTGGCGGGAGCTGGATCAGTTTTACCAGCTTGCAAACGTTTTGGGGCGAAAATGGCCGGTAATGATGCGTCATGTCCTGCCGTTTTTTGTGCGCTCGGTCATGCAAAACACCGATCGCTATTTTGACCGGTACGTTAAAAATTCCCGCTGTGCCCATGATATTACAATCCTGTCGCACCCCACCGCGCGGCTTCGTGCCTGTGCCATGCTGGCCGAGCGCACCTCAACCGGGATGGCGGGGATTGTCGAGGAAAGCCTGCTGAATGTGAACGGCTGGGATTTTGATCTGGGCAACATCACCGTTCCGGTTGAACTGGTGCATGGTGTACTGGATAACGTCGCCCCGATTGAAGGGGCCGTGATGCTGGCGGGGCTTTTGCCAAATGCGGTGATGCACAAAATGCCGGATAAAGGCCATTACCATCATTTTAACACCTGGCCCGGGCTGTTGGCTCGTGCGGCGGGGCGCGATGTTGGGATTGAGTCAGATATTTATCATATTCCGTTGAATTGACGGCGATTGTCCTCATTTGGGGATATATCCCAAGGGGGGTTACACGCGACATAATTCCTTATGTTGAGATAAGTTTTCTAGAGTTTTGCATAGATTTATTGCAGGGACGGCCGGGTGTTTCGTGAGTGAGCCCGGTCGTTTCTTTTTTGGTATGGGTAAAAATAAAAAAAACCCCGGCCAAAAAGCCGGGGTAAGTCCAACAGGGAGTGCATGTAATTGCCCGCACATGCGACCGGGTATGGGGGTATATTACGCGGCCCCCATGGCGGTTTCTTTGATCTGGCTCAAGTTTTCAGGCCAAAAGCCGGTAGCCGCCGGATTCTGTCACCAAAAGCCGGGCATTTGAGGGGTCCGGCTCAATCTTTTGCCGCAGGCGATAGATATGGGTCTCAAGCGTGTGGGTGGTAACGCCTGCGTTATAGCCCCAAACCTCATGCAGCAGCACATCACGCGGCACCACGCCTTCGGTTGAGCGATAGAGGAATTTCAGGATGTTGGTTTCCTTCTCGGTCAGGCGCACCTTGCGGTCATCTTGGGTTTCCAGCAGCTTCATTGAGGGTTTGAAGGTATATGGCCCAAGCTGAAACACCGCGTCTTCGGATTGCTCATGCTGGCGCAGTTGCGCGCGCACGCGGGCCAGAAGGACGGGAAATTTGAATGGCTTCGA
This sequence comes from uncultured Roseovarius sp., assembly GCA_964655135.1. Taxonomy (GTDB): domain Bacteria; phylum Pseudomonadota; class Alphaproteobacteria; order Rhodobacterales; family Rhodobacteraceae; genus Roseovarius. The sequence goes on along the minus strand of CAZZKL010000007.1, from coordinate 26,963 downwards.
GACATAATCATTGGCCCCTGCATCAAGCCCGAGGATGGTATCGGCATCACCATCATGGCCGGTGAGCATCATGATCGGGGCCTTGACGCCCTGCTTGCGCATCAGGCGGCACAGCTCGCGGCCATCGGTATCGGGCAGGCCGACATCCAAGATCACCAGATCATAAATCGCGTCTTTGGCCTTGGCCATCGCTTCCGAGCCGTTGGTCGCTTCGAACACGTCGAAATCTTCGGTCATGACCAACTGTTCGCTCAGGGCCTCGCGCAGATCATCGTCATCATCAACAAGCAGAATCTTTTTGAGTTGTCCCATGGGTGAGTTCCTTTGGGTGGTTTTTTTACCTTCTGGTCTAAAGATGTGTCACATGAGGCCATTCGGCAAGGGCTGCTACAGGTAAATCACGCCCAAGTGTTGGGTTGCGAGCGAATGTTTCATTTCTTAACAAAAACCTATATTTCATTACAAAGCAGCTTTGGAGCACCTGATCACATGAGTCTCGCGCCTGATACCACTGAATTACTGGCCCGTGCGCGGGGGGATTTGCGCATGGGCGTGCCGGTTATCTTGCGCGGCGGGGGCGCGGTTTTGGTGCTGGCGGCGGAAACGCTTGAGGCGCAACGGCTGGCAGATGTGCGGGCGCTGGGCAATGAGGCGGTGCTGGCCATCACCGCACGCCGGGCTGAGACGCTGAAGGCACGCGCCTATGATGGCGATCTGGCGCGGATAAAACTGCCGGTTGAGGCCACGCTGGCGTGGGTTTTGGGCGTGGCGGACCCGGCGGATGATCTCAAGACCCCGATGAAAGGCCCGTTGATTGCCCTGCGTGAGGGACCGGCGGATTTGCATCGGTTGGCGTTGAAGCTGGTGAAATCGGCGCGGTTATTGCCGGCGGCGTTGGTGCTGCCTCTGTCTGATGCGGACGGGTTTGCCGGGCTGCATGGGTTAACGGTGATTGATGCAATGGCGGCGACGGCGCAAATGGCGGCGACAAGCCCGCTTAACCCGGTTGTCAGTGCGCGGCTGCCGCTGGATGTGTCCGAGGCCGGGCGGCTGCATGTGTTTCGCCCGGAAGATGGCGGGGAAGAGCATTACGCGATTGAAATTGGCCAACCTGCGCGCGATCAGCCGGTGCTGGCGCGGCTGCATTCCGCCTGTTTTACCGGCGATCTGATGGGCAGTTTGAAATGCGATTGCGGGCCGCAACTGCGCGGCGCGCTGGCGCAGATGGGCGCGGGAGGCGCGGGGGTTTTGCTTTATCTCAATCAGGAGGGGCGCGGGATTGGTCTGGCCAATAAGATGCGGGCCTATTCGTTGCAGGATCAGGGGTTTGATACGGTCGAGGCCAATCACCGGCTTGGGTTTGAGGATGATGAGCGCGATTTTCGCATTGGCGCGATGATTTTGAAATCCATGGGGTTTTCAGCGGTGCGGTTGCTGACCAATAATCCGCGCAAGATTGCGATGATGCAGGCCAATGGCATTGAGGTGGCCGAGCGGGTGCCGCTGAAGGTCGGCGAGAATGCCCATAACCGGGGGTATCTGGCCACCAAGGCGGCGAAATCGGGGCATTTGTTGTAGGGGCGGTGGGTTGCACCCACCCTACATGCGCGGCAATCTGGTGCCCATGAATACCGATGATCTTGTGCTGACGCCTTTGGGCCTGCGGTTTAGGGGCCGCATGTTTCCCTGCACCATCGGGCGCGGCGGCATCCGCGCGGATAAATCCGAGGGCGACGGCGCGACGCCGATAGGGGTGCACAAGATTGCCGCGATGCTGTACCGGCCTGATCGGATGACAAGGCCTGCGCCCTGGGCCATGCCAATCTGGCCCGGTGACTTGTGGTCGGATGATGCGGGGGATGCCGATTATAACCAACTGGTGCGCGCGCCTTATGGCCATAGCCACGAGGCTCTGAGGCGGGGTGATCCTTTGTATGATCTGGTTTTGATCACCAACTGGAACTGGCCCCATGCGATACCGGGGCGGGGATCGTGCATATTTCTGCATCAATGGCGCAGGCCGGGATACCCGACCGAAGGCTGCATCGGCTTTCGCCGGGATCATCTGCGCTGGATTGCGAAGCGGATCACGCCGGGCAGTCGGTTGATCGTGCGGGCTTAATCGTCATCGTCTACCCGGCCTCGGAGGGCTTTCACCTCGCCGCGTACCTTCTTGGCTTTCAACCGGCGTTTTTTTGAGCCTAAAGTGGGCCGTGTCGGCACCCGCCGTTTGGGTTTTTCCACGGCTTTGCGGATCAACTCCACCAGCCGCGCGCGGGCAATATCGCGGTTGCGCGCCTGTGAGCGGGTCTCGTCGCATTGCAGGATTAGCGCCCCGTCTTTGGTCCAGCGCCGACCGGCCAGACGCCGGAGCCGGGCCTTTACCGGACCGGGCAGATTGGGCGAGCGCTCGGCCTCAAACCGTAATTCCACCGCCGAGCTGACCTTGTTCACATTCTGCCCGCCGGGGCCGCTGGCGCGGATGAACTGCTCGGATAATTCCCAATCTTCAAGGGCAATATTTTCTGTGATTTTAAGCATGTTAAAGCGTTTCGAGTTTAAGTTGAGGCACGACTTAAACGCGAAACGCGCGAAACCTTCAACTGTTGTGGGCGTTTCAACACATTGTTGTGAGTCAACAATATGTCGAAACGCTTTAGCCGCCTTTTAAATCACCCAAGGCAAATAAAAAAGGGCCGCCCTAATCCGAGCGGCCCTTCAAGAGTTTTCGGAGATGGGTCGAAATGGACGCATCAATCCGGGTGGGAGAACGCTTTAGGGCTTGCCCTAGATGCGCGTATCCCGAATTGTTCCGACACCTTGCTCCAATACCTCATGAGACACTGGACCACCTCCTTTCGATTGTTGAATATTAAAAACAACCTGACATAGAAATCCGTAATGTCAAAACAAAATTTAGTGGAAGGCCGCCTGCATCACCCCAAGATGTTGCGTTATTGTGACTGTAGAACCGCCACGCACTGCCCCGGCAAATCCCGCATCGCCAACTGTCTGCGTGGCTTTGGCGGCGGCGCATTGGGGTCGGGCGGGGGCGGATTAAGGATGTTATTCACCCATTCCTGCGCCTCGGCACAGCCATCGCCGGGCGGCGGCGGGGCCTGATTGACACAGCCGCGCGCGCCCTCGGGGCATTTCAGGCGCACATGGAAATGATAGTGATGCCCCCACCAGGGCCGGATTTTATTGAGCCAGGCGCGGTCGCCCGCAGGCTCATCCTTGCACATCTGCACCTTGGCCCCGGGAAAGAGGAATATGCGTGCGGTGCGCGGGTCTTTGGCGGCGGCTTTGATGATCTCATGCTGGGCACGGGTCCAGCTTGAATTGGTAAAGGCCCCATTGGCGCGGCGCATCGAGATCGACGAAATGTTTTCACGCTCAGCAACCGAGAGGTTAAGATTATCCGCCGGTCGCATCCAAATATCTGTATCCAGCCCGATCTGATGGCTGCGGTGGCCGCTCATCATCGGCCCGCCGCGCGGTTGACTCATATCGCCGATATAAAGCCCGTTCCAGTCCGGCAGTTGCGCCGCCTTGGCCGACAGTTTGCGGATGAAATCAATCAGTTCCGGATGGCCCCAATTGCGGTTGCGGCTCAGGCGCATGGCCTGCCATGTGGGGCCGGTTTCGGGCAGTTGTACCGCCCCGGCGACGCAGCCCTTGGCATAGCTGCCATAGGGCAGGGCCGATTGCAGTGAGGCCCCGCGCTGATTGCCAAACAACTGTCGCGCCTCAACCCCGCGCATCGCGGCGGGGATGCTTTGGGTTGAGATCACCGGCGGCGGGGCTACCGGATCAGGCACCGACCCGCCACAACCGGCAAGGCCAAGGGTAAGGGTTATCAGCTTGAGATAACGTGACATGCTTCGCTATCTCCTTGGGGTTTCACCCATTGCAACAGCACCAACCCGATCAGGAAAAGCCCGATCAACGGGGTCACGCCCCATGATTGGCTATTGGTCAGATAGGTGGTTGTGCCGATCAAAATGGGGGCAAGAAATGAGGTGGCCTTGCCGGATAATGCGTAAAGGCCGAAGGCTTCGGTCATGCGCTCGGGGTTGGCCTGACGCACCATCATTGTGCGGCTGGCCGATTGCAAAGCCCCGCCGGCGGCCCCGATAAGCGCGCCAAGGATGTAAAACACGATGTCCGGCAGGGCGCTGTCGGGGCCGACCGGCAGGCCAAACACGCTATCGCGTGAGATCATGACAACGCCGATGGCGACGCCGGTTAGGGTGAGAATGCAAAAGGTGATCACCGGCTTTGGCCCGAATTTTTCATCCGCCATGCCGCCGAGCCAGGCAAATATTGCCCCCGCGATGATTGCGATAATGCCAAAGATGCCAACATCAACCACCGACCATTCCAGCACCCCCGCCGCATAGATGCCGCCGAATGTGTACATGCCATTGAGGGCATCGCGGTAGAACATCGAACTGCTGAGATAGGCAAACAAAGACGGCGCTCGCGGTAGGCATTTGATTGTGTCCAAGAGCTGTACCAAGGCTTTTCTGGTGGCGCCTTTCGGGGCTTTCGCCCGTTTCGGATCACGCACCCAAAGGAAAAACGGGATCATGAAAAGCGCGTACCAAAGCGCCGTAAGCGGCCCAACCGAGCGGGTGCCCTCACGCAGCCCGGCATCCAGCCCAAAAATGGGCGAGATGCCGATCAGGGTCTTGCCGGTAGCGGCGTTTTCCGCCAGCAATGTCAGCATGATCACCAGCGTCAATAGCCCACCGATATAGCCAAACGCCCAGCCATTGCCCGAGATGCGGCCGATCTCTTCTTTGGTGCCAAGATCGGGCAGCATCGAGTTGGTAAAGACGGTGGCAAACTCCATCCCGATCATGCCGATGATGAAAAATGCAAGCGTGCGGGTGACATCAAAACTGCCCGGTGCCGCCCACCACAGGCCAAAAGAGCCGACAACATACATCAGCGAAAATAACCAGATCCAGCGTATCCTGTTGCCCGATGTATCCGACAGCGCCCCCAGTATTGGGGCCAGCAAAGCGATGATCACCCCCGCCGTGCCGATGCCAAACCCCCATGCCGCCTGTGCCGAAACGCCGTCTGGCATCAGCTCTTTGAAATAGGGGGCAAAGATGAAGGTGATCAGCAGGGTATTATAGGGCTGACTGGCCCAATCGAAGAAAAACCAACCCCAAATGCGTTTGCGATGTGAAATTTCCGCCATGACTAATTTATACCTGTCCCGTTGGTTTTTTATGAAACTATGACAGGCTATGGCGTGGACTGGCAAGCTTTTCGTGCTGGCTGAGGCTTGCGCACCGGGCACCTTGCGCATAGGTCTGGTAAAAATGTGACCAAAGGACCGCGCTGATGACTTCCCTATTTCAGATACTAATGCTGCTGCTGTCGGTGGCGAAATTCTTTATTCTGGCGCATATCATCATGAGCTGGCTGATTAGTTTTCAGGTGCTGAACCTGCATCAGCCGCTGGTGGCGCAGGTATGGGAGATGCTCAACCGGCTGCTTGACCCACTCTATCGCCGCATCCGGCGTCTGTTGCCGCCAATGTCGGGGATTGATCTGGCCCCTTTGGTGGCGCTGCTGGGGATTTTCGCGCTTCAGATTGTATTGCGTAATAATGTGATGATGTTTTACTGATCCGGCCCTTGTCCCCGGATTCTGAGTGTGAACATATCCTTTGTGCGAAAGTAATCTTGCAGGAATAATATGTCAGACGCTGCCCAGCTATTGAGTGATATTTTTGGCTTTGATGAATTCCGCCCGGGGCAGGAAGAGATTGTTACCGCCGTGGCAGGCGGGCAGAACGTGTTGGCGATCATGCCCACGGGTGGCGGTAAATCCCTTTGTTTTCAACTGCCTGCACTGATGCGCCATGGGGTGACCGTGGTCATCTCACCGCTGATTGCGCTGATGCGTGATCAGGTGCGCGCGCTCAAGGCAGCAGGCGTTGAGGCGGGGGCGCTGACATCAGGCAACACCGATGAGGAAACCGATGCAATCTGGCTGGCGCTTGAGGAAGGCCGGCTCAAGCTTTTGTATATGGCGCCTGAGCGGCTGGCGTCGGGATCGGCGATGGCGATGCTGGGGCGGATCAATGTCAGCCTGATTGCGGTGGATGAGGCGCATTGCGTGTCGCAATGGGGCCATGATTTTCGCCCCGATTACCTGCGCATAGGCGCGCTGCGTCAGGCGCTGGATGTGCCCTTGGCGGCGTTCACCGCCACGGCGGATGCCGAGACCCGCGCCGAGATTGTGGAAAAGCTGTTTGACGGCCACGCACCAGTCAGCTTTTTGCACGGGTTTGACCGGCCCAATATTCATCTGGCCTTTGCGGTCAAGGATGGCCCGCGCCGGCAGATCATGGAGTTTGCCGCCGCCCGCAAAGGCCAATCCGGCATTGTTTATTGCGGCACCCGCGCCAAAACCGAAACTCTGGCGCAGGCCTTGCGGGCGGGCGGGCATAACGCCTGCTTTTATCACGGCGGCATGATGGCCGACGCCCGGCGCGAGGTGGAGGCGCGGTTTAACACCGAGGATGGCTTGATCGTGGTCGCCACCGTGGCCTTTGGCATGGGGGTGGACAAGCCCGATATCCGCTGGGTGGCGCATGCCGATCTGCCCAAATCCATCGAGTCGTATTATCAGGAAATTGGCCGTTCAGGTCGCGACGGCGCACCCGCCGAGACGCTGACGCTTTATGGCCCCGAGGATATTCGCCTGCGCCGCAGTCAGATTGATGAGGGTCTGGCCCCGCCCGAGCGGCGTATGGCAGATCACGCGCGGCTCAATGCTTTGTTGGGGCTGGCCGAGGCGCAGAGCTGCCGCCGGGTGACGTTGCTGGGCTATTTTGGGGAAGAGAAAACCGCTTGCGGTAATTGTGATTTATGTGACACGCCGCCCGAGGTTTTTGACGGAACTGAGGCCGTGCGCAAGGCGCTGTCGGCGGTGTTGAGAACTGGTGAATATTTTGGCGCAGGGCATTTGATTGATGTGCTGGTTGGCAAAGAAACCGATAAGGTGCAAGCGCGCGGCCATGACCAATTGCCGACATTTGGCGTGGGCCGTGATCTTGCGCCAAGGGTCTGGCAGGGGGTTTTCCGGCAGATGATGGGGCTTGATCTGTTGCGGCCTGATCCGGAACGTCATGGTGGATTGCGCATGACCGAAGCGGCGCGGCCTATCTTGCGCGGTGAGCAAAGCCTTACATTGCGCCGTGATACGCTGATCAGCAAGGCCCGGCACCCGGCGGTGAAGGCGCTGGTATCGGATGAGGACGCGCCGCTTTTGTCGGCGCTCAAGGCCAAACGCCGGGCTTTGGCAGAGGCGGCAAGGATGCCCGCCTATATTGTGTTTAACGACCGCACATTGATTGAAATGGCCGAAACCCGGCCTGAAAACCTTGATCAGATGGCCGGTATTGGTGGTGTGGGCGCGGCTAAGCTTGAGAAATATGGCGACATATTTCTGCAGGTGATCAATGGCTGGGCCGAGGATATGCACCCCAGAAGGCGGGCGTTGGCCGGGCAAAAATCAGGCCCGCTTTTTGATCAGTTGCTTGAGGTGCAGGCGGAATTAGCGCAGGGGGCGGATGGGATTGACCGGCCGCTCAGTTGCTCGGCGTCATTGCTGGCGCGGGTGGCCAAGGCCCGGCCCGGGGATGCGGATGCGATGGCGCGTTTGCTGGGCGAAAAACGTGCCGAGCGCTTTGGCGCGGCTTTTCTGGACGTTATCCATCAAACGGATTAGGGATTGTGAATGCTGATTGTTGTCTCACCTGCCAAGAAACTGAATATGGACCCGGTTGCGGGCGCGGATGCCACACGCCCGGCGTTTCAAAAGCAGGCAACTGAGCTTGCGGCGGTGGCGCGAAAGCTGACCGCCGAGGAGTTGCAAAAACTGATGCACATCAGCGAAAATCTGGGGCGGCTGAATGCAGACCGGTTCCGCGATTTTGGCGCGATGGCGTCCAAACCCGCCGCGTTGGCCTTTGCCGGCGATACTTATCTGGGGCTTGAGGCCGGATCACTTGACGCCGATGAAATGGCGTTTGCGCAAGATCATTTGCGCATATTATCAGGGCTTTACGGGGTGTTGCGGCCAATGGATGCGATTGAGCCTTACCGGCTTGAGATGGGCAGCCGGTTGAAAACCAAACGCGGTAAAAACCTCTATGACTATTGGGGCGATCAAATCTCTGAGGCGCTGAATGCACAAGCGGCTGAGGTGGGCGCGGATGTGCTGATCAACTGCGCCAGTCGCGAATATTTTGGCGCGGTGGCGCAGGACGCGCTGAAATTGCGGGTGATCACGCCGGTTTTCATGGAAGAAAAAGCTGGCGTGCCAAAAATCGTCAGTTTTTATGCCAAAAAGGCCCGGGGCGCGATGGCGCGGTTTATCATTCAGAACCGGCTGAAAGACCCGCAGGCCATCAGGGATTTTGACAGTGGCGGATACCGCTATAATGCGGAAATTTCCGAAGGCGATAGCTGGGTCTTTTTGCGCGATTATCCCGAAGGCTGATCCGCCTGTGGATCGCTGGCGCAATCGGGTTTGGCGGCCATAATCTGTTCAATTATTTTGGCTTTCTTCAGCGGTTTGGTCAGGTAATGATCAAGGCCCGCCGCCAGAATGCCATCTTCATCGCCGTCCATGGCGTGGGCGGTCATCGCCACGACGGGAACATGGCGGCCGGTCTTTTTTTCAATCTCGCGGATTTTGCCGGTGGCCTCTTTGCCGTCCATTTCGGGCATTGAGATGTCCATGAACACGATGTCGGGATCAAACGATTGGTAAAGCTCAACCGCCTTGATGCCGTTTTCAGCAAATTGCAGATCAATCGCAAGGTTTTTGACCATCTTGGAATAAACCAGCCGGTTGGTTTTGTTGTCCTCCGCCGCCAAAACCCGCAT
>CAZZKL010000007.1:3969-17942 GCA_964655135.1 uncultured Roseovarius sp. | reverse complement strand
GCGATGGCCTTGGCCAGCTCAAGCCCGTCCATATCCGGCATGTTGTGATCGGTGAGCACAAGATCAGGCTTATCTTTGAGGTGCTTCAAGGCCTCGGCACCGCTGCCGCAGGACGTGGTTTTGATGCCAATTACCTCAAGCTGACTTTTCAAAATATCCCGGTTGGCAACCAGATGATCGACAATCAGCGCGGTTTTCAATCCCTTAGGCAGGCGAAAGCAATCACGCTCAACCTTTTCGGCCACCGGCAGGGTGATGGTGAAACCAAAGCTGGAGCCTTTACCCTCTTCAGAGACGACCCAAATCTCACCGCCCATCAGCTTGATCAGCTTTTGCGAGATCGCAAGGCCAAGCCCGGTGCCTTCAAACTTGCGGTTGCGTTCATCATCCACCTGATTGAATTCACCAAAGATATGGCCAACCTTATCGGCGGGGATGCCGATGCCGGTATCCTCGATCGAAATATGCAGTTGGGTATTGCCCTTATCATCAGAATGCACGCCCACCACCCGGACCATCACATGGCCGCTTTCGGTGAATTTGACGGCATTGCCCATCAGATTGGTCATCACCTGACGGATACGGCCCGCGTCACCAATGAATTGCGTCGGCAGGAAGAAATCATAATCCACCAGCAGATCAAGCCCCTTTTCACGCGCACTGGCCTGTAGCAGCATCAGCAGCTCATGAATGCAACGCTCAAGATCAAACGGATCATTATGCAGCACCAGCTTTTCAGCCTCGATCTTGGAATAATCCAGCACGTCATTGATGATCACCAACAACGCCTCGCCCGAGTTTTTGATGGTGTTGGTATACAGTATCTGTTCTTCGGTCAGGTCGGTATCCTGCAACAGCTCGGCCATGCCAACAACGCCGTTCATCGGGGTGCGGATCTCATGGCTCATATTGGCGAGGAAAGATGATTTTGCCCGGCTCGCCGCCTCGGCCTTTTTGCGCGCGGCTTTGAGTTGTTTCTCATAACGCACGGTTTCCGAGATATTAAGCGCAAGGCTGACCACATCACCGGCTTGGCCGCGCTGATCGATCAGTTTGATATAAACCCCGTTCCACAGGCGGATCACTTCGGGTTCGGGCGTGGGTGATTGCCAGCGGTCCAGCATGTTTTCGCGCCACGCATAAGGTGCCATATCGCCAATATCGACAATGCCCTCTTCGGTCAGAAGCTGCAAAATTTCAACATAGCTGACGCCGGGCTGCACCGCTTCAAGCCCGTCAAACACCCCGATCCATGCATTATTCGCACCAATCATCTGACTGTCGGCATTAAAGAAGGCAAAGCCATCCTGGATGGTTTCAATCGAATGCCACAGGCGGCGCTGGGCAATCTCAAGGTTTTCATTGGCCACGTTGAGATCGGATTTAACCCGCTGGTTTTCATCCAGAACATTTTGCACCTCGGCGCGGGTCTCAACAATCTCATTCGACAGCTCAAGCGCGTGATTGCCAAGCTTGCGATTGGCCGCCTGCAGCTCGGCCTGTTTTTGTTCAAGCAGGCGTTCCGCCGACAGCCGCGCGCGGCGTTCTTCCGATAATTTATTGGCTAGGCTCAATCCCGTTCTCCGGCACGGCAATTACTCTTTAAGGCGACAATCCGCTATTGTGGTGAATAAGTGCTTAAATTCGGCGTGGAATCGTTGTTTGGTTGATGAATTCGTGCCATGATTGTGTCATAATCTTTGGGAGTTTTATTTATGATCCGGTTTTATTTAGCCTATATTTTCATGGCCATCGCCGCCACGCAGGCCGCGGCACAATCAAACCCACAGCCAAACCCACAGCCAAGCGTCCCGCCCCGGCATCAGGTTGTAACGCAAGACATAGATTTTTACGGCGCGGATCTTGAGCCGCTTTTTGATACCACGCAGCAGGCCTGTCAGAACCTGTGTCTGGGCAACCCTGCGTGCCAGGCCTATACCTTTAACAGCCGCTCAAACGCCTGTTTCCCCAAAAGCGACGTCTCCGAGAGGGTGGAATATGCCGGGGCGGTTTCGGCTGAAATTCTGCCCACTGATCCGCGGATTTTGGCGGTTGCGGATGCCCGTCTGAAAGACCTGAAATTTCTCACGGCCCAGGATCTGAGCAAGGCTTATGCTCAGGCCGTCAATATCGGGGCCGCCCATCCGGCAGGGCAATGGCAGGCGCAGGCCATGCTTGATGCCGCACAGGCGCGGGCCGGTGAGGGTGATTTTTTGAATGCGATGCGCTGGACCGGCGGGGCCATCTCAAAGCTCGACAGCAGTGATTTATGGGCCGAATATGCCCGGCTTTCCCTGCGGATCAAAACCAATGATTCAGCGGCGAAGCGCACCAACAACAGACGCGCGGTTTTGGCGGCAACCAATGCCTATTTGCGCGCGTTAAATGATGGCGCGCGGGTAACGGCACTATCTGTACTGGCGGATGCGCTGGAAAAGACCGGGCGCGGGCGCGTTATGGTTAGTGCGCTGCGGCTGGCCTCGGATATTCAGGCGCGGCCCGATATTGTGGCGGCTCTGGACAAGGCGATTGCCAAATATGGCTTTCGGATTGTCAGCAGCAATTCAGATAATGAAAGCGCCAGCCCGCGCATTTGCGCCGAGTTTTCCGAAGGCCTGATCAAGGCGGGCACGGATTATTCGCCTTATGTTCGCCTGCCTGATCCGGGGCTTGTGGTGATGGCCGAGGGCCAGCAGATTTGCATCGATGGCGTGCAGCACGGGCAACGCTATAGCGTGACCTTCCGCAAGGGATTGCCTGCGGCCAGTGGTGAGACGCTGTTTAAAGACGTGGAAATCACCCAATATGTGCGCGACCGCGCGCCCAAGGTTAATTTCCCCGGTCGGGCCTATATCCTGCCCAAGGCGGCGGATGCGGCGTTGCCGATTGAGACGGTCAATCTGGACCAAGTTGAATTGCGCCTGCGCCGGGTCAGTGATCGCAACCTGCTGCGGGCGATTCAGGACGGGTATTTTGGCAGCCCTTTGAGCGAATATCAGGATCAAAGCTTTTCTAATGATGTGGCCGAAGAGGTCTGGACCGGCGTGGGTGAGGTGCAAAATCAGCTTAACCAGACGATGACAACCCGCCTGCCGATGGGCGCGGTTCTGGCCGATCAGGCACCGGGGATTTATGCGCTGACGGCGCGGATCAAAGGCGTTGAGCTTTATGATGATCCCGGGGCCACACAGTGGTTTGTGCTGACGGATATGGGGCTGACGACGCTGAAGGGCACCGATGGCCTGCATGTGTTTGTGCGCGGATTGTCGGATGCGGCGGCGATGGACGGCGTTGAGCTGACGCTGCTCTCGCGGGCCAATCGCGAATTGGGGAAAGTTGAAACCGATGCGGACGGTCATGCGATGTTTGCGCCGGGTCTTACGCGCGGCAGCGGCGGCGCGGCTCCGGCACTGATCATCGCCCGCGCGGGCGATGATGATTCTGCGTTTATATCATTGACCGATCCGGCATTTGATCTGTCGGATCGCGGGGTCGAGGGCCGTCCGCCTGCGGGGCCGGTGGATGTGTTTTTGGCCACCGATCGCGGCGCTTATCGCGCGGGTGAGGTGATCCATGCCACGGCTTTGGCGCGCAATGGCGTGGCCGATGCGATTTCCGGCCTGCCCCTGACGGCCATCCTGATGCGCCCCGACGGGGTGGAATATGCGCGGCAAATCTCGGCCGATGGCGCGGCGGGCGGGCATGTTTTCAACCTGCCCATTGGCGATACCGCCCCGCGCGGCACCTGGACGCTTCAGATCAAGGCCGACCCGGAGGCTGCCCCTGTGGCCACGCAAACCCTGCTGGTTGAGGATTTCCTGCCCGAGCGGATTGATTTCGATTTGGCCCTGCCTGAGGGCGATATCCGCCCCGGTGACACCACGCCGCTAAGCATTGAGGCGCGCTATCTGTTTGGTGCCCCCGGCGCGGGGCTGAAGGCGGAAGGCACGGCGCAACTGCGCGCGAAACGCTCGCTTGATGCCTTCCCCGGCTATGAGTTTGGCCGCTATGATGAGTGGGTCTCAACCGACACCGCCTATCTTGACGGCGGGGTGACGGATCAGGCCGGGCTTTTGTCCTTGCCGGTGGAATTGCCAAAGGCGCAAGTTTCGGATCGGCCCTATGAGGTGGCGCTGAATATTCAGGTCCGCGAAGGCTCGGGCCGCCCGGTTGAGCGGCAACTGGTGCGGATGCTGGCCCCCGCCGGGCCGATGATCGGGGTCAAGCCGGAGTTTGACGGGGTTGTGGGCGAAGGCACTAAAGCCGCGTTTCAGGTGATGGCCATCGGGGCCGATCTTGCGCCTGCCGCGATGCAGGTGCGCTGGACGGTGAACCGGGTGGAAACCCGCTATCAATGGTATCAGGACTATGGCTATTGGAACTGGGAGCCGATCACCCGCCGCAGTCGCGTGGCTACTGGTGAGGCCGCGCTGACAGACGCGCCTGTGACGGTCAGCGCGCCGGTGGACTGGGGCCATTATGAATTGGTGGTGGAGCGTTTGGACGGGGCTTATGTGGCCACGTCAACGGATTTTTATGCTGGGTGGTACGCCCCAGCGGATGCCTCGCAAACCCCTGATACGCTTGAATTATCTCTGGATAAGCCGGATTACCGGGTTGGCGATACGGCGCGGTTGCGGATTGTGCCACGTTATGCGGGTACGGCGCTGATTACGGTGATGTCAAACCGGGTGATCTATCGCGAGGCGGTTGAGGTCAGTGCAGGCGAAAACCTGATCCCGCTGAGTGTGTCTGAGGATTGGGGCGCGGGGGCTTATGTAAGCGCGCAGGTGATCCGGCCAATGGATGTGGCAGCGGGGCAAAACCCGGCGCGGGCCTTGGGGCTGAGCTATGCCAAGATTGACCCCGGTGCGCGACGGTTGAGCGTGAGCATTGACGCGCCAGACAGCGCCGCACCGCGCGGAGCTTTGCAGGTGTCGGTTGAGGTGGATGGGTTGGCGACGGGCGATACCGGTTATGTCACGCTGGCCGCTGTCGATCTGGGTATTCTCAACCTCACGCGGTTCAAAAGCCCGGACCCGTCCGAGCATTATTTTGGCCAGCGCCGTTTGGGCGTTGAAATCCGCGACCTTTATGGCCGGTTGATTGACGGCATGAACGGGGCCGCCGGGCAGGTGCGCTCGGGCGGGGACGCGGGCAACGGGATGCAGATGCAATCGCCGCCCCCGACCGAGGAACTGGTGGCGTTCTTCTCAGGGCCGGTCACCATTGGCGCGGATGGCAAGGCGCGCGTCAGCTTTGACATTCCTGACTTTAACGGCACCGTGCGGCTGATGGCGGTGGCATGGTCGGACAAAGCCGTGGGTCAGGCCTCGCGCGATGTGCTGGTGCGTGATCCGATTGTGGTCACGGCCACATTGCCGCGTTTTCTGGCCCCCGGCGATACCAGTCAGATGCTGCTTGAGATTATCCACACGCAAGGCCCCACAGGCCGCGTTGGCCTTGATGTTACCGCCGCTGGGTTGCGGCTGGGCAATACCATCCCCTCGGGCTTTGATCTGGGTGCGCAAGAGAAGGTTGTTCTGAGACTGCCGGTCACGGCGGGCGTTGAGGGCGATTATGAGATGCGCGTGGCACTGACCACGCCGGACGGCAAGCAACTGATCAAAACGCTGACCTTGCCGGTGCGCTCAAATGATCCAGAAATTGCCACCACGCGGCGGTTTTCACTGGGCGCGGGCGAGACGTTCACCTTGGATGATCAGGTCTTTGCCGAGTACCGCGCCGGATCAGGTGCTGCTATCATTTCCGCCGGGCCTTTGGCCAAGATGAACGCGCCTGCACTGCTCTCGGCACTGGACCGCTATCCTTATGGCTGCACCGAGCAGCTCACCTCCCAAGCGATGCCGCTATTGTATTTCAATCAGGTGGCTGAGGCGATGGGGCTGGGCGATGCCTCACAGGTTGACCGGCGCATTGAGCAGGCGATTGAGCGCATTCTGACGCGCCAGTCCAGCAACGGGGCCTTTGGCCTGTGGGTTGCTGATTACGGCGATTTCTGGCTGGATGCTTATGTCGGTGATTTCCTGTCGCGGGCGCGGGCCGAGGGGTATAATGTGCCCGATCAGGCCTTTGCCATGGCGATGGATAACCTGCGCAATCAGGTGAATTATGCCGCTGATTTTGATGAGGGCGGTCAGGATATTGCCTATGCGCTGATGGTTCTGGCCCGTGAAGGGGCCGCCCGCATGGGCGATCTGCGCTATTTCGCCGATGTGAAGGCCAAGGCGTTTTCAACCCCCTTGGCGGCGGCACAGCTTGGCGCGGCTTTGGCTTCTTACGGCGATCAGACCCGCGCCGACCGGATGTTTGCCCGGGCGCAATATCTGATGAACAACCCCAAGGGCGCTGAGCGTCAGGTGTGGCGCGCCGATTACGGCACCCGCCTGCGCGACCGGGCCGGGCTGTTGACGCTGGCAATCGAGGCCGGAAGCAACGCGGTCAATCGCGATGCGCTGGTGAATATGCTCAGCCAACCGGCCCCTTATATGTCTACGCAAGAACAGGTCTGGACATTGATGGCGGCGCGGGCGCTGATGGGGGATGCCTCTACCGCCGGGCTGAGCCTCAATGGTGCGGATATTTCCGGCCCGTTTGTGCGCCGGGTTGAGGCTCAGGCGCTGACGCCTCAAGCGATCCGCAACACCTCAAACCGGCAGACGGATATTACCCTCACCACCCTTGGCGTGCCGCAGGTGCCCGCCCCGGCGGGCGGCTATGGCTATGCCATTGAGCGGCAGTATTACGATATGGACGGCAATCAGGTGACATTGGATCAGGTGACAACCGGCACTCGGCTGGTGGTGGTGCTGAAGGTTGACCCAGCCGAGAAGGGTGAGGCCCGGCTGATGATCAATGATCCATTGCCGGCGGGGCTTGAGATCGACAACCCCAACCTGTTGAATTCAGGCGATATTTCATCGCTGAAGTGGCTGGAAACCACCTATGCCGAGCATTCCGAATTCCGCTCGGACCGGTTTCTGGCGGCGGTGGATTGGCGCAGTGATAAGCCGTTTCAACTGGCCTATATGGTACGCGCCGTGTCGCCGGGCCGCTACCATCATCCGGCGGCCACGGTCGAGGATATGTATCGCCCCCGCTACCGCGCCCGCACGGCAACCGGTGCGATGTCGGTGGTGGAATGAGCCTGTCGCGATGACCGGTAAAACCATCGCCACCTGCACTTGGCGCGCTTTGGGCCGGGAGGGGGATGATACCTGTCGTCTGGCCCGGGTGGATCAGGGCTGGCTGCTGATTGGCCACGCGCGGTTTCGCGATGATCTTGGCTATGCGGCGCTGGATTATACTGTGCGCTGCGATGACAACTGGCACACGATCAGCGCCGATGTGGCGGGGCTGCATGGGGCACTTGAGGTACGGGTCAGGATTGAACATGGGCGCGAGGGCTGGATTTTGAACGGGGCTGCGCAGCCGGATGTCGCTGCGGCGGATGATGTTGATCTGTCGTTCACTCCGGCGACAAATCTGATGCCGCTGCGCCGGTTGAGGGCGTCGGGCCTCAATGAAATCCGCCTGCGGGCGGCTTGGCTGCGCTATCCACAGGCCGTTCTGCATCCGCTGGATCAGACTTATGGGGTGCTCAAAGACGCTGGGCAATTTTCCTATACCTCGGCGCAAACCGGCTTTGCCACCACGCTTGAGGTGGATGAATCCGGGTTTGTGACGCACTATCCTGATCTCTGGCAAGGCGAGGTCCACCATGCGGCTTGAGCGGGTGATATTCGCACTGGCGTTTGTGCTGTTGGCCATGGCGGGCCTGCGCGACGGGTTTGATCAATGGGTGGCGCGCACCAACCTGCCGGTGCTGATTTCTGAAACCTCGGTCGAGGTGCGCGACCGCGAAGGCCGGATGCTGCGGGTCTATACGGTGGCGGATGGGCGCTGGCGTTTGGCTGTCACGCCGGGGCAGGTGGATCGCGGATTTCTTGAGATGCTGATCGCCTATGAGGACAAGCGGTTTTACCAGCATTCCGGCGTTGACCTGCGCGCCATGGCCCGTGCCGTTTCGCAGGCGGTGATCAATGGTAAGGTGATCTCGGGCGGGTCAACCCTGACGATGCAGGTGGCGCGGCTGCTGGAGGAAAGCGGCACCGGCAAGTGGCGCGGTAAGCTGCGGCAGGTTCGGCTGGCGCTGGCGCTGGAGCGGCGGCTGAGCAAGGATCAGATTTTGGCGCTGTATCTGACACGCGCGCCCTATGGCGGCAATCTTGAAGGCGTGCGCGCGGCGACATTGGCGTGGTTTGGCAAAGAGCCCACCCGCCTGACACCTGCGGAATCGGCGCTGTTGGTGGCCCTGCCGCAATCGCCCGAGGCGCGGCGGCCTGATCGCAATCACGGCGCGGCACAGGCCGCGCGGGCGCGGGTTTTGGAACGCATGAAACGGGCGGGGAATTTAAGCGCAGGTGCTGTGACAGCGGCATTATCTGAGCCGGTGCCAACCATGCGCGCCGCCTTTCCGGCGCTGGCCCCGCATTTGAGTGATCAGGCGCTGGCCGCTGATCCGCTGGCGCTGCGCCATAATCTGACGATTGACGCGGGGTTGCAGCAAAGCCTTGAAAAGCTTGCTAAATCGGCGCTGGCTGGTCTGCCGGGGGATGTCTCAATTGCCATGGTGGTGGCGGATCATCGCAGTGGTGAGATTTTGACCTCGGTGGGGTCTGCGGGCTATCAGTCGGGCAATGAACGGCAGGGATTTGTTGACATGACCCGCGCCGTGCGCTCGCCGGGGTCCACCCTCAAGCCGCTGGTATATGCCATGGCGTTTGACCGTGGGTTGGCGCATCCTCAGACGCTGATCAATGACCGGCCAGTGGCGTTTGGCCGCTATGCGCCGCGCAATTTTGACGGGCAGTTTCGCGGTGAAATTACCGTGACGCAGGCGCTCAGGCAGTCGCTGAATATTCCGGTTGTGCTGTTGCTGGATGAAATTGGCCCAGCGCATTTGATGCAGGCGTTGCGGCGCTCGGGGGTGCAGGCGAAATTGCCCGGAGATCAGGCCGGGTTGGCGGTGGCATTGGGCGGGGTTGGTATCAGCCTGCGCGATTTGGTGCAGCTTTATGCGATGCTGGCCGAGGGGGGGCAGGCGAGGCCGCTTTTTTGGCGCAATGGTAATGATACGGGCGCTGGCGCGCGGGTGATCAGCCGCTCGGCGGCCTGGCAGGTGTCTGATATTCTAGCGGGGATGATCCCGCCGAAGGGCGGGCCAAGCGGGCGGATTGCATATAAAACTGGCACCTCTTATGGCAATCGTGATGCCTGGGCCATCGGCTTTGACGGGGCGCATGTGGTGGGGGTTTGGATTGGCCGCGCGAACGGTACACCGGTGCCGGGGGCGTTTGGTGGCGATCTGGCCGCACCTGTATTATTTGATGCATTTCAACGTCTTAAGCCCAAGGCTGACCCTCTGCCACCGCCGCCGCCCGAGACGTTGATCTTGTCCACCGCCGAGCTGCCGCAGCCTTTGCGCCGGTTCACCGGGCGCGAGGCGGTGTTTGAGGCGCCCGCCGATGCGCCCAAGCTGATCTTCCCGCCGGAGGGGGCGCGATTGGCGGTTGACGGCGCGGTTCCGGTGAAAGTACGCGACGGCAAACCGCCGTTCACATGGCTGGCCAATGGCACGCCGGTTCTGACCGGGATTTACCGGCGCGAGACGGCTTTGCCGGGGATCTCGGAAGGGTTCTCGCAGCTAACAGTAATCGACGCGGGCGGGCGGGCGTCGCGGGTGACTATCGAGATTGAATAAAGGGGTAGGCCGGGCTTAAGCCCGGCCTACAGGGGCTGATGTTATTTCAAGCGTTGGCCATTGGCAGTGATGTGGCCTTCGGGTGTCAGCTCAATCTTGGATGTCAGGCTGTCTTCGCTGTCGCCGGGTTGGCCGATGAGGCTTAGGGCCATGCGGATGCCCAATACCTGCTCTTTTGTGACAAGGTTGGCCGCGATTAGTTGGTCCAACAGCGCATTTCCGCCCTGAAGTTGTAACTCAAAAAGGCCATCCGGCCGGGGGATGCCGTCATAGGTTATCATGTCGGATTTGTCGAAGGTGAAAGCGCCGTTTGCGGTCATCTCAGACCCCAGAGCAGACAGGCTGAGGGTGTCGAGGTTGAAGCTGGAAGGCAGGATAACATCCGAGGCGTTATCGACAAACATCAACACAGCAAAATTCAGCAGGTCAACGAAGATGTCCACGGTGCCGCTCATCTCCATCTTGAGGCTCATCGGGGTGTGATCCAGTTTATCCGAGGCATCAAAAAGCTGCCAGAATTCGGGGTTGAACCGGATGTCCTGCATGGCCATGAGATAACGCGCGTTCTGCGGGGTGTCGGATTGCAGCAGTGGAAATGCCAGCCCGCCCGCAGCGGATGCGGCCTGAAATGAGAAATTCAGCTCGGGGCCGTCATTGGCGATCATTACATCGGCCACAATCGGCCCTGTTGTGGCGTCGATGGCCAACCCGGAACTGCCAAATGACAGGGTGGTGTGATAGGTCGCAATCGCCTGGGTTATGGATGTCGTAACCTGACCGCCCAATGAGGAAATTTGTTTTGACTGATAGGTTGCCAGATCGCCGGTATAGGACAGGCTCAGAGCGTTGCGCAGTTGCGTGTGCAGATCAGTGAACCGAAGCCCATCAAGCGGCAAAACAAGGAAAAACCGGGTTGATATGTCGGTTGCAGAATCTGTGCCTGTTTCGCCTATGGCCTCATCGCCAGATCCGATGGTGTATTCATATGCCAGATTATAGCTGTCATTTTCAGAGGTATAATCAATCACCAATATGTCGCCGAGGGTGGTGGTGCTATCAATCTGGTAAGGCCCGGAGTCCATCGCCACTGAGAAAACATCATAAGTTTCCCCCCCCGATGAAAGCCCGGTCAGGTTGAGGCGCATTCCGTCCGATTCCCAACGGCTTTTTACAATTTCGGGGATGCCGGACATGACAATGCTTTCGTTTATCCGGGTCATGAGCAATGTGGCCTCGACGTCGCCTGTGCCGGTGATTGAGGCGGCGAATTTGACCTGCGATTTAGCTGGCAGGCTGACGGTTACCGCACCGCGCCCATTGGGGCTGAAGCGTGGGCCGGTGAATGAAATGGATAGCGTGGCGATGTTCATGGGCAGCGTGGCCGAGAGTGTCATCTCGCCGATTTGCAGGCTGTCGCCCTCGCGGGTTTCCTCGGCGTCCAGTGTCAGGCCAAGCGCCTTTGCCTGCGCCTGCCAGATCGTCCAGGCGTCATCGGGGGTGATGTCGGCCAGGGCCGGGGCGGGGGTGAGGGTAATCACTATGGCCAAAGAGGCAATGAAACGCGGTAACATGAGGCAGGCCCTTTTACTGAGATTCTTTCAAAAATAACCCAAGTCAAAGCAAAGGGCCACACGCAAAACATGTGGCCCGTTGTTGGTTTCAGTTTTAAACGTTCAGCCCGGCTTTATTGCAGGCGCTGACCGTTGGCTTTGATTTGGCCGTCGCCGGATACTTCGATTTTCGAGGTCAGGGTATCGTCGCCGTCGCCGACAACCGCAAACATGCCCATCATCATGCGCATCCCCATCACCTGATCCTCGGGCAACATGCCCATGGCCACCAGATTATCCAGAAGGCCATTGAGGCCAACCAGCTTCAGGTCAATCGCGCCGGTCGGGGCCGGGACGCCGTTAAATGTGGTGAGGTCGGAATTGTCGAAGGTAAAGCCGCCATTGCCGGTCAGCTCGGCCCCGGCCGCTTTCACGGTCAGGGAATTGAGCGCAAGCGCGTTCAGCTCACCGGGGGCCTCGGCACCTGTGGTCGCGGCCTGCATTTGATTTTGGTCGAGCAGGTCAAAGAACAGCTTGGCCTTGCCGGAGAGATCAAACGCAATCGTGGCCGGATCATGGGGCAGGGTTGCTGAGGGATCGGCCAGGCTCCAGAGCAGATCAGATACCGAGAAATCGGTGATGTTCATCGACAGGGCAAAATCCTGTTCCGCGTCGCTTTTTGCAATCGGCATCAGCAGGTTGAAACCCCATTGTTTCATCGCCAGTTCAATCGGCAGCGGAATATCGCCGCCGGACATGTTAATTTCGATATTGTCCGAGCTGCCGCCATAATGCAGTTGGGTTTGGTTCATGGTGATCGCAATACGGCCGCCACCCGATTTTGTTGAGGCTTCCGTAACTTTACCATTATCATCTATGCTGAAGCTGGTGGTGCCGCCTTTGAAGGTGTATTCCCCGTCAAAGGAAAACCCGGCGGCAAGCATGGCGGCGAGGTCGTTGATGTCCATATCAACCGGGAAGCTGCCGCCCCCTTCAAAACTGATGCCCTCGTAATTGCCGTTGGCAACAATCCCGCCTTTGCCCTCGGGATCGGTGAAAGCCACCGCAAAGCTGATCGGGCCGGTGTTGAATTTTTGTGTTGTCTGGCGCAGATCGCCGAGCTTCATTTTGCTAGAGCCGACAAGATCGGCAATGCTCAGGCTGGCCTCACCAACATCAATGGCCAGACCATTCACCACCAGCCGGTCCAGCGAAATCGCCGCACTTGCAACCGAATAATTATAGGTCATATCGTCGGGGTCGCCCGAGACGTTCACAGTATAACCGGTGGTGGCATATTGCAGCGTCAGGTCAACGGTTTCACCGGTTGTCGGGGCGATATTGACCGTCACCGGCATCACCGGCGGCACCGAGACCGAGACCGTGCCATCGCCATTATTGGTAAAGGAAATCCCGCCCATCTTGAGGTCAAGGCTGCCGCCCTCATCAGGCAGGCTGGTTGACATGGTGATGTCGGTAATTGTCAGCGTATCGCCCGACATATTTTCGTTTGAGCTTAAATCATAGCCGAAACCGGACATATAATTTTTCCAATCGCCCCAGACCTGATCGGCCGTTACATCGGCGAAAGCGGCTGAAGTTGAGAATAATATGCCAATTGCAGCCGTGCAGGCACTGGTTGTTTTCCAGGATGTCATGATAAACCTTTCCGTTTGAAATATCCGCCGCATTTTCTGCGTTTCGGAGCACGGGGTCAAGTCTGTTGTTGCTGGACCTGTGGCGGGTTGCGGTTTACCTTACGGACTGGAATGAACAGGGGGCGAAAATGAGCTTGAAAGACAAAACCGTGCTGATCACCGGGGCCAGCAAGGGCATTGGGGCCGCGGCGGCGCGTGAATTTGCCTCCCAAGGGGCCAATGTGGCGCTTGTGGCGCGCAGTGCCGGGGCGATTACGGCGCTGGCCGATGAGATCGGCGCGAGGGCGATTGCCCTGCCGTGTGATGTCAGCCGGTATAGCGAGGTTGAGGCGGCGGTGGCCGCTTGCGTGCGTGCCTTTGGCGGGCTTGATGTGCTGATCGGCAATGCCGGCGTGATCGAGCCGATTGCGCATCTCAGCAAGGCTGATCCCGAGGCCTGGGCGCAGGCGATTGACATCAACCTCAAGGGGGTTTTTTACGGGATGCGCGCGGTGTTGCCGGGAATGGCTGCGGCGGGCGGTGGGACGATCCTGACCATCAGTTCCGGCGCGGCGCATTCGGCGCTTGAGGGCTGGAGCGCATATTGTTCGTCCAAGGCGGGGGCGGCGATGCTGACGATGTGCGCCGACAAGGAAAACCGCGCGGCGGGGCTGCGGATCATGGGCCTGTCGCCGGGGACGGTGGCCACGGATATGCAACATGAGATCAAGGCCAGCGGGGTTAATCCGGTGTCCGAGCTTAATTGGTCGGATCACATCCCGCCCGAATGGGTTGCCAAAACGCTTGTGTGGATGTGCAGCGCGCAGGCGGATGGGTTTTTGGGTCAGGAAATATCCTTGCGGGATGAGGGCATCCGCGCGCGGGTGGGGCTTATATGATCAAGCTGGAAAAAGACGGTGGGTTTTGGGTTGCCACGATCAACCGCCCTGAGAAGGCCAATTCCCTGACCGAGGATATGCTTGGGGAATTGGCGGATATTGC